>CAJUTD010000045.1:4062-25810 GCA_910589635.1 uncultured Lachnospiraceae bacterium | reverse complement strand
GTAGAACACTAGCCTTCCAAGCTAGATACGTGGGTTCGATTCCCATCACCCGCTTGAGGAGGAAGGCAAATGCGTAGCATTTTTTAGATGCTTTCCGACTACATGGCAGGTGACGTTAAGCGTCGCGTGCCGATACCATGTGTTCGTAGCTCAGTTGGATAGAGCAACGGCCTTCTAAGCCGTGGGTCGGGGGTTCGAATCCCTTCGAGCACGTTTTCTCTGTAGAGAGAATGAATTCAGGGTTTTTCCCTGGAACATGGTGGGTATAGCGCAGTTGGTTAGCGCGCCAGATTGTGGCTCTGGAGGCCCAGGGTTCGAATCCCTGTATCCACCTTTTGTGATGGACTAAGGATGGACCTCGTAGTTGGGATTTTGGTCTAGGCATCACCGCACATGAGTATTGGGCTATCGCCAAGCGGTAAGGCACAGGACTTTGACTCCTGCATTCGCTGGTTCGAATCCAGCTAGCCCAGTTATATATGGGGTATTAGCTCAGTTGGCAGAGCACTTGACTTTTAATCAAGTTGTCCGGGGTTCGAATCCCCGATGCCTCATGATGGTAAAACAGCAAGAAGCCAGTAGAATCAAGGCTTTTTGCTGTTTTTGTTATTTCATATTTTGCTTGTTCAGTATCTTACAAATACATAAATCAATTCCCATTTTTTTATAATAGTCGATATTCTAGTACCAAAGTGTTTTCATCACTTTGTGTTGGAAACCTTTTGGTACTATAAAAATACAAAATGGGGAAAGTCAAAAAAATGTGGCTATTGTCAAATGATTCATCTTATGGTATTCTAAAAAATGGAAGGGCATATAATATAACTTTTCTTGGAGAGGAAAGTGCAGAAAGGAAGAGGTATAGTTTATGAAGAAAATTTATTACTTGCTGGCTGGAATGATGATGCTGTTAGCTGCCAGCCTGACGCCGCAGAAGGTTTTGGCGGCGGAGACAATCAGAGTTACGCCGGTTGCGGATATTACGGACGTACAGAATGTTAGTTCGACAAATTATGAGGTGGGAACCGGAGCCTACAGCAAGGTAGTGCAGTTTACACTGTCGAAGCCGTCGTATGTTTACGTTTCGGCTTTCTCTACGGTTCAAAATGAGTACCACGATAATCTTGGGAATATTCGTCATTTTGCTGTCTACTCTGATGCGAATTGCTCAAATCTCGTAAATAATGATGTGGATGCGCAAATTTATGCGGATCGTAAGGTAAGTAAATATTTCTGTTTGGACGCAGGAACTTATTGGGTTCATTTTGCCAAAGATATCAGGGATCATAATGCAGAAGATTCTTATGGAGAATTCCGGCTTTCCGTTGCGGCCCAGAGCGTCAATTTGACTGCAACGAAGAATGGTTCCAAGGCGAGGGCGAAAGCGATTTCGACTGACAAGAGCGTTACCGGTTTCCTCAGCAGTTCTACAAGGACGAGTTGGTTTAAGTTTACGGTAGCAGAAGGGACGACGGCAAGGGTGTCCGCATCTTTGGAAAATCCAATGGGCATTGACAATTTTCCATTAAGTACGACCGGTGTTACTGTGTATAAGTCGACGAACAAACTTATCACGTATTTTAACCTGACTGAACATACTTATTATCAGACAGCGGCGTCTTCTGACATGACGCTTTCCGCTGGTACTTATTATATTGCAGTTACGGGCAATGAGTCTTATGGCGGCTGGGATAAAAAAACGTTTACGAAGAATGCGCATCGCAATATGGGCAAGCTGAATCTGCGGGTTTCCACTATGAAAAGGCCAGGCCTTTCCAAGTTATCCAATGCCAAAGGCAAGAAAATCCAGGTTACGTTCAAATCAGTTGCCGGCGCTAAAGGATATGAGGTGCAGTATTCTACAAACAGTAAGTTTAAGAAGGGAAATAAAGTCGTAAAAGTAAACGGAGCCAAAGCCACGAAAGCAACCATTAGTAAACTTACAAAGAAGAAGACATATTATGTTCGTGTGAGAGCATTCCGAACAGAGGATGGCAAGAAGCTCACAAGCGGCTGGAGCGCATCTAAGAAAGTGAAAGTCAATAAATAATCACGACATTTCAGCAAATAAAGATATAGACATAGTTAAAAGTTCCCGGAAAGTGAAATCCGGGAACTTTTTGGCGTATTGCCACAGAATGATAAAAGCGCTTATGGCGCAACAGGCAATTGAAAATAATATTTTTAAAGAGAGAGGATGTCACCGACACCACAGCCTAAGCACTTGCAGATTTTTTCTAATGTATCAAAACTAATCCGTGTTGTTCTGCCGTGATTTAAATTGCGCAGTGTATTGAGGGAGATCCCGGTATCTTTGGCAAGTTGGTTTTGTGACATACCTTTTTCATCAAGCATATGGTTAAGCATAATTTTCATAACAATAAGCACCTCATTTCTCTTAATACCATAGATGTTTTCCACAGGCAGCAAATACTATACATGAAAATAAAAGAAAGCTATACAACTTTTATTTTTGTTATGGTATAATAGTCGGAAGATATTATATCAAAAGATATTATACGCGCTGGGGTGCGCAAATGGGATTATTGACTTAGAGCAGGGAGGGCGTAAGTTGAGAAAAATTGCATTACTGATGGATGGATGGAAAAGATACTTTACGTTTGCATGGCCCGCCGGAATTCTAGAGCGGATTCAGGAGACAGAGGAGGAAGTAAGCCTCTATATTTTTGATAGTTCCGGGAATTGGAGCCATGATGAGAAATATAACGAGGGAGAATACAATATTTTCCGCCTGCCTAATCTGAGTGAATTTGACGGAATTATCTTGGATTTGACGAATGTTGAAATGGAATCTGTGATAGAGGAAGTAGTGGAAAAGGCAGAACATGCAGGTGTGCCGGTAATTTCCATTGGCAAGGAGCTCAGTGATTTCTATTATGTAGGGCTCAACAATAAAAGCGCCATAGCAGGGATGGTGGAGCACCTGGCGATTGAGCATAACTGCCGGACATTTTGGTTTATCATGGGTTCTATGGATAATTATGAGAACATGAAGCGTGTCGAGGGTATCCGGGAGTATTTGGACGAACAGGGGATAGCCTGGGAGGAAGCCGATTTTTATTATGGCAATTATGAGTTTCAATGCGGCGTCAATGGATTTCGGCATTTCATGGAGAGCGGCAGGAAGCTTCCCGATGCCATTGTCTGTGCCAATGATAACATTGCTGTAGGCGTCTGTGAGGAGGCAGCCAAGGCAGGTTACCATGCGCCGGAAGATTTTCTGATTACCGGATTTGACAATTTTGATAAGGCTGCATTCTATACGCCTCAGATTACGACTGTCAGCCATGTCCGGGAGGAGGCTGGATATCTCTGTGCACAGCTGTTGCTTGATATTTGGAATGGGGAAAAGCCGTCCAGGTTCCACTATACAGATGTGGAGTATAAATTTTGGGAGAGTTGCGGCTGCCATGCGGACTATAACCGGCAGGACAGGCAGTATTTGAAAGGGCAGATTATTTATCAGATTGAGACGGATGGATTTCTGGAAGACATCATTTCCCTGGAATACGAGCTTTTAAAATGCAGTACCTTTTCCCAGATGATGAACTGTGTGCTCAAGTGCCTGCCTTCCATGAAATGCGACGCCATGTACTTGGTAATGGACCCTGAAATGAATGAGTTTAAGAACCGGGCGGAAAGCTCAGAGGTATTTATAGTAGAGAAGGAAAAGTACTGTATTCAAGGTTATCCAGACAAGATGGCGATGGAATTCTCCTATGAAGACCCGGAAGTTTTAGATAAATTAAAGCTGCGGCCGGGGCAGATGCAGGTGCGGGAACTTGAAGGTATTTTTCCAGTCTTTGACTGTGAGGAAGCTGGAGCTAATTTTCTGTTTTTGCCATTGCATTTCAGGCAGTGGACGATTGGATATCTTGTTATCCGCAATGCAGTGTATTTGATGGAGCGGCAATATCTTCACCATATTCTTGGGGCATTGCTGAAGGCTATGGAGAATCTCAACCGGCATGAGAAGTTAGAGTGTATGAACGAGCGGTTATCAAATCTTTATGTGCGCGACACACTGACTGGTATGTATAACCGTATGGGTTACCGTAAATTTGCGGGGACATTGTTTGAGGACAAGCGCAGGGCCAATAATCTGCTGATTCTGTTTATTGACCTGGATCGCTTAAAATTTATCAATGATAATCTGGGACACGATATGGGCGACCTTGCCATCCGGGCGGTGGCGGACGCCATCAAAAGTACGCTCAATGAGGAGGGGATTCCGGTTCGTCTGGGAGGAGACGAGTTCCTCGTGATCTGTGAGGAATTGCCAGAACCGGAGATTGCAGCCATGATTCAAAGCATCCGCCATAAAGTAGAACGAACCGGGAATCAGGTGGGGCTTAGCAATCTCAGCATCAGCGCAGGTTATGTAATTACAGATAAAGAATCATCCAAGAAACTGGAAGACTATGTGAACGAGGCGGATGCGATTATGTATCAGGAAAAGAAAGAGAAAAAAGCCGCACGAAAATAAAACATCAATTTAGGAGGAAATTATGGGCAACGTAAGACGTATTTTTGTGGAGAAGAAACCAGCTTTTGCGATTCAGGCAAAGGAACTGCAATCGGAGATTAAGAGCTACCTGGGTATCAAAAGTGTGACCGGAGTGCGTGTTCTGATTCGTTACGATATGGAGCATATTTCGGAGGAAACATATCAGAAGGCTTTGAAAACTGTATTTTCGGAGCCTCCAGTTGACGAGGTATATGAGGAAGAATTTGACGCGCAGGGCGCTGAGGTGTTCAGCGTAGAATATCTTCCAGGACAGTACGACCAGCGGGCAGACTCCGCAGAACAGTGCGTGAAATTGTTAAATGAAAACGAACAGCCGATTATTCGTTCCGCCACAACATATGTGATTGAAGGAACGATAGATAAAGCGCAGCTTGCGGCGATTAAAAGCCATTGCATCAACCCTGTGGATTCCAGGGAAACCGGACTGGATAAACCGCAGACTTTGGTGGATGAATTTGAGGAGCCAAAGGACGTGAAGATTTTTGACGGCTTTTTACAGATGTCTGAGGAGGAATTGAAATCTTTGTATCATTCTCTGGGGCTTGCTATGACTTTCAAGGATTTTCAGCATATTCAGAATTATTTTAAGGGAGAGGAGAAACGCGACCCTTCCATGACGGAAATCCGTGTCCTTGACACTTATTGGTCCGATCATTGCCGTCACACTACATTCTCCACAGAGCTTAAGGATGTAACATTTAAAGACGGCTATTACCGTAAACCGCTGGAGGACACCTATAAAGATTATTTGCAAACGTATGAAGACATCTATCAAGACAGAGATGATAAATTTGTCTGCCTGATGGATTTGGCCCTGATGGCAATGAAACGCCTCAAGAAAGAAGGAAAGCTCGACGACCAGGAAGAATCGGATGAAATCAACGCCTGCTCGATTGTCGTTCCGGTTGAAGTGGATGGACAGACGGAGGAATGGCTGGTGAATTTCAAGAATGAGACGCACAACCATCCTACGGAGATAGAGCCGTTTGGCGGGGCCGCAACTTGCCTTGGCGGCGCGATCCGCGACCCGCTTTCCGGTCGTACTTATGTTTATCAGGCGATGCGCGTCACCGGAGCGGCAGACCCTACGGTATCTGTGAAAGAGACGTTGGAGGGCAAACTTCCCCAGAAGAAATTAGTGCGCTCAGCGGCGCATGGTTATAGCTCTTATGGGAACCAGATTGGGCTTGCCACAGGCTATGTCAAGGAGATTTATCATCCCGATTATGTGGCGAAACGTATGGAAATTGGCGCAGTTATGGGCGCAGCTCCAAGGCGCGCCGTGCAGCGTTTAACTTCTGACCCAGGAGATATTATCGTTTTGCTGGGCGGAAGAACGGGTCGCGATGGAATCGGTGGCGCGACTGGCAGCTCCAAGGCGCATAACACGGAATCTACCGCTGTTTGCGGTGCGGAAGTGCAGAAAGGAAACCCGCCGACGGAGCGTAAGATTCAGAGATTATTCCGCAGGGAAGAGGTAGCGCATATTATCAAGAAATGCAATGATTTTGGTGCAGGCGGTGTGTCGGTGGCGATTGGTGAGCTGGCGCCTGGGCTTAAGGTGCAGCTTGATAAGGTGCCTAAGAAATATGCCGGATTGGACGGTACGGAGATTGCCATTTCCGAGTCTCAGGAGCGTATGGCGGTCGTGATTGCACCGGATGACGTGCAACAGTTTCTCGACTATGCGAAAGAAGAAAATTTAGAGGCTGTTGAGGTTGCCGTGGTGACCGAGGAACCGCGACTTGTGTTGGAGTGGAGGGGCAAGGAGATTGTCAATATTTCCAGAGCTTTCCTTGATACCAACGGCGCGCATCAGGAGACGTCTGTATCTGTGGACATTCCGGTTAAGGAAGACAATTTCTTTGACAAAATAGAAATTCCGGCTGTGGCACAAGCGTTGGGGCGGGAAGACGTTAAGGCTGCGTGGCTGTCGATGCTTTCTGACTTAAACGTTTGCTCTCAGAAGGGGCTTGTGGAAATGTTTGACGGTTCTATCGGGGCGGGCAGCGTATTCATGCCCTACGGTGGCAAATACCAGCTCACAGAGACGCAGAGCATGGTGGCGAAACTGCCGGTTGCTGAGGGGAAATGTGATGCCGTGACGATGATGTCTTACGGTTTTGACCCCTATCTGTCATCCTGGAGCCCCTATCACGGCGCTGTTTATGCAGTGCTTGAATCCGTGGCAAGAATTGTGGCGGCGGGCGGCGATTACCGCAAAATCCGCTTTACCTTCCAGGAGTACTTCCGCAGGATGAGCGAGGAGCCCAGCCGTTGGAGCCAGCCATTTGCCGCGCTTCTCGGCGCTTACAGCGCGCAGATTGGATTTGGGCTTCCTTCCATTGGCGGCAAGGATTCCATGTCAGGGACCTTTAATGAAATTGATGTTCCGCCGACGTTAGTGTCTTTTGCGGTGGATGTAGCGAAGGAGCAGGATATCATCACGCCGGAGCTGAAAAAGGTGGGCAATAAGCTGATGATTTTCAAGATTGCCAAAGACGAATATGATTTGCCAATGTATGAGCAGGTGATGGCATTGTATGAGGCAATCCATACTTTGATTCAGGAGAAAGCGATTGTTTCTGCTTATGCTTTGGACGGCAAGGGCATTGCCGCAGCCGTGAGCAAGATGGCATTTGGCAATAAGCTGGGTGTTACCATTGAGCGCAATGTTTGCAAGGACTGCCTGTTTGCCCCGCATTTTGGCCAATTGATCGCAGAAGTTCCCACCGATAAGGTAGCGCTTGTGGAAGAAATAATTGCCAAGGCGATGGAATCATATGGCAAGGAAGCCGCCAAAGAGAGCGAAGGATGCGGCAATGAGAAGTTCTGCCGTGTATTTGGAGAGGTCAACGGACAGCAGAAATTTATTTACGGCAAAGTGGAAATTTCCATGGAAGAGGCAGTAAAAGCGTGGACAGGTACGCTGGAAAAAGTATTCCCCACGATTGCAGTGGATGGGAAAGAGGAAGTTAAGAGCGACGTCTTCCGCGCGGACAGCGTCTATGTCTGCAAGCATAAAGTGGCGAAGCCTACGGTATTTATTCCGGTGTTCCCGGGAACCAACTGTGAATATGACAGTGCAAAGGCGTTTGAGCGTGCTGGGGCACAGACAATTGTTAAGGTATTTAAGAACCTTGACGCTGAAGATATCCGGGATTCTGTGGATGGCTTTGTGAAAGCGATTGAGCAGTCTCAGATTATCATGTTCCCAGGCGGATTCTCCGCAGGAGACGAACCGGAGGGCAGCGCGAAATTCTTTGCTACGGCGTTCCGCAATGAGAAGATTGCGGAGGCAGTCAATAAATTATTACAGGAGCGTGATGGGTTGATGCTGGGTATCTGCAACGGCTTCCAGGCTTTGGTTAAGCTGGGGCTTGTGCCTTACGGCGAAATCCGCCAGCAGAATGCAGACTCCCCGACGCTGACGTATAACACCATCGGACGTCATATTTCCAAGATGGTGTACACGAAAGTAGTAACAGATAAATCGCCCTGGCTGGCGCAGGCGAAACTGGGTGAGACGTACTGCAATCCGGCTTCCCACGGGGAAGGACGTTTTGTTGCCCCCAAGGAATGGCTGGACAGGCTGTTTGCAAACGGACAGGTGGCAACGCAGTATGTCAATGAGTATGGACAGCCAACGATGGACGAAGAGTGGAATATCAATGGCTCTTATATGGCAATTGAGGGCATTACCAGCCCCGACGGACGTGTGCTGGGTAAGATGGCGCATTCGGAACGCCGTGGTGAGGGCGTTGCCGTCAATATTTACGGGGAGCAGGACATGAAACTGTTTGAGAGCGGAGTATCGTATTTTAAATAGAAAAACTTCTTGACAACACAGCAGAATTATTGTATATTGGATAAGTCAGTTGGGAACTTCCCAATGTACAAACGCTGCTGTGGCTCAGTCGGTAGAGCGTCGCATTGGTAGTGCGGAGGTCACGGGTCCGATTCCCGTCAGCAGCTTTTGCAGAGCAGAGAAAAAGGCTTTTCGAGGCAGGGTAGCGCTTCGGAGAGCCTTTCGTTGTAAAATGGGAAACCCATGGAGAAATAATTATGAATTTGAAAATGACAGGGATTGATTTTACGAGAGCCGGGATTGATATCAGGCAGCGTTTTTCCTTTACCAGAAATGCAATGGCAGAGGCGATGGAGCGGTTAAAACAGATGCAGGAAATCCGGGGGTGCGCGCTGATTTCCACCTGCAACCGTATGGAGCTGTGGCTCAGTCTCAGAGAGGGCGTCAGGCTTGAGTCAGCCCAGCTTCTTTGCAGTCTCAAGGGACTGGCGTGGGAAGAATATGGGTGTTATCTGGTAACGCGTGAAAATGAGGAGGCAGTAAAGCATCTGTTTTATCTCAGTGCAGGCATGAAATCCCAGATTGTGGGGGAAGACCAAATTTTAACGCAGGTGAAGGAGGCAATTTCGTTTGCCAGAGAGAAAGAGTGTGCGGATAAAATTTTGCAAGTGTTGTTTCGCATGGCAGTCACTGCCGGTAAACAGGTGAAATCTCGCGTGGTTATGGATAAAGCGAATTTCTCGGCGGCTCATCAGGCGGTCGATTTCCTCAAAGTACGGGGAACGGTGTTTGCGGACAAAAAGTGCCTGGTGATTGGCAATGGAGAGATGGGAAAGCTGACAGCGCAATCATTGATGGAAGAGGGAGCGGACGTCACTGTTACGGTCCGCCAGTTCAAGAGCGGAATGGTGCAGATTCCGCAAGGTGCGAAAAGAATAGATTATGGGCAGCGTTACCGATATATTTCCGAATGCGATATGATTTTTTCGGCGACGGCAAGTCCCAACATTACGATTACCAGACAAATGCTTGCCGATTGCCTTGCAGACCGTGGGGATAGGGCGTTTACAGATAGAAAGCGGATTTTTGTAGATTTAGCTGTGCCGCGGGACATGGAAACTTCCATTGCCGAAATGGAAAATGTAGAGTATTATGATATGGACAGCTTGCCTATTCGGGCGCAGTCGCCACAAATGCGCAGCCAATACAGCCAGGCAGAGGAAATTCTCGCAGAAGAAATACACAAATTTATTGTCTGGCAGGAATGCAGGGACATTAATCCGAGAATTCAGCAGATTGGCATGGAAGCGGCAGAAGAGTTAGTCTGGCGGATGGAGCGGCCGCTTTGTGGATTGCGCCTGCCTGGAGAGGACAAAGAGCGTCTGCAACAGCAGCTTCGGGAAACGGCAGGGAAAGTCGTAGATAAGCTGTTGTTTGAACTGCGGGATCAGGCAGAACAAGAGGTGTTGCAAAAGGCTGTGGAGATTATGGAACAAGTATATGGCAATAGAAAGGACAATTGACTATGGAGTTATGGGATATTTACGATAGCAATAAACAGCGGACAGGGCGTACCATGAAGCGTAACGACTGGACGATGAAGGAGGGGGAATATCATCTGACGGTGTTAGGTGTCCTCATGCGCCCGGATGGCAAGTTTCTTATCACCAAGCGGGTGGAGACAAAGGCGTGGGCTCCCGGCTGTTGGGAAGTTTCCGGGGGAGCTGCAATGGCCGGCGAGGAGTCCAGGGAGGCAGTCAACCGGGAAGTGTTTGAGGAGACTGGAATTGACGTATCAGGATGCGAGGACGGTTATCTCTTTACTTATCAGCGGGAAAATCCCAAGGAGGGAGATAATTACTTTGTGGACGTTTACCGTTTTGTCGTGGATTTTCAGGAGGAAGACGTGCATTTGCAGGAGGAGGAAGCTGCCGGATTCCAGATTGCAGACAAGGATGAGATAGAAAAGCTCGCCGCACAGGGGATTTTTCTTCACTACGACAGCATCAAACAGGCATTTTCCGTATCATAGGATAAGATAAGGGGTAATAAATGAGTACATATTTTCCTATATTTGTCAATATGGAAGGAAAAAATATTCGGGTATTTGGCGGCGGGAAGATTGCGGCTAGAAGGGTACAAATGCTCTTGGCTTTTGGTGCGAATGTGCAAGTAACTGCGCCGCAAATTACAAAGAAGCTGGAATATTTGGCACAGAGCCAGGGAAAGATTGTGCTACATTATCGTACTTTCCAGCCTGGTGAACTGGCGGGGGAAGATTTCGTACTCGCCGCGACGGATAATGAACAGGTGAACGACGCCATTTTTCGGGAATGCCGCCAGAAGGAAATTCCGGTAAATGTGTCGTCCGATAAGGAAAAATGTGATTTCTATTTCCCGGCAATTGTGCAGGAGGGAAATATCACCATAGGTATCACATCAGGAGGCAGAGACCATCGAAGGGTGGCGGAAATGGCAAAGAAAATCCGGGAGTGGTTATTGTGCAGGTAATAAAAATCGGAACAAGGGAAAGTCGTCTGGCAGTCGTGCAGGCGGAAGTTGTGGCTTCCTATATCCATCGTTTCTGTGAGGGAAAAGAGCCGCAGCTTGTCACGATGAAGACGACAGGCGACAAGATTTTAGACCGGACACTGGATAAGGTTGGCGGCAAAGGGCTGTTTGTCAAAGAATTGGAACGCTCTTTGCGGGAGGGAAGTACGGATATATCGGTACATAGCTTAAAGGATATTCCTATGGAGACGCCCGGGGATTTACCGATTCTGGGCGTTTCCCCAAGGGAGGACGCCAGAGATGTGTTAGCGCTGCCGTTTGGCAGGACGGAGTTAAATCCTGCACTGCCTCTGGGTACTTCTAGCCCACGGCGTGTTGTCCAGCTTGGACGGCTGTTTCCGCAGATGAAGATAAAAAGTGTGCGTGGAAATGTACAGACCCGCCTTGCCAAACTTGACAGAGGAGAGTACAGCGGGCTTGTGCTGGCTGCCGCAGGTTTGAAACGGCTGGGACTGGAAGATAGGATCAGCCGTTACTTTACTGTGGAAGAGATGATTCCCGCGGCAGGCCAGGGCATACTTGCCATTCAGGGAAGGCAAGGAGAAGATTACAGGTATCTTGAGGGCTTCTTTGATGAGAAAGCAGCCTATTGCGCCCTGGCGGAGCGCAGCTTTGTGCGCGCTCTTGACGGTGGGTGCAGTTCGCCGATTGCCGCATATGCCCAGATAGTTCCGGCAGGCGGCGGCAAGGAAGTTTTAAAGCTGATGGGGTTGTATGCCGAAGAAGGCAGCCGGGAATACCGCACGGCTTCTGTGGTGGGGAGAAAAGAAGAGGCCAAGAGGCTTGGGCAAGAGCTTGCCCGGGAGATGAAAGCTCCCTTAAATTAGAAAGAAAATGGGTATGAATGTAACGGTCATAGTGATAATGCCGTAATTTTCTTACGGTATTTTGTTGCCGATAACTGTAATATTGGGTATACTGTTATTATAGATTTGTGTGAGAGAATCGTTTGAAAGGTAGGTATGCCAGAATGTTAAAGAAATTTACGCTTAAAAATTTTAAAAATTTTAAGGATGAAATATCTATAGATTTCCAAAATGTTGCCGGTTTCCAGTTTAGTAGTGATTGTATTACAGATGGTGTAATCAGTAAAATGCTGATTTATGGACGCAATGCGACAGGCAAGACAAATTTAGGAGTGGCGCTTATGGATATAACTATGCTTATGTCCAGTATCAAGATGTTAATGCCAAATGGAGTGTTTCTAAATGCTGATTCAACGGAACAAACTGCGGTATTTTCTTATACATTTCTATTTGGAGGAAGGGAGCTAATTTATAAGTATTCTCGTATGTCCAATCAGGAGTTACAGAATGAGCAATTGACAATAGATGGGATTGATATTTTTAAATGTGATTTTGCTAAGAGGAAATATGATTTTACAAATTTGCAATATATTGAAGCGGAAATTGCCAATACAGATAGGTATTTACATTCGTTAGAGGCTGATGAAGAACTGGAGGATGCCAATGAAGCTAGATTGCCATTTCTGAGATGGGTGATTAATAATGTCGCTCTAAAGAACGATTCAGTTTTAATACAGATGGCCAACTATGTGCAAGGAATGGTAAGGATTACGGTAGGCAGTTCTTTGAGAGGATTTCCCAAAATAATATATGATAGTTTTCACGAGTTGTTGGAGAATCCTAAAAGGTTAAAGGAGTTTGAGGAGTTTTTAAATGCAATGGGAATAGCGTGCAGGCTGGTATTAAGAAAACTGCCGGACGGACAGAGGCAATTGTATTTTGCGCACGAGAAGTTAATACCATTTTTTGAGAACGCTTCCAGTGGAACGATGGCTTTAGTGACGTTGTACAGAAGGGTGATTTCCAGATTGCGGGAGGCTTCTTTGGTATATCTAGATGAATTTGACGCTTTTTACCATTATGAGATGGCGGAAAATTTAATTCGGTTCTTTAAGAAAAGATATCCTAAATGCCAGATAATAATGACGTCCCACAATACAAATCTAATGACAAACAGGCTGATGAGACCAGATTGTTTATTCATTTTATCAAGAATGGGAACACTGACTTCGCTTTGTGATGCGACGCCGAGGGAATTGAGGGAAGGACATAACCTTGAGAAAATGTATATCAGCGGGGAGTTTGAACAATATGAGTAATTATCAGGATGAAGTAAGAAGGCGAAGACGGAACCTGCTGATAGTAGAAGGAAATCATGAAAAGAATAAATTGTTTTCCCTGATTTTTAAATGTTTTCCAGAAATTAATATTGATATTGAGGATGTGTGGATTTATGGAACAAACATATATCTTTTATATGAAGATATAGCTAAGGAATATGGCTCTCAATGGGCAGACGAGAAAGTCGATATAGATTTGCCGTTTGTTATCAGTAAAAAACAGCATCCTCAGTTTCCATGCTATAAAGAAGACTTTATAAATATTATTTTAGTGTTTGATTATGAACGCCATGACACAAACTTTTCAGAACAAAAGATTATGGATATGCAGCAGTGTTTTCATGATGCAGCTGATATGGGGAAATTATATATCAATTATCCAATGATAGAATCTTATCTGCATTTAAAGGCGTTGCCGGATTGTGATTTTTATACAAGGAAAATTCCAGTGTCCTTACAGCCGGGAAAGAAGTATAAAGCTCAGGTTGACAGCGAAACGGCAATTGGTAAATTATTTGAATTCCCTCATAGAATCGATGATTTGTTAAATGGACGCTTTGGGATTACAGATGAAAAGGCCAGAGAAGAATGCTGCAAGGCAGTTTTGAATATTTCAGAAGAACATGAGCTGGAACGCGAGTTGGAGGAAGTATTGCAAGGGTTAAGCGGTGATATTTGTAAAAATACGTTAAAATACCAATTGAAAGACTGGTTATTAAAGATGGGATATATACATAGAGGGCAGTCATATTGGGAGTGCATTCGGGATATTTTGGGAAAAATTATTTTTCATAATATTCGTAAGGCCAATTGGCTTTTAAATGGAGAGTTTGAGATAGAGGAAGATAGATATAAGAAATGTTATGAGCAGATAGATTTAATGGAAATTTTAAAGATGCAGAATCATTTCAGCCGGGACGAAAATCAGGGGTATATCTGGGTACTAAATACCTGTATTTTCTTTGTGGCAGAGTATAATTTTGCATTGATAAATTAATACTGCACCATTAACAGAGAAAGGGGCATTTTTGATGGATAAGTCATCGGAAAATAAACCCAAAAAACAGATATGTACAGCATTGCTTGCCCATGTGGACGCAGGCAAGACCACGCTTTCCGAGGCGTTGTTATATGAGAGCGGCAATCTGCGAAAGATAGGCAGGGTGGACAATGGAGATGCTTTTTTAGATACGGATGCTTTGGAGCGGGCTAGGGGAATTACTATTTTCTCCAAACAGGCGGTGTTAGAAACGGAGGACACGGTCTTTACGTTGTTGGATACGCCGGGGCATGTCGATTTCTCGGCGGAAATGGAACGTACCTTACAGGCGCTTGACTATGCGATACTGTTAATCAGTGGAGCTGACGGCGTGCAGGGGCACACACGCACGCTCTGGCAGCTATTAAAGCGGTATCAGGTGCCGGCGTTCCTCTTTGTCAATAAGATGGACCAGCCGGGTACAGATAAGGAAACACTTCTTGCAGAATTAAGGGAAAAACTGGACGAAAACTGTCTCGATTTCTCAGATGTGGATCATGAGGAGTTTCAGGAAAATGTTGCCATGTGCCAGGAGGATGTGTTGGAATATTATTTAGAACATGGCGCAGTGGAAGAGGGTCAGATTAGAGAGCTTATTCGGCAGAGGAAGGTGTTTCCCTGCTATTTTGGTTCTGCCTTGAAGCTTTACGGCGTTAAGGGATTTCTGCAAGGGCTGGAACGTTTTACAGAGCAAAAGACATACCCGCAGGAGTTTGGCGCAAAGGTTTTTAAGATTACCCATGATGGGCAGGGCAATCGTTTAAGCCATCTGAAAGTGACGGGCGGTGTGCTGAAAGTTAAAATGATTCTGGGAAGCGGGCAGGAAAAGGTCAACCAAATCCGTATTTATTCCGGTGAGAAATTTGAGGCTGTGCAGGAAGCGTATGCAGGGACTGTCTGTGCTGTGACCGGGTTGCAGGAAACACACCCAGGGGAAGGGCTGGGCATGGAAGAGGACGCTTTGGCTCCTTTTTTGCAGCCGGTGTTGACTTACTGCATGGAGCTGCCGCCAGGGTACGATACCGGAAAAATGATGGCGAAGTTGAGCCAGCTCCAAGAGGAGGACCCACAGCTTCATATTATTTGGGATGAGAATTTACAGGAAATTCGCGTGCAGGTAATGGGTGAAGTGCAGTTAGAAATTCTTGCAAGCCTGATACGAGAGCGGTTTGGTGTGGACGTGTCTTTTGGGACAGGCAATATTCTGTACAAAGAGACGATAGCCTGCCCGGTGGAGGGCGTAGGGCATTACGAACCTTTACGTCATTATGCGGAGGTACATTTGTTGTTGGAGCCGGGAGAGCCAGGCAGCGGGCTTGTGTTTGGCGCGTCTTGCTGTGAAGACGTGTTAGACCGTAACTGGCAGCGTTTAGTGATGACACATCTTATGGAGAAAGAACACAGAGGTGTGCTCACTGGTTCTGCGATTACGGATATGAAGATTACCCTCGCTGCGGGGCGGGCGCATCTCAAGCATACAGAAGGCGGTGATTTCCGGCAGGCGACATATCGTGCGCTGCGCCAGGGATTGAGAGAGGCTCAGTCGGTGTTGCTAGAGCCTATTTATGAATTTTTGTTAGAAGTTCCAGAGCAAATGATTGGGCGTGCCATGACAGATATCCAGCGGATGCACGGTAGCTTTGCTCCGCCGTATACGCAGAGCGGGATGGCGGTGCTTGCCGGAACTGCGCCGGTATCTCAGATGCAGGATTATCCCAGGGAAGTTCTACAGTATACCAGAGGCGAGGGACGCTTGTCTTGTACGTTGAAAGGTTATGAGCCTTGTCACAATACCGAAGAGATCATGGAGCAGATTGGTTATGATCCGGAGCGGGATTTGCAAAATCCGGCGGACTCTGTGTTTTGTGCGCATGGCGCAGGATTTATCGTAAAGTGGAATCAAGTCAAAGAGCATATGCATGTGGAGACGCCGGCGTTTGTCCAGCGTATTTTGCATGGAACAGCGGATATGTTGGACGAGCCTGCCGGGATAGTGAGAGGGGGGCAGGCAGAAATGGGCTTTGAGGAGGAAGCGTGGATTGGCGAGGATGAGGTGGAGGCTATTCTCTCTAAGACGTTGTGCGCCAACAAGCACAGCAAGGAAGCGGCAAGAAAAGGCTATCACAGGAAGCGTGCAGTCACGAAAACATATGCGCCACAGACGAAACGTACCTTTCAAATGCCACAGAAGAAAGAAGAATATTTTCTGGTGGACGGCTACAATATCATTTTTGCCTGGCAGGAATTAAAAGAGCTGGCGGAGCATAATATAGATAGCGCCAGGGACAGGCTTTTAGATGTTATGTGCAATTATCAGGGGATTCGGGGGTGTCATCTGATTGTGGTTTTTGACGCGTACCGGGTGCAGAATCACCGCACAGAAGTTATGGATTACCATAATATCCATGTTGTATTTACGAAAGAGGCTGAGACTGCTGACCAGTATATTGAAAAATTTGCCCATACGCATGGGCGAGAGTACCGGGTTGTAGTTGCTACTTCGGATGGTCTGGAGCAGATTATCATCCGGGGCCAAGGCTGCGGGTTGATTTCTGCGCGGGAATTGCAGGAGGAAATCAAGCGTCTGGAAAAGGAAATGAGAGAAGAATTGTCCCAAAACCAATGGAAGGAAAAGAGTTTTCTGGGAGAAGTTATGCCTGAGGAATGGAAAGAATCGTGAAAGAAACAAAAAGGAAGTGCAGCAACAGTGAGAGGAGCGAAAAGGGAAGTGAAGGAATAATGAAAGGGAGAGTATTCCTGGTGGGTGCAGGACCTGGAGATGTAGGGCTTCTCACCATAAAAGGCAAGGAAATACTGGAACACGCCCAGGTGGTAGTTTGCGACCATCTGGTAGGAGAGGAAATTATGTCGCTGATTCCCCGTGATGCAGAGCTGATAGACGCCGGCAAGCGTGCCGGCAGCCATACAATGACACAGGAAGAAATCAATCAAACGCTTTTAGAAAAAGCGCAGGAGGGAAAGTGCGTGGTACGCTTGAAAGGCGGAGACCCATTTTTGTTTGGCAGGGGCGCAGAAGAGTTAGAATTGCTGTTGCAGCAGAATATTCCCTTTGAGGTTGTGCCGGGCGTAACCTCCGCATTTTCTGTTCCTGCATACAATGGGATTCCGGTGACGCACCGAGATTTTGCATCTTCTGTACATATCCTGACTGGGCACAGAAGGCAGGGGGAACCATCGCAATTTGATTTTGAGGCTTTGGCGCGTCTGTCTGGCACATTGGTGTTTCTTATGGGCGTTTCCGCCTTAGAGGAAATCTGCCGAGGCTTGCTGGCTGCGGGCATGGGGCCGCAGACTCCGGCGGCAGTTTTGCAGCAGGGCACGTGCGCCGGACAAAAAAAGATGATTGCAGGCCTTGCCGATATTACCCAAGAAGCGAAGCGGCAGGGCGTGCATCCTCCGGCAATTTTCGTGGTTGGCGAAGTCTGTGAGTTGGGAAAACGGTTTGGCTGGTATGAGAAACTTCCTCTTTTTGGGCGCAAGGTGTTAGTGACAAGACCCAGTGGGCGCGGCGAATTGCTGGCGGACAGGCTGCGGCAGCTGGGCGCGCAGGTTTTAGAGCATCCAACCATCCGCATCGAGAAAATAAAAGAAAACCGAAGGCTTTGGCGGGAGTTTGAACATCTCTCACAATATAACTATCTCGTGTTTACTTCTCCGGCAGGGGTCACGGTATTTTTTGACGAGCTGGCGGCGCGGGGGTATGATATCCGCAGTTTGGGAATGGCAAAGATTGTTGCGCTTGGCCCAGGCACGGCACAGGAAATTTTCAAGCGGGGACTGCTGTGTCCGCATATGCCCCAGGTTTATGACGGGGAGCATTTAGGAATACTGCTGGGAGAAATCTGTGAGGATGGGGATAAAATTTTTATTCCGCGCGCCGCGAACGGAAACTTGCAGCTTATCCGAGAAATACAAAAGCGAGCGTGCGTAGAGGTTACAGATTTACCTATTTATCGTACAGTTTGCGAGGAATTTCCAGAGTATTTCGATGTAAAAGGACAGGTAGAGGCAGGCCAGATTTCTATGGTGGTATTTACCAGCGCATCGACGGTTCGGGGATTTGCCGAGGCGGCAAAAGGGTTGGATTACAGTCTGGTGCGGGCGGTGTGCATCGGCAGGCAGACGGAGTCGGCAGCCCAGGAATTTGGTATGAAGACCATGAAGGCAAAGGAGGCAACCATAGACGGTATTGTGGAAGCTTGTATAAAGTTATCAAACGGAGGTACAGATAAATGGATTTGACTTACAGGCCGCGGCGTCTGCGCAGTAACGACGTGCTGCGGAAAATGGTACGAGAAGTGAGAGTGGACAAATCTTCGCTTATTTACCCTATGTTTGTGCGAGAAGGAAATAATATCAAAGAGGAAATCCCCACTATGCCCGGGCAGTACCGCTATAGTGTGGATTGTATGGAAGAAAAACTGGTGGAACTTTGCGATGCCGGCGTGCAGTCTGTAATGTTTTTTGGTATTCCTGATAATAAGGATGAAGTTGGAAGCGGCGCTTATGCCCAGGATGGTGTTGTGCAGAAAGCATTTTGCAAGGCGAAACAAGTATGCCCGGATTTATATTTGATTGGGGATGTGTGCATGTGCGAATACACTTCCCATGGGCATTGCGGCGTGCTCTGCGGCAAGGAGGTCGACAATGACAGGACTTTGGAGCTCCTGGCGAAGACAGCCTTGTCCCAGGTGCAGGCAGGCGCGGATATGGTTGCACCTTCCGATATGATGGACGGGCGCGTGGCGGCGATTCGCAAGATGCTTGACGAGAGTGGTTATGTAAACGTTCCGCTTATGTCTTATGCGGTGAAGTTTGCGTCCTCCTTCTATGGACCGTTTCGGGATGCCGCCGGTTCTGCGCCCGCATTTGGCGACCGGAAATCTTACCAGATGGACTATCATAACCGCCGGGAGGCATGGAAAGAAGCTTTGCTTGACGTGCAGGAGGGAGCGGATATTGTAATGGTAAAGCCGGCGATGGCATATGGGGACTTAATTCGCGAGGTAAAAGAGCGCGTCAATGTCCCGGTGGCGGCCTATTCAGTCAGTGGAGAATATGCGATGGTTAAGGCAGCGGCGCAGGCGGGATTTGTTGAGGAAGAAACAATTATATGCGAGATGGCAGTGAGCGCTTACCGTGCAGGATGCAATATTTACATTACTTATTTTGCCGAAAAACTGGCAAAATGTATGGATGCGGGAATGATCGGATAAACAGACGGCTTATGGCATATGAATACAGGAATTATAAGATAAGCAGACAGTTGCGCCGGCAAAGCGGCAGGGAGGATAAGAATGACGAAATCACAGCGATTATTTGCGGATGCGATAAAAGTAATTCCCGGAGGAGTGAATTCGCCGGTGCGCTCGTTCGGTTCGGTTGGCGGCACGCCGCGTTTCATCAAGCGTGCCCAGGGAGCGTATATTTATGATGAGGACGATAATGGCTATCTCGATTTTGTCGGTTCCTGGGGGCCAATGATTTTAGGACATGGCAACAGAGATGTATTAAAAAGCGTGCGGGAAGCATGTGAGAGAGGGCTTAGTTTTGGCGCGGCCACGGCAGTTGAGGCCCAAATGGCGAAGTTGATCTGTGGGTTGGTGCCTTCTGTAGAGATGGTGCGTATGGTAAATTCCGGGACGGAGGCGGTGATGAGCGTAATCCGCACGGCAAGGGGATTTACTGGGCGGGATAAGATTGTCAAATTTGCCGGCTGCTATCATGGGCATTCCGATGGACTTTTGATACAGGCGGGTTCCGGCGTGATGACGGCTGGCGTGCCCGATAGCCTGGGGGTGCCTGAGGGCTGTACGAAAGATACGCTTTCGGCAGAATATAACAATTTAGAGAGCGTCAAAGTACATTTTGAAAGGTGCGGCGAGGAGATTGCAGCGGTGATTGTGGAACCGGTAGCGGCAAATATGGGCGTGGTTCCTCCTGCACCGGGATTCCTGGACGGACTGCGCAGGATATGTGACAGTTACGGTGCGTTGCTGATTTTTGACGAGGTGATAACCGGGTTTCGACTGGGCATTGATGGAGCGCAGGGGTATTACGGCGTCGTCCCGGATTTAACGACATTTGGCAAAATTATCGGCGGCGGTATGCCAGTAGGTGCGTACGGTGGCAGACGGGAGATTATGGAGCTTGTAGCCCCTATGGGAGGCGTATACCAGGCGGGAACTTTAAGTGGGAATCCGGTCGCCATGGCGGCGGGTATGGCACAGCTTTCCATTTTAAAAGAGCATCCTGAATATTACGAGGATTTGAACCGCAAAGGCGACTGGTTCTATGGGCAGATACAGCGGTTGTTGAAAGAAAAGGGGAAACCCTGGCGGGTAAACCATGTAGGCTCTCTGGGATGCCTTTATTTTACAGAGCAGAATGTGGATAATTATCAGAGCGCGAAGACTTCCGATACGAAAATTTTTGCAGAATATTTTAACTATCTGCTGGAACATGGGATTTATATCGCACCATCACAGTTTGAGGCTATGTTTTTATCTGTTGCACACACACAGGAGATGCTGCAAGGAGCTCTAGAACGAATAACAATAATCTTACAAAAAATTTAAAGAATATTAATTCTTTTTGCAATAAATGGGTGTATACTGTGAGTATAAAGGGACAGGAACTACCAAAATATACAAAGAAGCGGAGAGGTTACAGTGACGAGTGAAGAACGGATGAGAAGGGACAGGTATCTGGCTAGAAAGCGTCGGAGAAAACGGCAGAGGACGATTCAGATTATCAAGCGGTGTGTATTTTCTTGCGCATGTGTGCTCTTGCTTGTATTTGCTTTGACAAAGATTTTGCTGCGGGAGGAAAAGCCGGAATCTGTACAGGCGCAGCGTAACATATCTTTGCAGAATGTTAAGTCCGATGAAAAACAGGATAAGGAACAGGGATTTCAGCAGAAAGTGATTGAGGAAACGCCGGATTATACGGTAGACCTTCTGACTCCCAACCCTTTTTCCAGACCGCAGATGGCAATCGAAGAAGTACGGGGGATTGTCGTGCATTACACGGCGAATCCTGGCACGACGGCAGAACAGAACCGTAGCTATTTCGAGAGCTTGAAAGACACACAGAAGACGAAGGCCAGCAGCCATTTCGTTATAGGCATTGACGGCAAAATTGTGCAGTGTATTCCCAGTTCGGAGATGTCTTATGCTTCTAACGACCGCAATGCGGACACTTTATCTATCGAATGCTGTCATCAGGATGAGACCGGACAGTTCACACAGGACACTTACGATTCATTGGTGGAGTTGACGGCGTGGCTCTGTGGGAAATTTAACCTGCCTGTGGAAAATGTAATCCGGCATTACGATGTAACCGGCAAGGAATGCCCCATCTATTATGTAGAACATGAAGACGCCTGGGAGCAGTTTAAGAAAGATGTGCAGAAATACCTTGACGAGCATGGCAAGGAGACCAAGCAGAATTTAACATGATACAGGCTGAGAGAGTTAGAGTAAGACTTATCCCCCTATCGAAGTGACACGCTTCGGTGGGGGATAAATGCAGAAAATGACAAAAACCCCCGAGTATACCGTGATGTTATCAAGGTAATCCGGGGGTTTTTGTCGTTTATTCCCGCGAGCAATG
>CAJUTD010000045.1:0-4052 GCA_910589635.1 uncultured Lachnospiraceae bacterium | reverse complement strand
AGGGTCAAATACCCCGCTTCTTGGGGCGGACTTGCTAAAAACAAGCTAAACATGCCCGTCAGCTTGCAGCGGGGTATTTGACTTAAAATACTCCTCATAAGTAGAGACAATTTGAAAAAGAGAAATATGACAATTTTTAGAGAAAAAATTAAGAAAGTTGTTATTCGGGGAGAAAAAAGAGACAGTGTTCAGCGAATGAAAGTGGGACGCTGTTTTTTGTCATTATCATAAAAATATAACCTTTTTCGTAGAAAAATGCATAAAAATTTCGCGCAAAAAGAGGAAATCATATCAAAATTAACCAATGAATGAACATATTATATTGATTTTTTTTCTCCAAAATATGATAATTACATCATAAGTCTGACTGTAAGGAGGAAATTTTCTGGCAGCAGATAAGAAGAAGGGATAGAGCGTTGCCCTGTCTTCAAAAATATTAAGAAAAGGATGGAGAGATATGGGAAAAGTGAAGAACACGCGAAAGCGGCTGCTCACGCTCGTACTCGCGCTGGCAATGGTGCTCACCTCCGTGAGCGTGCCATCGACGACGGCGGAAGCGGCGAAGAAAGTCAAAGTCAAGAAAGTCCAGATTACAAGCCCTAAGAAGAAGACTGTGACTTTGGTGAAAGGCAAGACCCTCCAGATTAAGGTGAAGGTCACGCCAAAGAATGCAAAGAACAAGAAAGTATCTTACAAATCAAACAAGAAGAAGATCGCTTCCGTGAGCAGCAAAGGTAAGGTGAAGGGCCTCAAGAAAGGCACCGCTAAGATTACTGTAACTGCAAAGGACGGCAGCAAGAAGAAAGCGACCCTCACCGTGAAGGTTGTGAACCCGGTAAAGGTGAAGAAAGTGGCGCTCAGCAAGAAGACCGCCACAGTCTACGTGGGCAAGAAAGTGACGCTCAAAGCCACTGTCACGCCGAAGAATGCCACAGACAAGGCAGTAACCTGGAAGACTTCCAGCAGCAAGATTGCCAAAGTCACCTCCAAGGGCGTTGTGACAGGCGTCAAAGCAGGAACGGCAACGATCACTGCAACGGCGAAGGATGGCAGCAAGAAGAAAGCAACCTGTAAAGTGACGGTAAAGAAGGCGTCCACGCCAACACCGACACCGGCGAAGAAAACGCTTGAGAGCATTGCAATAACGAAAGCGCCCACGAAGACAGATTATTTCGTAGGCGACAAGTTTGACCCGGCAGGAATGGAAGTAAAGGCAACTTACTCTGACAAGTCCACAAAGGCGCTTGCACAGACAGCATATACTTTTACGCCGGCATCTACCCTGAGGGTGACGGACAAGAAAGTGACCGTCAGCTACACAGAAGGCGGGGTCACCAAGACGGCGCAGACTGAGATTTCCGTGAAGATCAAGCCTACCGTACAGAGCATTGAGGTTACCACAATGCCGACAAAGACCACATATGTTGAGGGCGAGACGTTCGACCCGGCAGGAATGGTAGTGACGGCAACGCTCTCAGACAAGAGCACGAAAGAGATCACAGATTACACTTATCCTAAGGAACCGCTGGAAGTTACCGTGAAGGATGAGAAGACCATCATAGAGATTTCCTACAAGGCAAGCAGCAAGACGCTGACAGCGGAAGTGCCAGTGCTTGTAACAGCAAAAGACCCGCTTGCGTCCATCAGTGCAGAGCTCTTAAAGACTGTGCTCGAGAAGGAAGGCGCATGCTTCAACGATGACGACGTGGAGGTTACGGCAACGTTTGAAAGCGGCAAGACAGAGAAGATCAGCATGGATGACTGCACGGTTGAGCCCGCAGCATTTACCTTGGATACGACGTCCGCAACCATCAAGTTCCGTTACGGCGGTATTGAGAAGAGCTGCGAGGTAAGCGGCTTCACAGTGACGGCATACCGTGAGAGGTATACCTTTGAGGATGCGAAGACCGTGGGGACTATAGTGAAGCGTGAGAACGAGAACGGCAACGCAGTGCCGACGGAAGAGTTTGGCGCAAGCGTAGTGCTTGGCGAAGACGATTTCGTGGAAGGAATTAACGGCAACGCCCTCAAGATGGACGGCACTTACGGCCTGAGGCTTGACAAGATCGCCGGCACGGCGTCCAAGAACTACAGCATCTCCGCATGGTTTAAGCCGGAGCAGCAGCTGGTGGGCTGCCAGGCACTGATCATCTCCACAGCCAATAAGTTCGGCCTTACAGACGGGCTGCCGGAGACATGGTGCGCAGTGGCAGGGAATGATCCAAACGGTGCAGGCAAGCCTTCGGACAACAAACTGAAACTCTGGTCTTATGACAGCGACATCAGCTGGTCAACGATTGCAAGGTCTTCAAGCGCCATCCCGGTAGGAACGGATGCAGCGTGGACGCATGTGGCTCTTGTAGTGGATGACGCAGGCGAAGTGGAAGAGAACTATGCGACAGGAACCCTTTATGTAAATGGCAGAAAAGCCGGCTCTGGCAAGGTGCGCAACGAGAAGGGCGAGCTGATGAAGACTTACCTTGGCGTGACCGGATGGTCTGCTGACGGCTATTTCAAGGGCCAGATCGATGAACTTATATTCACGAACGAAGTGCTGACCGCGGATGACGTGGAGGCATACTACCTCGAAGGCGTAGAGGCAAGCGGCAGCCAGTACAAAGAGATCACAGTAGTATCCCCGGACGACGGCGCGGAAGTGGAAGTTGACTATGGCACGAGCCTTGCAGACGTGAAGCGCGAGCTGCAGAAGATCCCGTACATGGCAGCGGCAGAGGGCGAAGAGGAGCCCATGGAATTGCCGACCGCTTCTGGCATGTGGACCGTTAAGGACTACACGATTAGCTCTGAGGGCAATATCGAGGCAACCGTGAAGCTGGAAGCCCCCGAAGGCTATATGTTCAACATAGACGGCAGGCTGTCCGTGATATTAGAGCGGAAAGCGACCGTGAAGGTGAAGGAACCGGCGGTTATCAGTGCGGTAACGCCGTCACAGACAACAGTCACAGTGCCTTACGGAACCAGTGAAGACGCGGTGAAAGACGAACTTGCAAAACTGAGCTTTGCGGTGACGACCTCTGACAGCAGCGCCTATGAGATTGGCAATGTCAAGTCGAAGTGGACGCTGGCGGAAGCAGAGAATGGCTACAAGGCATCCTATGATTTAGGTACGCCTGAGGTTGGCTACAAGTATGCAGAAGGCCTGAAGGTGGAAGTGGAAGTCACAGTAGCTGAGGCAGTAAAGATTACCAGCCTGACAGTAACACCGGCTGCACTGGAAGTAGATTTTGGCACGCCTGAGGAGGCGGTGAAGGAAGAGCTTGCGAAGCTGGCTGTCAACGCAGCAGTGGCAGCGGGCAGCGAAGCGCCGGCTATCAAGAACACGCAAGACCTCTGGACAATCGCGGACTATGCAGCTGAGACAGCAGGGAATTACACAGCGAAAGCTACGATTGCCGCCCCGGTAGGCTACGCGTTTGACGATGGCGTAAGCAATGAAGTGTCAGTCGCAGTGACCGTAAAGGCAGCGGGCGAGCATAAGCTTTCCAGGATTGTAGTCAGCACGCCGCCGGCTAGGACGAAATATATCGTTGGCGATGATTTCGACAAGACCGGAATCGCTGTAACCGCTTACTATGGAGACGGGCAGCATGCAGACGTGACGGCTAAGGCCGTAGTAGAGGAAGCGACAAACCTCACGCTTGATAAGACGTCCATCACAATCACTTACACCGAAGATGGCGCTGAAAAGACCTGCACGCAAGCTATCACGGTTAGGACTGTCGGGGAGGGTGCAACAGCGCACTATACATTTGATGGTACATTAGCAAACGCGAAAGATGAGACAAAAGTTGGTAAGACAGTAAAGACTAACAATAACAATTTTACTGATACTACAGTTGCAGACGAGGCTCTTTACGGAGAAGAGAGCATTAGCGGAAAGAGCTTGAATGTAAACAAAACAACCGCAGCAGAGATTCCAGAGTCTATCAGCGCAGAGAATAAAGCATTTACAATCAGCCTTTGGGTAAAGAAGAACGAGGGAACAATAGGCTATGGAACGATTTTCCAGGGAAAGAAGGATACAACCAGCC
>CAJUTD010000044.1:1517-26159 GCA_910589635.1 uncultured Lachnospiraceae bacterium | reverse complement strand
TGACTGGGTCGGACAGTAGGGTTCTGAATCCGTTATTTTAAAAATGTCAGCACTTGGCAATCAATTTCGCAATATCAATATAGACTTTTCTACGTCAGGGTGTTATGATAATGGAGGAGTTCCTACACTCGGTACAGACAAAGGCGCTGTCAATGGAATTGATGGCACGGGTAGAAGGCTTGGAGCCCTGACCGGTTTGGCTGTTCAGGAGAACGGTGAGATTTACGGAAGTTATGATAATGGTACCCGGAGGCTGTTAGGCCAGATTGCTGTAACTGTATTTGCAAACCCGGCGGGTCTTGAGAAACTTGGGGAGAACTGTTATCAGCAGACATTGAACTCTGGTGAGTTTGATGGCATTGGCCAGGACATTACTGCGGACGGTGGCAAGATGTCCAGCGGAGTTTTGGAGATGTCCAACGTAGACCTTGCCAACGAGTTTACAGAGATGATTACGACACAGAGAGGTTTCCAGGCAAACTCCAGAATTATCACAACATCTGACAGTTTGTTGGAAGAGCTGGTTAATCTGAAACGGTAACTGGCGGTTGTAATATAAATTAATATATCATAATTGGGGGACTGTGTTTCATAGTTCCCCCAAATTAGGAAGGTGGTTTCCCATGATAGAAGTCACAAAATTAAATGAATCGAAGGTTTTAATCAATGCGGAATTGATTGAATCTGTAGAGGAGACGCCGGACACTGTCATTTCTTTTGTAACAGGGAAGAAAATAATTGTAAAAGAAAGTAGACAAGAGATAAAAAATTTAGTAATATTGTATAAGAGAGAATTCATGACAACCGGTCTTCCCTGGTTGGATAAGGAATAACTTGCCCTGAGGAGGGACCCACGAAGTGGGAGGAGACCTGAGGGCTTGTATCGGAGAGATACATTTTAAGGACAGAATACATTTCATGGATGAAAAGGGCAGGTGGAAGAATTGGATATAGCGTCATTATTGGGAATTATACTTGGTGTTGGTCTGATGGTGCTGGGTATTATCAGTGGAGACCAGGGACCGGCAGCGTTGGGGAATTTCTTTGATTTGAACTCTGTATTTATCACAATCGGTGGTTCTCTGGCAGGTGTGCTGGCATCACATACAATGGCAGACTTCATAAATGGACTAAAGAGCTTTACTTTGGTGTTTAAGACGCCAAAGGCAGATGTAGGTGAGGTAATCAAGCACATTATTGATTTATCCAATATAGCGAGAAAGGAAGGACTTCTTGCTTTGGAGGAAGCAGCAAACGGTATAGAAGATGAATTCTTGAAAAAGGGCGTTATGCTGGTAGTCGATGGTACGGATCCTGAGCTTGTAAGGGGCATTATGGAAGCAGATTTGATGTGTGTGGAAGCCCGGCATAAGACAAATATTGGCTTTTGGGATAAATGGGCAGCTTTAGGACCTGCCTGGGGTATGATTGGTACCCTGATTGGTCTGATTAACATGCTTAAATTGATGGATGACCCCTCTACAGTCGGACCTAGTATGGCGATTGCCCTGATTACGACGTTGTATGGTTCCATCATTGCCAACTGGCTTTGTACACCGACGTCAGCAAAGCTGAAAGTAAATAACGATACAGAGATTATGATTAAAGAAGTTACGGTGGAAGGCCTTTTGTCAATTCAGGCAGGAGAAAATCCCCGTGTCATAGAAGAAAAATTGAAATCCTTCCTGTCACCGAAAATGCGTGAGAATATGCTGGAGCAGGGCGGAGGTGAAGAATAGTGGCAAAGAGAAAGGTAGAAGAGTCTGGCGGAGGAGAAGCGTCATGGCTGAATACATTTGCGGACTTGATGAATCTTTTGCTGTGCTTCTTCGTATTACTGTTTGCCATGTCTACGGTTGATGCGGAAAAGTGGGAACAGCTAATCAATTCCATGCAGAAAAGCAGTTTTAGTATTTTAACTTCCGGCGGGGCTTCCGTTGGAGAGGGGATGATGATTGCCACTGGCATCAGTCAGTTGGAAATGCTGGATGATTATTTCAAGGAAGAGACGAATTCTTCAGACGCAGAGGAGACGGAGCCTAAGGATAAGGAAACGGAACCGACTGCAGAGGAAGAACTCAAAGAAGAATATGAAGCAGCAGGATTGAAGGAATCTGAGGAAATGGCAGAGCAGATTGAAGAAATGTTGGCAAAACGGCAGATTGACAATCAGGCAGAGGTAGACGTGAATGCTCAGTTCGTGAGAATTACGCTGAGTGGCGCCCTGCTCTTTGATTCAGCCCAGTCACAGATTCGTGAGGATGCGCTTCCGCTTGTTGACAAGCTGTCAATGATATTAGCAAATTATAATAGCAATCAGATTGAAATTGAAGGGCATACCGATAATGTTCCCATAAGTAATGCAAAGTATGAGAACAATGATGTGCTATCTGCTTACCGTGCTTTTGCAGTGAAGGATTATGTCCTGGAACACACAGCGTTAGAAGCCGGGAAGATTTATGCCGCGGGCTGCGGAGAATATAATCCGGTAGCAGACAACTCCACACCAGAAGGGCGCGCAAGGAACCGACGGGTGGAGATTAAGATATACAATTCGTATAACTCTAATTAGAAAGGAAAAACATCATGAAAAAGAATTTAATGAGTGTCCTAATTCTGGCGCTGGTAGTTGCGAACTTGATTTTGACTGCAATCCTTATGATTTCAGTTGTACCGCAGACCAAGAAGGCCAATGAGCTGGTTACGAAGGTGTGTTCAGCTATTGATCTTGAACTGGAGGGCGGTAAAGAGAAATCAGCCATTGATATTCCAATCGATCAGTTGGAGACAGTGAAGATTGCGAATGGCGATAGCTTGACTATCAATTTAAAGAGTGAAAATGATAAGAAGAGCTATGCTAAAATTTCTATATCGCTGGCAGTGGATAAGAAGAACAAGGGCTACAAGAAAGGGCTTGAGTCGATTACTGCAAATGAGGATATCATCAAGAATGAGATTATCAAAATCGTATCTGATTATACGATAGATGATATGAGAAATGGACAGAAAGAGTTACAGGATGAGGTGCTGGTAAGCCTGCGCAAGCTGTTTGATTCCGATTTTATCGTAAGTGTGGCATTTCCAACTTATACATATGAAGAGAGCAGCAACTAAAGTTTGACAAAATGTCAGGTGGTGAAAAAGAATGGGCGAGGTCTTATCGCAAAATGAGATAGACAGTCTGCTAAACGCATTGAACAATGGAGAGTTAGATGCGGAGGAGATTAAGGAAAACGGAGAAAAGCAGGTAAAGGATTATGATTTTGCAAGGCCTGCGAAGTTTTCCAAAGAACATCTTAGGACGATGGAAATCATATTTGAGCATTATGGACGTCTGTTGTCCACAAATCTTCCAGGATATCTGCGCAAGAATATTCAGGTAGATGTGATGAATTCAGAGGCAGTTACATATTCGGAATTTTCAAATGCTTTGTCGAATCCGGTACTCCTTAGTGTCGTTAATTTTGATCCGATGCCGGGTAGTATTATTATAGAGTTGGCAACGAATTTGGGATATGCCATGGTAGACCGTATGCTGGGAGGGTTAGGAGAACCGTTAGATCGAAGTCGCGAATTCTCAGAGATAGAGCTATTGATTATAGAGCGTATCATGAATGCCTGTATCAATCTCTTAAGAGAGCCGTGGAAGAATGTGGCGGATATACATCCCAGACTGGAGAGGATTGAGACGAATTCCCAGTTTGCGCAGTTTATCTCACCCAGTGAGATGATTGCAATTATTACGATTAATATTAAAATTGGGGATGTAGAAGGGCTAATGAACATATGTCTGCCATATATGACGTTAGAGGACGTCATGGACAGATTGAATACCAAGTATTGGTTTTCAAGTATGCAACAGCGTGGGGATCAGGAATATACAGAACTCATTGAGTCATTGATTTCCAAGGCACCCATGCCGGTAAAAGCAGTTTTGGGCAAGAGTACCATTTCTGTAAATGATTTCATAAACCTTCAGGTTGGTGATATTATCCGCCTGGACACAAAAGTAGAAGAAGAACTGAATGTATATGTTGGGAACATCAAGAAATTTACTGCTTTGCCTGGAGCTTCGGGAGATCGTTATGCAGTAAGAGTTACATCAGTAATCAGAGAGGAGCAGTGAAGTTATGGATGGAGTTCTGTCACAGGAAGAAATTAGCGCTCTGTTGAGTGATGATGCCGGAGCAGCGGGTGAGGAAAGCAACGAAATACTGACACCGGATGAGATTGATGCGATAGGGGAAATTTCCAATATCAGTATGGGAACAGCAGCTACAACATTATTCTCTCTAGTAAACAGGAAAGTGGAGATTTCCACACCGGTAGTAACTTTTGCCACTTGGGATGACATTGTTGATGAATACGAAAGACCTTGCGTGTTTATCAGAATCGCCTATACCACAGGGTTGGATGGTAGCAATCTTTTGGTATTGCGTGAGCAGGATGTCAAAATCATCACGGATTTGATGATGGGTGGAGATGGCACAAACACAGAGGTTGAGCTCGGTGAGCTGCATCTGAGCGCGATTTGTGAAGCCATGAACCAGATGATGGGAAGTTCCGCTACGTCCCTATCGTCTATGTTGAATAAAATGATTGATATCAGCCCGCCTACAGCAGATCTTGTAGATTTAAAAGATACGGTAGACGGAACAGAAATTGATGAATTCCTGGGAGGGCGGTTTGTAAAGATTTCTTTCCTGATGGAAATTGGAGATTTGGTAAAAAGCACGATTATGCAGTTATATCCGCCTTCTTTTGCAAAAGAGATGTGCACAGGAGTGACGGAGACCATGGAGGCGGATAGTTCCGCCGTGGCAGCCGCATCATCACAGCAAGAGTCGCAGCCGGCGCCACAGCCGCAAATGCAGCAACCAATGCCGCAGATGCAACAACCAATGCCACAGATGCAACAGCAGATGCCAATGATGGGTATGCCAATGTATGCACAGCAGCCAGTGAATGCACAACCGGTACAATTCCAGGCATTTGCAGGGGATTTCAATCCGATTACGCAGCAGGAGAATATTGGACTTATCATGGATGTTCCGCTGGACGTAACGGTGGAATTAGGAAGAACCAGCAAGTCAATCCAGGATATTTTGGAATTTGCTCCTGGTACAATCATAGAATTGAACAAGATTGCCGGTGAGCCAATTGATGTGTTAGTAAACGGTAAATACGTTGCCAAAGGCGAAGTAGTAGTTCTTGAAGAAAGCTTCGGCGTGCGTATTACTGAAATAATAAACAACTAAAATAAAAGTGATATCAAGGAGAAGAAGATATGGCAAAGAATATTTTAATTTGTGATGATGCAGCGTTTATGAGAATGATGATTAAGGACATTTTGACAAAGAATGGCTATAACATTGCCGGTGAAGCAGAAAATGGTTTGAAGGCTGTGGAGAAATATAATGAGACCAAGCCGGATCTTGTGTTGATGGATATTACCATGCCGGAGATGGATGGAATTCAGGCATTGAAGCAGATTAAATCTACAGATCCATCTGCTTGCATTATTATGTGTTCAGCAATGGGACAGCAGGCAATGGTTATTGAGGCTATCCAGTCAGGAGCAAAGGACTTCATCGTTAAGCCATTCCAGGCAGAGCGTGTGTTGGAAGCCGTGAAAAAAGTAGTTGGATAATATGATTTTATTGGGAGTTTTCTCAAATTGGGATAGTTTTTTTCAGCTCATTGGCGTATTGTTGATTTTTCTGTTTGTACTGGCAATCACATATGTAACTACTAGATGGATTGGCCAGTATCAGCAGGGGATGATGCAGAATAAGAATATTCAGGTTGTTGAGACTTTTCGTGTCAGTAACAACAAATTTATTCAGATTATCCAGGTGGGAAAAAAGTATCTGGTTATTTCAGTTTGCAAAGATGTAGTAAATATTCTCACGGAACTTACTGAGGAAGATTTGCTTTGGATGCCCTCACAGGAGGAGCGGGGAGTTAAGGTGAATGAAAACTTTCAGCAAATTTTTACAAAGTTGAAAGATAAAATTCCAAGGAAGTAGGCAGAACATGATGAAAAGAATAAAGAAAATATATTGTGGGACTTCCTTAGCCTTTGGTACAGTTACATTGTTAATGGCGCTGTTTCTGTTTTTTGGACAAAGTGCCTTTGCAACGACCCCGGCGGGAGAGTTGCGGGATCAAGCGTTAGAGGATGCGAGGACAGTTGACCCGCCTAATACGCAGAGGGCAGATGCCAGGGGAGATAACACCAATGGCATTTCTGTTATGTGGAACAACGAGGAGGGGAATTTGTCAGGGAATCTGAGAATTCTCATCATATTGACAGTAATCTCGCTCGCACCGTCTCTTCTGATAATGCTTACGTCCTTTACGAGGATTATTGTGGTACTGCATTTTGTGCGTACGGCAGTCGGGACGCAGACAGCCCCTCCCAATCAAATTTTAGTGGGGTTGGCGCTGTTTTTGACATTGTTTATCATGAATCCGGTGTTTTCTGAGGTGAATGAGAATGTGCTTAAGCCGTTTGATGCCGGTGAGATTACGCAGGAAGAAGCATTGAAGGAGGCTGAGAAGCCGTTCCGCAGATTTATGTTTAAGGAAATGCAGCGCAAGGATTTAGCGTTGTTCTGTGACATTGCGGAGATTGACATGACAGGTATGGATTTGAGTGAGCCGGAAACACTGGACCCTATTCCCATGAATGTAATTATACCGAGTTTTATTGTCAGTGAGCTACGGACAGCTTTCATCATAGGCTTTTTGATTTATATTCCTTTTATTGTGATTGATATGGTAGTAGCATCGGTGCTTATGTCGATGGGTATGATGATGTTGCCGCCGACGACGATTTCCATGCCGTTCAAGATATTATTGTTTGTGCTTGCGGATGGCTGGGATCTTGTAATTGGAAATCTAGTAAAAACGTTTTATTAACGGTAAAATGAGGTGAATACGCATGATAACAGAAGGCCAGGTTTTAGATATTGCAAGAGAGGCGTTATTTCTGATTATCAAGGTGTCGGCGCCATTGTTGCTTATTTCTCTGATTATAGGTCTTATTGTCAGTATTTTTCAGACAGTTACCTCCATTCAGGAACAGACGCTGACCTTTGTGCCTAAAATTATTGCTGTGTTCCTGGGCCTTATGCTCATAGGAGGCTGGATGATGGAGCAGCTCTCAAACTTTATGATAGAGCTGTGGAGTGACTTTGGACTGTATCTGCGTTAGGTTGAGGCAGTATGATAAACTATGGGTTTTCATTATATACATTTGAATATTTTCTGATGATACTGGTAAGGGTTGCAACGTTTGTATACATTGCTCCGTTTTTTGGGATGAACAATACCCCTAATCGGGTTAAGATTGGGTTTTCGGCGCTTCTGGCGATTGTTTTATTTCAGACGATACAGCCAAAGGAAGTTTTGGAATATTCCGGAGTAATTGGGTTTGCCATCATCGTTCTCAAAGAAGGAATTACAGGGTTGCTCATTGGTTATGCGGCAAATATTTGTAATTCCATTATTGTGTTTTCTGGTAAAGTTATTGATATGGAAATTGGGCTTGCTATGGCGAACATGTACGATCCGACAACGAAAGCACAATCAGGCCTTACCGGCACAATGTATAATTATTTTATCATGATGCTTCTGATTGTTACCAATATGCACCATTATATCTTGCGTGCCCTGGTAGATACATACCAGATAATTCCTGTCAATGGCGCTGTGTTTGATTGGGAGCACCTGATGGGTTCCATGGTTATGTATATGACAGACATGATGGCGATTGGATTCCGCATAGCCCTTCCTATTTTTGCATGCAGCATGATTTTGAGTTGTATCTTGGGTATAATGGCAAAAGTAGCGTCACAGATGAATATGTTTGCTGTGGGAATGCAGATTAAAATTCTGCTTGGGCTGGGAATCATGTTCCTTACAGTTGTATTGATTCCCAATATTTCCGATTTTATATTTACTGAAATGAAACGGATGATTGTTTCCATGATTGAAGGAATGTATTAATGTGAAAAGAGAACCCTATTTATTGTTAGAATATAATCTGCAATGGTTTGCGAAAGACGGCGACGGTGGGGAGAAGACAGAGCCTGCTACAGCCAAGAAATTAGATGATGCCCGAAAAGAAGGCCAGGTTGCCAAGAGCCAGGAGCTCAGCAGCGCAATAAGCCTGATTGCATTGTTTGTCGTTCTCAAAATATTCGTTTCTTTTGTAGGAGAGCGTTTTTTAGGGATGTTCCAGCTGATTTATAATAAAATCCCTGATATTATTGACGAGAGCGCCGGTGGGTTGTCTGTTTTTATGGCGGGTAAAGTGCTGGGAAATGTTCTACTTACTATTTTGACGACAATGGCGCCTTTTTTGGCGGTTGGGTTCGTTATGGCGTTGTTGAGCAATGTTTTGCAGATAAAGTGGAAAGTAACGACAAAGCCTATGAGGCCTAAGTTCAGCAAGATTAATCCGCTCAGCGGGTTTAAGCGAATATTTTCTAAGGATTCCCTGTTTGAACTGGTGAAATCTATAGTGAAAGTAGCGCTCATTATTTATGTAGCTTATACGTCTATCAAAGATCATCAAAATGATTTGTTTTTATTATATGATATCCCACTTTTACAAGTTGTTTTGCTTGTGGGAACAATCGTGATTGATACCGGACTAAAAATTTCCCTCATTTATATTTTCATCGGGATAGCCGATTTCGTTTATCAGAAGCACAAGTTCAAGGAAGATATGAAGATGACGAAACAGGAAGTGAAAGATGAGTTTAAGAATACAGAGGGAAACCCGGAAATCAAAGGGCGGCAGCGTTCTAAGATGCGGGAAGCTTCCCAGCGGCGTATGATGCAGAGTCTTCCCAGCGCAGACGTAGTCATCACCAATCCGACTCACTACGCAGTGGCAATTAAGTATGACGCCCAGCAGCATTCGGCGCCGGTGGTTCTGGCGAAGGGAGAGGATTTCCTTGCCCAGAAAATTAAAGAGGTTGCCAAAGAAAACAACGTTGAGATTGTAGAAAATAAGCCTCTGGCGAGGATGCTTTATGCCAATGTGGACGTTGGGCAGGAGGTTCCGCCGGAATTATATCAGGCAGTGGCAGAGGTGCTTGCTTTTGTTTACAGCCTGAGAGAGAATAGATAAATGCAAATGAGGAAGAGACGAAAGGAGAAGAGAGCATGAAGAAAGCAGATGCAGGAGTCGCAATGTACTTGCTTGCGGCAATCATATTCTTTATTATTCCAATTCCTTCCTTTTTGTTGGATGTTATGCTTGCAGTGAACATTTCGCTTGCGCTTGTGATTTTGATGAATGCGTTGTTTGTACAGGAAGTGTTGGAAATGTCCTTTTTCCCAACATTGCTGTTGTTCACAACTATCTTCCGTATATCATTGAACGTTTCCTCGACACGTTTGATTCTGAATACCGGTGATCCCGGTAATGTAGTCAAGACATTCGGACAGTTCGTAGGTGGCAATGACTTAATTATCGGTGCGATTATCTTTATCGTTATGGTTTTAATCCAGTTCATTGTTATTAACAAGGGTTCTGAGCGTGTATCAGAGGTAACGGCCAGATTTACGCTGGATGCAATGCCAGGTAAACAGATGGCGATAGATGCAGATTTGAATACGGGAATTATCAATGAGAAACAGGCAAGGGAGCGCCGTGAGAAAATCCAGCAGGAATCGAGCTTTTTCGGAGCCATGGATGGTGCCACTAAGTATGTAAAGGGAGATGCCACAGTTGGTATAATTATTACATTGATTAACCTGGTAGGCGGTATTGCTATGGGGATGCTTCGTCGTGACATGGAAATTATGGACGCGCTGAACCAGTTTGGAGTCCTCACAATCGGTGATGGACTTGTCAGCCAGATTCCGTCGCTTTTGATTTCACTGGCGACAGGTATTCTTGTAACGAAAGCCTCTAAGGAGGCAGATTTCGGCGATACGCTGATACGTCAGTTATTTGGGATTCCCAAGGTATTGTATATTGTAGGTGCAGTTATGGCCTTTTTGGCAATTACTACTCCATTGGAATGGAAATTATTCCTGCCGTTGGGAATTAGCTTTATCGTTGCCGGCAGAAGCGTAGATAATCACCTCGAGGTGGAAGCCATCGAGGAGGAAGTGGATGCTGCGGAGGAAGAAGCAGAAGAAATCCGCAGGCCGGAGAATGTGGTGTCCTTATTACAGGTAGACCCCATCGAATTGGAGTTTGGATATGGAATTATCCCCCTTGCAGATGTAAATCAAGGCGGCGACTTGTTGGATCGTGTAGTTATGATCCGAAGGCAGATTGCTTTGGAATTGGGAACAGTTGTGCCGATTATTCGCCTACGTGATAATATTCAGTTGAATCCGAACCAGTATATTATTAAAATCAAAGGTATTCAGATTACAGAGGGAGAGATTCTCTTTGACCATTATATGGCGATGAATCCAGGCTTTGTGGAGGAAGAGATATCCGGTATTCCAACGTTTGAACCATCCTTCCATCTGCCTGCATTGTGGATTACCGAGAATCAGCGAGAACGGGCAGAAAGTTTGGGTTACACGGTTGTTGATCCGCCCTCCATTATCGCTACTCATTTGACAGAAGTCATCAGAAGCCATATAGACGAATTGTTATCCAGACAGGATGTACAGAGCCTTATCGACAATATCAAGGAAAACCATCCTACGCTTGTGGAGGAGCTTGTTCCCAAGCTGCTCGGCGTGGGCGAGGTTCAGAAAGTATTACAGAATTTGCTGCATGAGGGGATATCTATCAGGGATTTGCTTACAATATTTGAGACGCTTGCAGATCATGCAGCGACATCGCGTGATACGGATGTGCTGACAGAGTATGCAAGGCAGAGCCTGAAACGTGCGATTTCCAGTAAATATTTTCCATCTAATGAGACGACAAGCGTGATTACGTTAGACCCGAATGTGGAACAGGAAATCATGTCGTCCGTGAAGCAGACGGAACAAGGTGCGTACCTGACGCTCGACCCGGAAAAGACCAAGGCGATTATGGATGCGCTAGAACAGGAGATCAGCAAATTAGAAGAATTGGGCAAAAACCCAATTATCATTACGTCCCCCATTGTGCGGATGTACTTTAAGAAATTGACGGAGGATTACTTCAAGGATCTGATTGTGGTATCGTATAATGAAGTAGAATCCAATATTGAATTACAATCAGTAGGGATGGTGAGCCTTTCATGACAATTAAGAAATTTCAAGGAAAAACGGAAGCAGAAGCCACTGCTCTGGCGAAAGAAGAATTTGGCGCCGGAACAGTGATAATGAATGTAAAGGAAATAAAACCCAAAGGTTTCCTGCGCTCCTTTAAAAGCTCAGTGTTTGAGGTTACAGCCGCAATTGAAGAGGCAGAGCAGCCACAGGCACCAGTGCCTGCTGCGCCAATGCCGGCACAGGCGCCCGGGAACATCAACGTGGCAATAGATGAGCCTCTTGCAATTCCAAAGCCGCAAGAAGTGAAAGAAGTTTTTGCATCTGTAGAGAATACCTGGGCGAATTCTATGCCGCAGAAACAGGAAGCTGAACAGAAGAAAGAGAATGCAGCGGAGCGCAGCAGTAGTGACAATCTTGAGGCAAAGCTGGAAAATCTTCAGTCACTTTTGGAGAAGAAATTATCACAGCCGCTGGAAGAGAAGAAAGAAGAAATTCCCAAAGATGCACCTATTGATGAAAACTTGAAATTCGTGAAGATGATTTACAGCATCCTTTTGGAAAATGAGGTAGATGAAAAATACGTCAATCAAATCATGGATGAGGTCGAGAAAGTAATGAAGAAAGGCGCCAGCGTGGATTACATTCTTTCTAGTATTTATCAGAAGATGATTTTGAAATTTGGGCAGCCTCAGCCAATTAAGTTGTCGGAGCACAAGCCAAAGGTAGTATTTTTTGTAGGGCCTACTGGTGTGGGAAAGACTACCACAATTGCCAAGATTGCATCTCGGTTCAAAGTGGAAAAAGGCAAGAAAGTAGCGTTGTATACAGCAGACACTTATCGAATTGCCGCAGCAGAACAGTTGCGCACTTATGCCAATATTTTGGATACCCCTTTAAATATTGTGTATTCTTCCAAAGAACTCAACGAGGAGCTTGAGAAAGCACAGGAAGAGGAATTTGAACTGATACTGGTAGATACGGCAGGTTTTTCCCATAAGAACGAAGAGCAACAGGGGGAGACTAAGGAGCTGATTGATCAGGTACCGGAGGAATTCGATAAGGACGTTTATTTAGTGTTAAGTGCAACCACCAAATATCGCGATCTTATGGAAATCGCAGATGTATATAAAGAGAATTTTGATTTTAAAATGATTTTTACTAAATTAGATGAAACCAGTTGTTATGGCAATATTTTGAACATGAAGCTGTACACGGGTACGGATTTGTCATATACTACTTATGGACAGAATGTGCCTGAGGATATTGAAATTTTCAATACCCAGAATATCGTAAAGCTTCTGCTTGGAGGAAAATAGGTTATGGACCAGGCAGAAAAGTTAAGAGACATAGTGAAGAAAAATCAAAAAACTGCGCCCAAGGCAAGGATATTTACAGTTACCAGCGGAAAGGGCGGAGTTGGGAAATCCAATGTTGCAGTCAATCTTGCTGTTCAGATGAGAAAACGTGGAAAGCGTGTTATCATTTTTGATGCAGATTTTGGCCTTGCTAACGTGGAGATTATGTTTGGTGCAATTCCCAAATTTAATCTGAGTGATTTAATCTACCGTGAGAAATCTATAAAAGAGATTATCACGCCAGGCCCCATGGGTATTGGGTTTGTCTCCGGTGGTTCCGGTATTACAGGCATCAATAATCTCTCAAAAGAACAGCTCAGATTTCTTGTAAGCAATTTAGAACAACTTGATGAGTTGGCGGATGTGATTATTGTTGATACAGGAGCTGGGATTTCTGATAATGTACTGGAATTTGTAATGGCAAGCCCAGAAATCCTGTTGCTTGTCACCTCTGAGCCAAGCTCTCTGACAGACGCTTACTCGCTGCTTAAGGCATTGCACAGGAACAAAGAGTTCCGTCAGGCGCAGAGTAAGATAAAGGTGATTTCTAATCGGGTAGTGTCTGAGGAAGAGGGAGTAGGGATATATGAAAAACTGAACGCCGTAGTCGGTCAGTTTTTAAATGGTGATTTGGAATATGTTGGGATTATTCCCAGGGATGCGTTGCTTGAGAAAGCGGTGTGCCAGCAGCAGCCAGTCAGTATATTATACCCGGAGGCAAAGTCTTCAAAGGCATTTGAGCAATTGTCTGGTTATTTGTTGGAGGGAGTGGCAACCCCCATAGAGGAGAAGAGAGGCATTGTACATTTATTGTCTCGTTTCATCTTTCAGAGAAATTAGGAGCAGAGGTGTCATATGAATACTGGTATTTTGAAAATCGGTGATAATGTAGAAGTTCGGATTTTACAGCAAGTGGAGCAGGGCTGGAAAACAGGGGATCGTCCGGATTCTTATGCCAGCAAAATACAGAATATTCTTGATAATGGAGATATCGAGATTGATATGCCGACCAGGGAAGGTAAGAATGCGTCTCTGCCATCTGGCGTCCGTTTAGAATTTCTGTTTTATACCCAAGTTGGCATTTACCGGTGTGTGGCGCATATCAAGAACCGTTATATTAGAGAGAATCTTTATCTGCTGTTAATTGAACCCAAAACACCGTTAGAAAAATTTCAGCGGCGTGAACATTACCGTTTTGAATGTGCTTTGGATATGCTCTATCTGCTAATTAAACCAAATGAATTAGATATATCTCCGATAGAAGAATTAAAGGAGCATCACAGACTGACGTATCCAGAAGATTTGGCAAAGGAAGCCATTGCCGTTGATTTAAGCGGTGGCGGTATGAGGTTTGTGGCGTATGAAGCCGCAGATAATGGGGATTATATGGTAATATCCCTGCCATTGGAAAACGAGAGTATGAGCTATACGCTGGAAGTTGTGGCGTGTGTGCTAACCTGTCAGCAGATAAAGAAACATACAGGCAAGAGGAAGGATTCTCAAAAGAAGTATGAGTACCGTGTGAAGTTTCTGATGAAGAATCCCGAAGACAGGGAATGGATAATTAAATTTATATTTGAGCAGGAGCGTTTGCGCAGGCAAAAAGGGTGATTGTATGAAAAAAAATATTTTGGTTGTTGATGACTCTGCACTCATGAGAAGGGTTATTTGTGATATAATTGATTCAGAAAGTACATTTCAGGCAAAGGATGTTTGCAGGGACGGTCTTGAGGCTTATGAGAAGTTAAAAACTACGTCTTACGATGCAGTCGTGTTGGACGTGAACATGCCCCGCATGGATGGTCTGCAATTGCTAGAGAAATTACAGCAGGATGGAATCAAGGCGACTATCATTATGGTAAGCACTTTGACGACTAAGGATGCGGATGTGACAATCCGCGCCATGGAGCTGGGGGCTGTTGATTTTATCACAAAGCCTTGTAATATTATAGAGGCGAAGAGCGATGAGTTTCGAAGAAGGATTCTTCAGATGCTGAAAGCGGTCATCCGCTCAGATGATGCCAAGGTACAGGCGGGTTCCCAGATTCAGGCACAGGAGACGGAAAAGGGGGGACCGGTAAAAGTGCCTAAGAAGTTGGAGCGTACTGGTTTGTCGGGCAAGAAAGTGCTCGTAGCGTTAGCCTGTTCAACAGGAGGGCCTAAGGCATTACAAAGTGTTATCCCATATCTGCCGGCAGATTTGAATGCGCCTATGATATTGGTACAACATATGCCGATTGGATTTACGAAGTCGATGGCCGATCGTTTGAATGAACTCAGTGATATTGAGGTCATGGAGGCCAAAGAGGGAGATATCCTCAAAAAAGGCTGTGTATATGTTGCACCGGGCGGAAAACATATGGAAGTTAAGAAACAGGCAGATGGCAGCCATGCCATACGGCTGAACGATGAGCCAGCGATCGGAGGGCTGCGCCCTTGCGCGAATGTCACCTATGAATCCTTGCGCACATGTGGTTATGATGAGATTGTCTGTGTAGTGCTTACCGGCATGGGTTCTGATGGCACAGGCGGAATACTATCCCTCAAGCAGAAGAAAAACATATACGTGATTTCACAGGATGCCGCGAGTTGCGTGGTATATGGCATGCCCAAAGCAATTGCCGAGGCGGGCGTTGTGGATGAAGTAGTCCCTTTGAATGAAATAGCACAAACAATAATAAAGAAGGTGGGGGTACAGTAGTATGGATGTAAGCCAATATCTTGAGATTTTTATTGATGAAACTAACGGACATCTGCAAATTCTATCAGATTGTATCATGACATTGGAAAAAGAGCCGGAAAATATGGATGTAATTAATGAAATTTTCCGTGCAGCACATTCACTAAAAGGTATGGCTGGAACCATGGGATTTAAGCGTATGCAGCGCCTGACCCATGATATGGAGAATGTATTCCAGGAAGTCCGTAGCGGCAATATGAATGTTACAAGCAGCCTGGTCGATGTTTTATTCCAGTGTTTAGATGCCATAGAGGCATATCTTGATAATGTCAAGGAGAGCTCAGATGAGGGAACCGATGACAATGAGGCCATCATCAAAGAATTGAATGATATTTTGGCTGCCGGGACTGGAAATCCACAGGAAGAGGAGAAGAAGCCAGAGCCGGTGGAGGAAAAGAAAGCTGGTGGGGAGGAGAAATACCCCAAAAAATATTTGGAAATAGAGTTTTCTGAGAAAGAGAAAGAAGAGCTGAAAGAAGCAGAGAAGAAAAACATGAATATTTATGGGCTTACCGTATTTATTCAGGAGGAATGTCTGCTGAAGGCGGCGCGTGCGTTTTTAGTGTTCAAGGCGGTAGAGGATTTCGGAAATATCATTGTGTATAACCCGAGCTCCCAGGATATTGAAGATGAGAAGTTTGGTTTTGATTTCAGCTTCTATATGGTGAGCAATGAAGATATACATAAAATTTTGGAAGTTGCTCAGGCAGTGTCTGAGATTGAGAAAGCCATTGGCGAGAAGACGACATACAATGAGCTGACGGCAGCCGTGGAGAAACGGGAGGCTGCCGAAGCCAAAGAAGCCAAAGAAGCAGAGAAAAAGGCGGCAGAAGTCAAAGCAGCGGAGGCTAAAGCTGTTCCGGCGCCACAGACAGCAGCCACGCCGGCAGCTCAGCCAGCACAGGCAACAGCAAAGAAATCAACTCCAGGCAAGCCGGTGACAAACCGTACAGTACGTGTGGATATTGAGAAATTAGATGCGTTGATGAATCAGGTAAGTGAGCTGATTATTGCTAAGAATTCCCTGGTTTCTATTGGCTCTACTTCGGACAGCGGTACAGGCGGCGCTAATTCCCAAGCATTCCATGAACAGATCGAATACTTAGAGCGTATTACAACAGGCCTTCATGAGTCTGTGATGAAGGTCCGCATGGTGCCGATCGAGAGCGTGGTTCAGAAGTTCCCACGGATGATTCGAGACCTTTCCAAGAAACTTGATAAGAAGATGGAATTGCAAATGACGGGTGAAGATACGGAGCTTGACCGGACGGTTGTAGATCAGATAGGCGATCCTTTACAACATTTGCTGCGTAATTCCGCAGACCATGGGTTGGAAAACGCAGAGACTCGTAGGAAGCGGGGCAAGCCGGAAACTGGAACGATTCATCTTAATGCTTTCCAGGAAGGCAATAATGTCATCATTGAAGTGAGTGATGATGGTAATGGTATAGATACAGAAAATGTTAAGAATAAGGCCATTGAACGTGGTTTACTTACACCAGAGCAGGCAGCAGCTTTGAGTCAGAAGGAGATTATTGATTTTCTGTTTATGCCAAGTTTTTCTATGGCGAAGAAAATTTCCGATATTTCTGGACGTGGTGTGGGTCTTGATGTAGTGAAATCCAACATTGAGGCGCTTGGCGGAGATGTGGAAGTTAAGAGCGTACTTGGCGAAGGTTCTAAGTTTATTGTACGTCTACCTCTGACGCTGGCAATTATCCAGGCTTTGATGGTAGAAGTGAGAGGTGAGAAGTATGCCATCTCTTTGGGTTCCATTGAGACAATTGAGGAAATTTTGCCGGCAGATATTAAATATGTGCAGGCAAAGGAGGTCATCCACATCCGCGGCATGGTAATTCCCCTGGTACGGCTGGATCAACTTTTGGATTGTGAGCCGGACGAGAAAGAGCGGGAAAGCCTTACGGTAATTATCGTGCGTAAGGGAGACAAGTTTGCAGGGCTGATTGTAGATGAGCTGGATGGACAGCAGGAAATCGTAATCAAGTCCCTCGGTAAATATATTAACAACAGCACTAAGATTATCAGCGGTGCGACAGTCCTGGGTGATGGCGAGGTTGCTTTAATCCTGGATGTGAATACATTATTTTAGGGGGTGTTGATATGGCAAACAATGTGTCTATTGCAGAAGATGGGAAAAAACAGTTCATTGTAGTGAAAATTGGCAGCGAGCAGTATGGGATTGACATCAGCTATGTGGATAATATTGTCCGTATGCAGAAAATAACCAGAGTGCCTAAAGTACAGCCCTATTTTAAGGGAATTATCAATCTTCGCGGTGAGATTGTCCCAGTTATGAGCATCCGTACCAAGATGGATTTGGAACCTGATGAATTTACAGACGTCACCAGAATTATTATCCTTAAGCTTGAGGAGCACGGAGTGCTGGGAATTTTAGTGGATGAAGTGAAAGAAGTAGTGACGCTTGCACCGGATGAGATTGATAAGGTATCTTACGATGCAAAGAATAATAAGAGCAATTTTATCAATGGGGTAGGAAAGAATGGGGAAGAATTAATTTCGCTGTTTGATACGAACAGCATCATTGACGAGACAGAAGCTGTATAAGCGGATGAGAAGGCTGTTGCACATAGTGTTTTGCGGCAGCCTATTCGCCATCTGCATGTGAGAAATGGAGAGAGCATTTATGGCTAAATTTAGTTTGGATCAGGTAAATGATATGTACTTTGATGTGCTCAAGGAGATCGGCAATATAGGAGCTGGTAATGCTACTACAGCGATTTCCCATATGCTGAACATTAAAGTCAATATGGAAGTGCCTAACGTAAAGTTTTTAACATTCCAGGAACTTCCTACAGCGATTTCTGCTGAAGAAGAGACCGTGGTGGGAATTTATCTGGAAGTTGAGAGTGATATTGGCGGAAGCATGATGTTTCTGCTGAAAAAAGAATCTGCTCAGTATCTAGTCAACCGTCTTATGGGAAGACCAGATGATTATGCAGAGGAGTTTAACGAAATGGATTTGTCGGCAATTAAAGAAATCGGAAATATTATTTCCGGGTCTTATTTGTCTGCGTTATCCAGTATGACGAATATGGTAATCACATCATCGGTACCTTATCTGGCAATTGATATGGCAGCAGCTATTTTAAGTGTGCCGGCAATTCAGTTTGGTCAATATGGAGACAATGCCCTTTTGATACAAACAGAATTTGGAGATGAAGTACAGATACAGGGATTTTTCATCTTGATGCCTGATGTAGAATCCTATGATAAAATATTGACGTCGTTAGGAATTGCACTATAAGAGGAGCTGACAGATCATGGCAACAATTAAGGTTGGAATGGCAGATTTGAATATATGCAAAGCACCGGATATGATTACTACGCTGGGGTTAGGATCGTGTATTGGGATTGCAGTATATGATCCCGTTACCAAAGTTGGCGGTCTGGCTCATATCATGCTTCCGGACAGTACGCAGATGAGGAATAATTCAAATATTGCCAAATTTGCAGACACAGGAATTGAGGAATTAATTAAACGGGTGACAATGGCAGGCGCTAACAAACGGCGTCTCGTTGCAAAAATTGCAGGTGGAGCTAAAATGTTTGAGGTGAAAGGCGTTTCAGGCGTGGGGAATGTCGGAGAACGCAATGCGATTGCCTCAAAAGCAAAGCTGAATCAGTTGGGAATTCCGCTGCTTGCTGAGGATACCGGGCTCAATTATGGGCGAACCGTCGAGCTGTATCCAGCGACGGGAGAATTCTATATAAAGGCAGTAGGGAAACCACTAAAAATCATTTAAAGGGTGATAAGTTATGAAGACGAAACAAGTACCGGTAATTATTACGCTGGTTGCAGGCTTAATCACCTGTATACTAGGTTTTACAATGCATATGGAGTCGGGGCAATTTGTGAGCACGCTCGTAATTGTTTTACTCTCATTTTATATTTTAGGTTGCATTGCAAAGCTGGTGCTGGATAAAAATTTCAAGGAAGAGCCAGAGGAAGAGGCCACGGAAGAGGCAGAAGAAGGATCCGATACTGAGGAGGAACGCTCCGAGGGTATGACGGAAGAGGAATCCACAGAAGAATAAATTCGTTTTAGGCGAAGAGACAATGTGGTAAAAAAAACGGAATGCCCGTCGCCGGGATTTCCGTAGTCTTGGGGGCTTCGAATGAACACAGCAGAAAGAGAACAATTATGGGCTGAATTTTTTAAAAGGCCTACACCGGAATTGAGAGAACAGATTATCGTAGAGTATGCGCCGCTTGTCAAAATTGTTGCAGGGCGTCTGAGTATGTATCTGGGGTATAACGTAGAATATGATGATTTGGTGGGATATGGTATCTTTGGATTGATTGACGCCATAGATAAATTTGATGTGAAAAAAGATGTAAAGTTCGAGACATATGCCAGTTTGAGGATTCGTGGCTCTATTTTAGACCAAATCCGTAAAATGGACTGGATTCCGCGAACTGTCAGGCAAAAACAGAAGAAAATTGAGACGGCAATCAAGAAGATTGAGGAGCGGACAGGTCGGACGGCATCAGATGAGGAGATTGCAGAAGAGCTGAATGTGAGCGGTGATGAACTGTTGAATTGGCAGTCACAATTAAAAGTCACCAGTATGGTATCCCTGAATGAGTATGTAGAGCAGGGAATGGAGCCGGTCATGGACGCTAAAGGCAATTCGCATTTTATTCAGCCGGAAGACGCTATCGCGGAAGATGAATTGAAGAAAGTTTTAGGACAGTCTTTGGAGGTGCTCACAGAGAAAGAACGAAAAGTGATTACTTTGTATTATTATGAGGATTTGACTTTGAAGGAGATCAGCAATGTACTTGAAGTATCGGAGTCCCGAGTTTCTCAGCTTCATACAAAGGCATTGCTTAAAATGAGAAAGACTATGGGGCCATACATGAATATATTGACGGACTAGACGGAGGGTTATAATGGGAAAAAATGCATATTTTAGACTGGATATCAGTGACACAAACGTGATGCTCCAGATTATCCCCCCAGAAGATGGCGGAAGGAAACTGGAGCTGAAAGAGGTTACGGAGTATCTGGAAATAAAGGGTTTAACGAAATATAATCTCAAGGAATTAAATGATGCGGTTACTGTTCCTACACAGGAGATTCGTCAGGTCTATGTCGGAGAAGGGCGTGCCATTCATGAAAATGAGCAGATGGAGGTAACGGTTTCTGCCGACAAGATGCTGGTGTTCTGCCGTTTCCATGCACCGTCTAACAAAGGGGAGCTGATGACGGAAAAGGAGATTCTTGGAGACCTGCTGTCACGAAACATTACGGAAGGTATAGATACAGCGGCTATTCAGAAATTCGTTTCAGATCGTCAGTATTGTATAGATTATGTTTTTGCAAAGGGAAAACCGCCAGTTAATGGGGAGGATGCGTGGATTGAATATTTCTTTAATACGAACCATAATCTGAGGCCTAAGAGAAATGAAGACGGCAGCGTGGATTACAGAGAGTTAAATACGATCAGCCGTGTAGAGGCAGGTCAGGTTCTGGCTAAGCTTCACCCGGCAATTCCAGGAAAACCCGGCAAAGATGTGTATGGCGGACCTGTTCAGGGACGTCAGGAAAAGACCATGAAGCTGGATTTTGCAAACAATATTACACTTTCTGAGGATAAGACGGAAATCCGCTCTAATGTTACCGGGCATGCGAGCTTGGTAAATGGTAAAGTGTTTGTCGCGGATGTATACGATGTACCAGCAGATGTGGATAATGCCACAGGAAATATCGTGTATGATGGAAATGTCACGATCAAGGGCAATGTCAAGACTGGATTTTCCGTGACAGCCAAAGGAGATATTATTGTGGAGGGCGTCGTGGAGGCAGCCTATTTGTCGGCAGGGGGGCAGATTATTGTAAAGCGTGGAATTAACGGAAGAAGCAAAGGCAGGGTAGAAGCGAAAGGAAACATCATATCAAAATTTATTGAGAACGCAATTGTAGTTTCCGGTGGTTTTATTGAGACAGGATGCATTTTGCACAGTCAAGTTTCAGCGGAGGCAGATATCCGGGTTCAAGGCAAAAAAGGCTTTGTAAGCGGCGGCCTGATACGTGCCGGGAACGTTGTAGAGGCACAGACGATGGGCTCTGCGATGGGAACAGTTACTCAGATTGAAGTCGGAGCCCCGCCGGCGGTCAAAGTTCGTTATGATGAGTTAAATCAGGAAGCAGCCAAGGTAAAAGAAAGTATGGATAAGATGCGTCCGATTCTTGTAAATTTCAATGAAAAATTAAAGAAGAAGGAAGCAGTCACCCCGGAAAAAGTGCAGCATGTGCAGACAATTGCTCAGAATTTTAAAAAAGAGCAGGCGAAATTGGTGGAGTTGCAGGCAGAACTGAAGCGCCTTCATGAGAAAATTCAAATGTCCAACAGTGCAAAAGTCAAAATAAAGGGAACCATTTATCCCGGTGTAAGCATTACCATTTCCGATGTAAATAAGAACATTAAATCTGAGCGTTCCTGCACAAAGTATGTAAAGGAACATGGTGATATCGTAGCTCGGCCTATGTAAGAATGAAAAGCAACATGAAGGAAGGAGTGGTGTGGAATGTCTATCAGGCCGGTAGAATTTCATGGATTGGTGCAGAGAAGCCAGGATGTAAGCACATTAAAACAGAACGAAGACAATAAGCCTATGCTTCAACAGCAAAACGTACAGACACAATTTGCCAAGGAAACAGCACAACATATGCATCAGGTAAATCAGGCTAATGACTCTGACAATCCGGAGCAGAAATTCGATGCCAGGGAAAAAGGCAGTAATAAATATGAAAATAACCGGAAGCAGAAGAAAAAAAAGAAAGAAGAGAACAGTGGAAAGGCAAATGCAAAGACCCACACGGGCGGCTTTGACATGAAGGTGTAGTATTGAGATGAGCACATTAGAAATTTGTTTGTTAGTAGTCGGAATTGTTCTGATGATTGCCAGTTTTTTTATCACAGAGAAATTATCCAGTAGTGAATTGAAGGAGCTTTCTAATCTGAGTACCGAAGAGATGCAGAAAATTCTTGAGAGAAGCCTAAACGATGCGCAGGTGAAAGTGGATAACATGGTAGATCAGGTCATCGACCATTCCATTGAGAAATCCATGGAGATCGTGGAGAGAGCGCTGGATAAAGAGACAAATGAAAAAATGCGTGTACTTACAGAATATTCTGATACCGTGTTGGAATCTATCAATAAGACGCACAATGAGGTTATGTTTTTATACAGCATGTTGAATGACAAGCATTCAGAGTTGACAAAATATGCGGGGAATCTCGCACAGTTAGCAATCCATTTGGAGGAATTAGAGCAGAACGTTGAGCGGACGCTATCGGAATCAGATGAGATTATCCAAAAAGCCCAAGAAGCCCGGCAGATACAACAAGTTTCAGCTACGCTAACGGAGTCTGTTGCTGAGGAGGTAGTTTTAGAGTCGGAAGAAGCAGAACCGGAGACGCAGGAAGAAGAACAGGTAAATCATAACCAGCTTATTTTGGAAAAATACAAGGATGGCAAGTCGGCAATAGAGATTGCCAGAGAGCTGGGGCTCGGCGTTGGAGAGGTAAGGCTTGTGATTGGACTATTCAGAGAGGAAGAGTTATAAGTTATGAAGCTAAAATACTATTTGCGCGGATTGGGTATTGGTATTATATGCACCGCAATTATCATGGGAATTGCCCTCTCAGGAAATAAAAAAGAGACAATGACGGATACAGAAATCATAGAGCGGGCCAGGCTCTTAGGAATGGTAATGCCGGAAGAAGCCGATGATTCTTCTGCTTCCGGGACTGAGGATGAACAGCAGGCTGACAATAAAGCCTCAAAGCCTGGGGAGGTAAAAGGGGAAGAAACTAAGATTGATGCAGATAATAAGAAGCAGGAAGCGGATCAGGCGGGCGATAACAAAAATGGCAGCAAAGCTGACAGCAGTAAGGTTGATGCCAGTAAGTCCCAAAATGATGCTGATAAGGGGAGTACTGACAAAGCACAGGACAATACGCAGAATAGTCAGGCAGATAATGCAGCTAAGCAGCCAAATGACAGCGCTGCCACAGATAATAATAAGGGTTCTGTAAAGATTGAAATCAAGGCAGGCGAATTTTCGGATACAGTTAGCCAGAAATTATTTCAGGCCGGCTTGATTTCCGACGCAGCGGCGTTTAATAAATATTTGACCCAGAAAGGTGCTGATCAGAATCTGAGAGTAGGCGTTTATGAGATTCCAGCGGGCGCCACACAGGATGAAATTCTGGATATTTTACAAAAATAGGCAGAAAAAGGCTTGCCAGGAAAAAAGCAGTGTGCTATAATTGCCAAAGACGTTATGCATACTTGCGTGTGTATAGGTTGCTAAGTAAACACATGTGCAGATTGGAAAACTGGTGCCTAACGGTAGTTTTTCGAGAAGAAGCGCGTGGAAGATTATAACCAATGGAGGTAGGAAAATGGGCGTTATTTCAATGAAACAGTTATTAGAGGCAGGTGTTCATTTCGGACATCAGACAAGAAGATGGAACCCTAAAATGGCTCCTTACATCTACACAGAGAGAAATGGTATTTATATCATTGACTTGCAGAAGTCTGTAGGCAAAGTAGATGAGGCTTATAAGGCAGTTGCAGACCTTGTGGCTGAGGGTGGAACGATTCTTTTTGTAGGAACGAAGAAGCAGGCGCAGGATGCCATTAAAGCAGAGGCTGAGCGTTGCGGAATGTTCTATGTTAATGAGAGATGGCTGGGTGGTATGCTTACCAACTTTAAGACAATCCAGAGCCGTATTGGCAGGCTGAAAGCAATTGAGACCATGGCAGAAGATGGTACGTTTGATGTACTTCCTAAGAAGGAAGTTATTGCTTTAAAGAAAGAATGGGAGAAATTAGAGAAGAACCTTGGCGGAATCAAGGAAATGAAGAGAATCCCAGATGCGATTTTTGTAGTTGATCCTAAGAAAGAAAGAATTTGTGTGCAGGAGGCTCATACATTGGGCATTCCTCTGATTGGTATCTGTGATACAAACTGTGATCCGGAAGAATTGGATTATGTAATACCGGGCAACGACGATGCAATCAGAGCTGTTAAGCTGATTGTTTCTAAAATGGCAGATGCCGTTGTAGAGGCAAATCAGGGAGCGATTGAAGAAGAGGAAGCAGTGCCTGTAGAAGAGGCAGTAGAGGAATAAACCAGTACAACGAATTATTTATTCGCTGTGCCTGCGACAGACTTATGTATACAAGTACGAGGACAGACAATATTGCCTGTCCTCAATTATGGTAATTTTTCGCGAATTTATTAATCACTAACGGAGGGAATAAAAATGGCTATTACAGCAGCAATGGTAAAAGAGTTAAGA
>CAJUTD010000044.1:0-1507 GCA_910589635.1 uncultured Lachnospiraceae bacterium | reverse complement strand
ATGACAGGTGCAGGAATGATGGACTGCAAGAAGGCTTTAAATGAGACAAACGGCAATATGGACGAAGCTGTAGAATTTTTGAGGAAAAATGGACAGGCTAAGGCAGAGAAGAAAGCAGGAAGAATTGCGGCAGAAGGACTTTGTACAGTTATGCTCAAAGATGATAAGACAGCGGCAGTCGTAGAAGTAAATTCTGAGACAGACTTTGTTGCTAAGAACGATACATTTAAAGCGTTTGTCGACGCTGTTGCCACACAGGCGGTGAATTCTGACGCAGCAGATTTGGATGCATTTATGGCAGAAGCATGGAACGAAGACTCCAGCAAGACAGTCAAAGACGCTTTGGTAGAGAAAGTGGCGGTTATTGGCGAGAACCTGAATATCCGAAGATTTGAGAAAGTTGTTGCGGAGAATGGATGTGTAGTGTCTTACATTCATGGCGGCGGAAGAATTGGCGTTATTGTAGAAGCTGACACAGCTGTTGTCAATGACGCGGTAAAAGAGGCAATGACTAATATTGCTATGCAGATTGCAGCGCTTTCCCCCAAATACGTTTCCAGAAATGAAATTAGTGATGATTATATTGCTCATGAGAAGGAAATTTTGCGTGCGCAGATTATGAATGATCCTAAAGAATCTCAGAAACCGGAGAAAGTAATCAACGGAATGATCGAGGGACGTGTCAACAAGGAACTCAAGGAAATCTGCTTGGTAGATCAGGTTTATGTAAAGGCAGAAGATGGCAAGCAAACAGTTGGTAAATACTTAGAGCAGATTTCTAAGGAAGTTGAAGAGACGGTTGCTGTTAAGAGATTTGTACGTTTTGAAACTGGCGAAGGACTGGAGAAGAAACAGGAAGATTTTGCAGCTGAGGTTGCGGCGCAGATGAACGCATAGAAATTAGGCGAATAGTGATGAGAATGAGAACCCTTGTAAATGGCGTGAAAATGTCGTTTGCAGGGGTTTTTATTATGTGAGATGTAATAATGTTATGATAGATATTGTCTACAGAATGTGTTAGAATAAATAAAAGTACAAATTGGAAGTTGATTTTATATTAATCAGAACAGATAAGTAATGGTATACTGCTATCCTCATTTGACAAAGGCGTGTATGCACTTGTCAAGAGAAGGTAATAGAATAATTATGAAGGAATCGTTAAAAATGAAATTTGAGTGGGCTGAAAATTAGAATACTATAAATAAAGAAAAACATAAGATTTCTTTTGAAATAGCAGCATATGTGTTTGATGATTCTTATTATATTGAGATGTATGATTTTGGGCATAGCGTTGATGAGGACAGATATATTGCGATAGGGAAAGTCGGAGATGTATTGTTTGTAGTATTTACAGAACGAAAAGAAACCATTCGATTAATTTTCGGCCAGACTTGCAACAAATGCAGAAAAGGAACTTTATTATGACCAAAACATTAATTATTGAAAGCGGAGAAAAACCTACGGAAGAACAGCTTAAAGAAGTTGAAGAGGCAAAAAAAGCCCTATA
>CAJUTD010000043.1:4455-26523 GCA_910589635.1 uncultured Lachnospiraceae bacterium | reverse complement strand
AATAAAAATCTGAAAAAAGAGCATTATTTATTGATTGATTCAATCCGAACAGCCGCCGCCATTCCTCCATCGCCATAGGATGGGCTTTCCATAAATTCTTTTGATATGTTACTGACGCTTTGACCGTGTAACTTTGTATGTATTATTTCACTTTCCCAGCCATACAGCCTTGACATCGATATTGCCTCAATCCCTAAAATAGCATCCGCTACATGCTCTTTATAAATGTCACGATGTTTTTCCAAAATATAACGCATAAGCTGTAGCCGCTTTTCCATACTTTTTATATTTGAGGAAGCCGGAGTTGTACGGTAATTTATAAGCGGTTTTTCCACAATTCCTATATATGTATCGTTTACCGTTTCTAACATACTCAAAAAGAAATCCCAGTCTTCAAAACCACTGCGCATAGTCTCATCATATCCACCGCATTGTTTCCATGCTTCTCGGCGAAACATATGTGTTGCCGGACAACAATTACGTGCAAGAAATGATGAAACATTGCCTCCCTCGGGTCGAACGACTGCCTCAAGAACACCAAATGTCTGTAACCAAGAGGATGCGGCAACCATAGAAGGATTTCCATGTAATATTTTACCGACCTCCTCAATAAAAGATGGTTCCAGACTGTCATCTCCGTCAAGTACTACTACCAATGGGGACTCTGTTTGACGGATACCTGTGTTTCTTGCAGCCGAGACGCCGCTGTTTTTCTGACGAATAATCCGTAACGGAATAGACAGTTTCCTATCTGTTTCTATTTCATGCAAAATATCAATAGACATTTCATCTGTCGAACCATCGTCAACAATAATCATGCGCTTGGGCCTTATCGTTTGACAGCACAATGAATGAACTGCTTCATATATCATGGATTTTTGATTAAAGCTTGTAATGACTACTTCGATATCATTATTTAACTGCAAAACATTCTCCTCCTTGTATACCTTTTTTATTTTTTCGGCAATTTCAAGGAATAGATTCAGCTATTTTCTGAGAAACGTTTGCCAGCTGATGAATAAATGCTTATAAATTGATTTCAGATACAATCCCCCTGATTGTCTCAGCGGAATGGCGAAGTGATTCTATTTCCTCATCACTCAGCGCAATCGGCACATGCGTCTCCACCCCGTTTGCCCCCACAATCGCCGGCATGCTGAGGGCTATACCCTCGATTCCATAATTTCCATGCAGGATGGCGGACACTGGCAGGATGGATTTCTCATCCCTGACAATGCTCTCGCAAATACGTTTTACTGACATGGCAATCCCGTAATACGTGGCGTCCTTTTTCTCAATAATCTCATAAGCGCTGTTTTTGACGTCTTCGGCAATCTCCCTCATCGCCTGCGCATGGTTGAAATGTCCGCGCATTTCACAAAAATCATCCAGCGGTATACCCGACACATTCGTACTGCTCCAGGCCGCAATCTCACTGTCCCCATGTTCACCGATAATAAAAGAATGAAGGTTGCGGCTATCAACGCCCAGATGTTCGCTGAGGGCACATTTCAACCTCGCCGTGTCAAGCACCGTCCCCGAACCTATAACCCTGTTTTCCGCAAAACCGCTCAGTTTGACGGCCGCATAGGTCAGGATATCCACAGGATTTGACACAACCAGCAGGATACCCTCAAATCCCTGCTCTACAATTTGCGGAATGATATTTTTATAGACGGCAACGTTTTTATTTACCAAATCCAGCCTTGTCTCATCGGGCTTCTGATTTGCGCCCGCCGTCACAATAATGATCGCCGCATCCGCAATATCCTCATAATTTCCCGCATAAATTTTCATCTGCCCGGCAAAGGGAACTCCGTGGGCGATATCCATTGCCTCCCCATCCGCTTTATCAAAATCAACATCTAAGAGCACCATCTCTGAAAACAATTTACTTTGCATTAAGGCAAACGCCGTGGCGGAACCGACAAATCCGCAGCCAATCACCGCCACTTTCCTTGGGTTCATCTGTGCTTCCATTTTTACCTCTTTCCTGCCCGCCATGCTGATAAACTACCGTATCTGCTGCGGACATTTTACAAAAACTTGCAATTTATAATGCTGTATAAATTTAAGATGTCCGCTAATGCCAAATTTATTCATATTCAACCGTGATGCTTCCTATCCTCCTGATACTTGGCCAATTCCCTGTTCCAATACACAGCGTCCTCTTCCGTAATTTGCCGGATAATCCGGCAGGGATTTCCGGCGGCTACCACACCGCTTGGAATATCCTTCGTTACCACGCTGCCGGAACCGATGACAACATTGCTGCCAATTGTTACGCCCGGATTGACGGTCACGTTGCCGCCAATCCAGACGTCATCACCGATTGTCACTGGTTTTGCATACTCAAGATCCATATTTCTTACATTTGCGTCAATCGGATGTCCCGCCGTGTAGATACTGACACGCGGCGCAAGAAACACATGATCGCCAATCCTCACCGGAGCTTCATCGAGAATCAACAATCCCGTATTGGCATAGAAATGTTTTCCGATGTAAATCTGCGGGCCTTTGTCGCAATAAAAAGGCGGAACGATTACAGCATCGTCTTCCAAATGGCCGAAAATCCCCTGCAAAAGACGTATTCCTTCTTTGGCGTCCTTGTAAGACAGGTTATTAAATTTTTCCAGTGTTTCCCTGTTCTTTTCCCAGGTATTATCATGAACCAAATACGGATTATATAGCTTTCCCGATAACATTCTTTCTTTTTCGGTCATTTCGGCCTCCTCCTTACTGTTACAAATTGCCCTCAAAAAAAGCCTTGATTCCTTCGCAGGCAGCATCCTCGTCTGCGCCTTCCACTTCTATGGCTACCGTGTCCCCACATTTTACGCCAAGCCCCATAATTGCCATCAGTTTCGTGGCAGCGGCAGATTTGCCATCCTTTACAATGCGGATTTCACTCTGATACTTTTTCGCTTCCTTCACAAGAAGCCCTGCCGGCCTTGCGTGGATTCCCACTTCATCCTTAATTACATACTCAAATTTCTGCATTACTTTTTCCTCCTTTAAAATGAAATTATTTTATTTCCCGAATGCGTTTCCGCAACGGCAGCACCATTGAGGGAGAGACGGATAATTCATCAATTCCCATTTTAACAAATGTTTCCGTAAGTTCCAAGTCTGAGCCTAATTCACCGCAGATTCCCGCCCATTTTCCATGTTTGTGGGCATTGTCAGTAATCATCTGTATCATTGCCAGAATCGCTTCATGATGCGGATTATAGAAATCATCCAGCTTTTCGTTCTGCCTGTCAATGGCAAGCGTATACTGCGTCAGGTCATTGGTGCCCACGCTGAAGAAATCCACCATCTGCGCCAGTTTATCGCTGATCATTACCGCCGCCGGAGTCTCAATCATAATTCCCTGCTCCGGGTCCTTGAATGTAATTTGTTCTTTTGTTAATTCTTCCTTAACTTCGCCCACAATCGCATAGATTTTTTCCACTTCTTCCGTGGAAGTTATCATCGGATACATAATGGAAAGGTTTCCATATACGGTTGCCCGGAACAATGCGCGTAGCTGCGTCTTAAAGATGTCGGGCTGTTTGAGGCAAATGCGGATAGCACGATACCCCATAGCCGGATTATCCTCTTTTCCCAGGTTAAAATAATCCACCTGCTTATCCGCCCCGATATCCAGGGTACGAATAATCACTTTTTTGTCGCCCATCGTCTGTAACACCTGCCGATATGCCTGAAACTGCTCTTCTTCGGTCGGGAAATCATCTCTCCCGAGATAGAGAAATTCGCTGCGGAAAAGCCCAACGCCGCCCGCATCGTTTTCCAGGGCGTAACCGACGTCCCCGATACCGCCAATATTGGCATAAACGTTGACTTCCCTGCCGCTTTGCGTTACATTCTCTTTCCCTCTCAGCTCCTGTAAGAGCTGTAATTTCTCCTGTTCCTTTTTAATTTTGCGCTCCGCCTCTTCACAGACAAACTCATTCGGCTCAAAGACGACTTCTCCTTGAACGCCGTCTACGACGGCCTTCATCCCCGACTGTATTTTATCCAAATCCAGCGGCACGCCAATCAAAGCCGGAATATTCATCATCCGTGCCAATATAGAGGTATGGGAATTGGCGGAACCATGAACCGTAACGAACGCCAGAATTTTTTTCTTATCCATCTGTACCGTCTCGCTGGGGCTCAAATCGTCCGCCACGATAATGGACGGCTCTTTAAAGTTCAGCCCGGCTTCCTGATTTCCGCTGACACACTGCACGAGGCGGTTAGAAATATCTTTGACATCCGCGGCGCGGGCTTTCATATAATCGTCATCCATTCCGGCAAACATCTTGGAAAAATTATCGCCGGTCACCGCCACGGCATACTCGGCATTTACCTGTTCCGCGCGAATCATATTGTAAATGGCGTCCAAATAATCCTCGTCTTCCAACATCATCTGGTGCACTTCAAAAATCGCCGCGCTGGCCTCGCCCACCTCAACAACGGCTTTTTCATACAATGCCTGCAACTGTTCCTGGGCAGTTTTCACTCCCCGTTCGACCCTTGCAACTTCTTCTTCTGGACTGTCTACCTTCCTGCGCTTTACTTTCTGGTCTTCTTTTTTCAGCACCACCACCGGACCAACCGCAATACCCTTATACACCGGTTTTCCATAAAATTTCACCATATCCTGCCACCTCCGTTACTTATCCTTTTCTTTCCTCTCTTCCATACCGCTTTACTGCTGCATAAATTGTCCCCGCCAATTCTTCGGTCAATTCCTTCTTCTTTACCCGCCATCGCCAATTTTCCCCTGTGGTGGAAGGCACATTGATTCTCGCACGGTTATCATAACCCAGCCAGTCCTGCAACGGAATCACACACAACTTGGAAACGCTCGCCATCGCCGTACACACCAGAGGCAAATACATCTCCTCATCCTTGTGCTTAAAGTCACAGAGATATTCCCGGACCGTCTGCCTTTCTTCCTCTTTCAGCCCTTCACAGAACCATCCGGTAATCGTCTCATTGTCATGTGTCCCCGTGTATACCACGCTGTTTCTTTCATAATTGTACGGCAGATAATCATTGGCGCTTCCCGAATCCCTGGAATCAAAGGCAAATTCCAACACTTTCATGCCCGGATATCCGCTGTCTGCCACCAGCTTTCGCACAGAATCTGTCACATAGCCCAAATCCTCGGCAATGATTTCCCGGTCGCCAAACACCTGCTTCACCTTCTCAAATAAAGCTATACCCGGCCCTTTTTGCCATTTACCTTCTCTGGCGTCCACTGCTCCATAAGGTATCGCATAATATTCATCAAACCCGCGAAAGTGGTCGATCCGCACCACGTCATACATACGGAAACAAAAGCGAAGCCGCCGCATCCACCAGGCAAATCCGCTGACGCGGTGGTAGTCCCAATCATAAAGCGGGTTTCCCCACAGTTGACCGACCGCCGAGAAACCGTCCGGCGGACAACCGGCAACCGCTTTGGGCTTTGCATGTTCATCAAATTGAAATAACTCTCTGCCGGCCCAGGCGTCGGCGCTGTCCATAGACACATAAATCGGAATATCACCGATAATCTCCACGCCCTGGCTATTTGCATAATTCTTTAATTCCAACCACTGGCGATAGAACTCAAACTGCAAAAATTCATAATAGCATATCTCCTGCGCAAGTTCTTTCGCCTTATCTCTTAAAACCTCTTCCTTTCTGTATTTTACATCTTCTTCCCACAAAGTCCAAGGTTTTCCCTCATTTTCTTCTTTCAATGCCATGAATAGCGCAAAGTCTCTCAGCCAATCCTTCTCTTCCTCCTGAAACTTCCGAAATTGCGGATTCTTCTCAATCCCGCTTTTTTGAAAAGCTTTCCTTAACAGGGCAAATCTATTCTCATACAACAGGCCATAATCGACATACCGCTCATCCGCTCCCCAATCGGCACTCTCGCATTCCTCCTCTGTCAGCCATCCATAAGAAATCAGCTTTTCCAGGCTGATATAATATGGGTTGCCGGCAAAAGACGAAAACGACTGGTAAGGAGAATCCCCATATCCGATAGGACCAAGCGGAAGAATCTGCCAACAGCCCTGCCCTGCCTTTTTTAGAAAATCCACCCACTCATACGCCTCTTTGGAAAAGCAGCCGATCCCATAAGCAGACGGCAGGCTGCTAATTGGGAGTAAAATTCCACTTTTTCTCATGCTTCTTCCTCGCTTCCTCATTTCTCATTAATTTCCGCTAATATTCCAAAATGATCTGAAATCACCGGCTCCTTCTGCCCAGAAAACACGATTCTCGAAGATACGACGTTCGCCGGATGGTTCGCCCAAATATAGTCGATACACAAGCCTTTTTCTGCTTCCTCGCTCCAACCGTCAATCTTTCCAGGAACTGTTATCTCATGTATGCCGTTTCCGGCAAGCTGCCAGGTGTCCAGCCATCCATAGTTTTTCACGTAATCGTAGCCTGTATTCCTCTCCTTCGCCGGACTATTGAAATCACCCATCAGAAAAATCTTTCCTTCCTTTTCGGACAGCTCCTTTTGAAGCAAATCCATCTGGCTGGCAAACGGTTCTTCCTCATCCTCCCACCACCCCATATGAGTGCAGGCAAAACAAACTTTTTGCGCTCCAACAGAGACGTCCGCCGCAATTGCCTTTCTCGTCTTCCAGTTCTGATAATCGCGGGAATTGGAAAGATAATACGTTTGCACATTTTCGATGGGGAACTTGCTGATGATAGCAAGCCCCTCGTCAAATATGCCATATCCTGTTTTTATGCCATCCCAGGTCCAGTCATATTGAGAACCTTTTTGCTCCAGCTTTTGTATAAGCCGCCATACATAATTATCCTGCCGGATGACCGTCTTTTTGCCTGCCTCTGCCAAATCGTCAATTCCTTCTTCCCCACCTGCCGCTATAAATCTGTGAATTTGTCCTGCCTTCACAGTATCGGCGCTCTGCGTCTGGCATACCTCCTGTAATGCAATTACATCTACCTGCTGCTGCAAAATGCAATCTGCCAAATAATCAAGATTTTTCTCAAATATGCCTGCCGGCAAATCCACGCCATGGCTGTGCGCGTTTAATGTCATGATTTTCATACTGTTTTTCCTTTATACATTGCATCGCATCCGTTCAGCCCACGCCATTCGCAAAGACGCCTGCCGGCTGAACTTGTTACTATAATATATCATTGATATCTGATTTCAAAACGTCTGCTTTCGGTCCATACACCGCTTGAATACCGTTATCTTTCTTAATCAACCCCATGGCTCCCTGCGCTTTCCACTCCGGCAGCTCTGCTACCTTATTCACGTCCTTAACCGTCACACGCAGCCTCGTCATACAGGCGTCTACCAACGTAATGTTTTCCCTTCCGCCAAGCAAAGCAATAATCTTCTCCGCCTGCTCGCTTCCACCGGCAGCAGATTTCTCGCCGCCCTCGCCATTTTCCTCCTCATCAAGATAATTGCCCAGACGCCCGGGAGTGGCAAATTTAAACTTGCCAATCATAAAGTACGCGACCACATAGCCAATGGCAAAAAATACCACCACGCTGATGACAAAGTTTAAGATGTCTCCACCTAGCCCTGCCTTTAACGACATGGGAATCCTCGTGATAAATTCCAGATTGCCAAAGGAGTGCAAACGAAGGTCGATAACGCCCGCCAATGCAAAGGCCAGACCTTGCAAAATCGCATAGATAATATATAACGGCAGCGCTGCAAACATAAACATGAACTCAAGCGGCTCCGTAACGCCTGTCAAGAATACGGCTGCCACGATAGAAAGAAATACCGACTTATACTGTTTCTTTCTCTCCGGCTCCACCCGGCGGTACATTGCCAGTGCAAATCCCATCAAAAGCCCGGTCGCTCCAATCATCTGCCCAACCTTAAAACGCGCCGGCGTTACCGTTGTCAACAACTCATTGTAAGAAGCCATATCCCCGGCTCCCTTAAAGTTAATCAAATCTGTCACCCATGCCAGCCACAATGGGTCCTGTCCGAATACCTGCGTGCCTGCATTCGCCCCGGTAAGCACGGTATAAGTGCCTCCGAAAGAAGTGTAATTCATCGGAATCGTCAACATATGATGCAGTCCGAATGGCAGCAGCAAACGCTCCAATGTCCCGTATATAAACGGCGCCAAAACCGGTGAAGTATCGGAAGAATTGGCAATCCAAATACCAAAGTTGTTGATTCCTGTCTGTACAACCGGCCAGATAACACTCAACACCAATGCGGTAACTGTGGAATAGAAGATAACCACCAACGGTACGAAACGTTTGCCGTTAAAGAAGGATAACGCATCGGGAAGCTTGCGGAAATTATAATATTTATTATAAGCCGTCGCACCTACAAACCCGGCAATGATACCTACAAATACACCCATATTCAAAGCTGGCGCATTGAGCACATTTACAAAATAATCCGCCACCGGAATCTCCTGCCCGAACAGCGTGTGCGTGACAGCATCCGCAGAGTTAAGCATATCCGCGGTCACACCAAATACAACGCCTGTCACTTTATTAATCAAAACAAAGGAAATGACTGCTGCAAATGCGCCGCCTGCCCGCTCCTTTGCCCAGGAACCGCCAATTGCCGCAGCAAATAAAAGATGCAGGTTATTGATGATTGCCCAACCAATTTCTGCAACTGTATTGCCAACCGTTTGCACAATACCGGCGTCGCCTCCGGCAATAACAATCAGATTTCCAATACTAATCATCAGGCCAGCCGCCGGCATCACGGCAATGACCGTCATAAGCACCTTACCTAGTTTTTGTAAAAAATCAAAATTAATTGCAAACTTCTTCTTTGGCTGTTTCTCTGCCTCCTGCTTACGCTCCTCTTTATCTTTGGCGCTTTCTGCCTCTTTATAGGCATCCTTACCCTGAACGCTTTCTGTCTCTTTATGCTCCTTTTTATCCTGCGCATTCACCTGCTGTCCATCTGCTGACGCATCGGTTGCGCTTTTTACGAGTACATCCCCGGCTTTCACTTCCCCATAAGTAAAACGCAACGTCTCGTCGTCTGCGCCGTCACAGATTACCACCGGTGTCACCGTATTAATTCCCTGTGCTTTTAAAAACTCCATATCTACTTCGGCAACCAGTTGCCCAGCCTTTACCGAATCCCCCTCCTGCACATGCGAAGTAAAGCCTTTCCCTTCAAGCGCTACTGTCTCCAGTCCAAAATGCACAAGCATTTCCACGCCGTCCTCCGACGTAAATCCATATGCATGAAGTGTCTCAGCTACGGTTGCAATCGTTCCATCCACCGGACTGTGGATTGTGCCATCTGTGGGCATAATTGCCACACCGTCTCCCATAATTTTCTCTGCAAAAACGTCATCCGGAACCTGCTCTATCGGAATTGCCTTGCCATTCAGCGGAGATAAAATCTTAATTTCTCCCATTTTTCCTTCCTCCTGTCCTCTTTTTGAATTATTTTATTCCCGCGAGCAATGAGCCAAGCAGCCGCGCTAGCGCGGATATTTGGTGAATGCCGCGAGGGGCAAATACCCCGCCCCTTGGGGCGGACTTGGTAAAAAAGCCAGACATGCCCTGTCAGCTTGCTATAGGGTATTTGACATCTTGCATTGCACAATTATGCATTTATTTGCATTATTGTTGCACCCCGTTTCGTTTATCTATATTCAATATATCGCGTTTTTACAAATTTATCAATGCTTCTTTTCTTATCCATATTATTTTCTCTGTTTTGCACAATTCATAATAATATTTACGCAATTTTGCAAATTATTTTGCGCTAATTTGCACAACATATGGATTTTATCATTTTGTTTTGCATTGACTTTTGCATTTTCATTTCTTATACTAGTATTCAGAAACATATGACATTTCATTCTGGGATAAGGAAAATATTATGAGTATAACGATCAAAGAAGTAGCACGGCTGGCTGGCGTTTCGCCATCCACAGTATCGCGTACCTGCACCAACCACCCGTCTATCAGTGAACAGACAAAAGAAAAAGTACGAAAAGCAATGCAGGAACTTGGCTATGAGCCAAACACCCCCATTGCTTCCCCGAATACAAAGACCATCGGCATTGTGCTGCCTGTCTCGGAGAGAGATACCTACGAGAACTCTTTTTTTCTGGAGACAATGCGCGGTATCAGCCAATTCTGCAATCAGAAACAATATTTTACCACCCTGATCACCGGCGCCTCCACCGATGAAATCCTGCAATGCATACGGCAGATGATAAAAGAGGAACGGCTGGACGGTATCATTCTTCTCTACTCTTCCCGCCAGGACCCAATCGTTGACTACCTCTACGGAGAAGGTATACAATTTGTCATTATCGGGAAAGCTGACAAATTCATCCAAGATACCATCTATATTGATAACGATAATATACAAGCTGCCAGAGACGCCACATCCTACCTGATTTCCCTGGGCCATGAGCGTATCGCCTATCTCGGCTGTGACAGTACCCGCATTTTCTCTGCCGACCGGAAATCTGGATATATCCTGGCGCTGACGGAACAGAACATCCCCTTCCGCCCAGAATATTATATTGAGATTCCCTTCATCCCTTATGAAGACCCGGAGGAAATAAAAAAGACGCTCTCCATGGAAGAGCGCCCAACTGCTTTTATTGCAAATGACGATATTCACGCACTGGTGCTGGCACATACTGCATCGCAGATGAATCTGCAGATTCCCGAAGATTTGTCGATTGTCTCATTCAACAATTCGATTGCTGCCAGGCTCACCTCCCCGCCGCTGACCTCCATTGACATCAATTCCCGTCAGCTTGGCATCGAAGCTGCCTCGCAGATTATTAACCATATTGAGGACCCGTCGCTACTGCCGACCAAGATTATCGTCCCGCACCACTTGGTGGAACGCAAAAGCTGTGCAAGGGCATCCGCACCAAAATAGGGAAGCCGATATCGTTATATCAATCGCAGCCCCGAATCGGAAACCTGATACTTCACATTAAAATTTAAGATATCTTCCATTCCGAATTTATTTCGATAATCCATGAGCATATAGATATCATCCCTCAGCTCCTCATTCTTGGCATTTGCCTCCTGGGAATTAATTTGCTGACACATTTTATCAGGCAATCCGCCAATTTTTCCGTCTTCCTTTATGGTGATATCTTGAAACGAATATTGTCCACCTGTTGCTTTGCGGATAAATCGCTCCACTTCGTGATAACCGTGTAACAGCCTGTATTGTTCATGGGAGATATCCATTGTCTGTACATATCTTTCCCACAAATCACCGGCAAAATTGTCTGACAGCATCTCCTCCAGTTCTCTTCTGTTTTCTTCTGTCATGTCTCCCGCAACCGATATATTACCTGCCGCATCCATTTCAATCTTCCATAATCCATCCGGTAATTCTATGCCCTTTTGTTCCGCTTTCTTTTGTATATCCGGGTATAACTTGTTCTGAATATAATTCATTGCTTCTGCTTTTTCATAATCCGCCAGATTCGCAAATATTTTGACATATGCCATTTCTTTGTTATCAAGCTGTTCTCCACGTTTCATCCGCTCTAATAATTCTTCAACCGTAGCGTTCCCTAAATATTTGTCACTTTCCGGCAACGCCTCAAACTGCATTTCATGTATGCGGTCCAGTTGATTTTGATATGACGTTTCATATTTTTGTACACTGTCACTTTGAATATCCCTGCTTTTTGTCTCTGTAATTCTAATGCGGTAAGCCTTTTCCTCAAATGCAACTGCAGTATTTGCACCCTCCACCCGAATAAAATACTGTGATGTAACGCCAGCAAGATCCGGCAAAACAAGTTTCTTATTGCCACTTCCATCGTCTTTTGCCATTCCGACCTGATTGCCATAAGAATCATATAATATCAAATTACAGTCGCCATTTTGACACTCTAACAGAATAGATACCTCCGAAGATATGCCCATCTTTTCATAAAAATTCTTTTGTTGATATGGAAAAAAATAACCATCTACATCCTGACTGGAGTTTATCGTCCCTTGCAGATAGCTTTCTTTATTCTGTAATAAAATTCCTAAATCATATGTACTGTAATAACAATCCATACTATCGTTATACTTTGTATGTTGGCGATAACTGTCATTACGGTTTTCCAAAGCGTCCTCCGTCAATACTGTTTTTTCGTTTAACTCTTTCATTGGAGAAGCAAAATATTTTCCCGTATTTCCCGTATAATATTTTCTCTCATCTGTGAGTGCACCGCCAACATTTTGAACATAATGCAACAATTTGTGTTCCTCCTCGCTTCTACCTTGTAGTAATTATTCTTTCGGATTTATGATAGGCATTTTAAAGCGATTTTCCACAAAATGTATTTATTCTACCATGAATTGTTTTGCAACGACATGGTAACCTATGTGCGCTTCAGCGGGCTAATATTGATTATATCATGCCTGCTATTCTCATTCCTCCTTTATGAACGAATGGCTATAAATATAAAATTCCTCCTGGCTGGGACAGACTTCTTTTTCCATCGGTTCAAACTGCTTGTCAAATGCTTCTGCATCAGCACTGTTAAACTCATAAGCCTTACTTCCATGATAGACCCATTTTCTACCGTCTGCAAATGTCCCTTTCACCAATTCTTTGACAAGCATTGCCGCGGGATAACTGTTATCTTCCATGCAGACATGATATTTCCGGCAGCTTTTAAATCCCCTTCCCACATAATTTCCGGGATTCCCCATAATGACAATTGACTCATACCCTAAGGCAGATGCTTTCTCAAAACTATGTTCCAATAACCTCCTGCTAATTCCCATTCGCTGATAATCTGGATGGACACTGATTGGGCCAAAGGTTAGAATCGTTCTCTCGTTGCCGTTTTCATCTGTAAGCCAGGCTTTTGTGTACATGAGATTGCCCACAATCCTTCCGTCCTCTGTTATCGCCACAAAGTCAAGCTCTGGGATAAAATCTTCATGCCCCCGCAGAATGTGCGCCAGATAATGCTCCACACATCCCGGAACATAGACATTCCAAAATGCTTTCCGCGTCAATTCTTCCACTTCATTAAAATCATTCTCTGTTTCATTGCGAATCAAAATATCAGACATTTTTTCCTCCTAGATAATAACTCACAATCTCCTGCTCCAATTTCACACACTGCTCTCTCATATAAGCAGCCACCTCTTTATAAATTTCTGCCTGCTCCAGACCTGCCAGCCGATTAAGGTCATTATCTGTAAGCGGTTTTAAACAATTGCCAAACCTGTCGTCTGTAAGCTGCTCGACGCCCATGCAATACAACATGAAATTCCTTCCCGTTGCCTGGCACAAATGCCTGTGAATGAAAAAACCGCCAAGATACATCATCGCCGTATCAGCATCATTCATTCTCTGGAAAGACAGGAAAAGCCTCTCTGATTAGCGTACAAATTTCCTCATAATTATTCTGCTCAAACCATTTGGAATCGCCATATAAAAACATGGACAATTCCCGCACATACAACTCTTCCTCATTTTTCTCCAAAAAATCAAGTTGATTTTCACGTTCAGGCTTGTTGTTCCTATCTATGTAGGCAAGCAGTGCGACAAGAAACGTTCCGAAAAGTATTAACAGTGTTAAAACCTCGTATGTACTCATGTCCCCCCCCCTCTTCTTCTATGAAGTTAGGGAGGCTCCCACCCTGTAACTCGGTCACTTCGCTGGATAATTATAACATATCCATTGCCATCCAGCAATCTATTATCAGTTTGCTCTCAGTACAAGGCAGGCTTATTTATTTTTATGTTTTTCCCATAGGAGAAAAAATATATTCCGACATCATACACGCCCCGGAGGCTGAGCTTTCCCTTATCAAAGACAGATTCTTTGCATGGATGCCCCCAATGGCATAGACCGGGATATCGACGGCAGCGCAGACCTCCTCCAAAAATCCTATTCCTCTTGGTGAAACGTCTTTTTTGCAGTCCGTGGTAAAAATATGCCCAGCTGTCACATAAGAGGCTCCCAGCTTCTGCGCTGTCTCTGCCTCTGCCACGGAATGGACGGACGTGCCAATTTCCATATCGGCAAGCATTCCATTTTTTTGTCTTTTTTGAAATACCGGGAGCGGAAGATGCAGCCAGCCGCAACCCGTTTCTTTGGCTGCGGACAGATAAGTATGGGGAATAATCCTTGTCTGCCTGCCTACCATTTCCCCACATTTCTGCCAAAGGCTTATAAATAATTTCACATAATCCGCTTCAGGCAACTGTTTTTCCCGGACAATCAATATATCCGGCTTGCGTTTTTTTCCAAGGCATGATTTGTCGCCTGCTGCAATCCCAGCCAGAAAATCTATATACGTTTCCATATCTGCCTCATCATGGGACGCTTGAAATAATGCCCAGTTTGAGACGGCAATTTTCAGAAAACAACCTCTTGATTGAGAATCTACTTCTGCACTCTGTGAAAAGCAACGCTTACTTCCATCATCCGATTTCAATTTTCTATACATAAACATAGTCGTTCATCACCGGCTGCAAGCCTCGGTTCCGTATCGCCTGCGTTACTGCACTAACATCGCGGCCATCCGCAATCTCAAACTGATTGTCCCCCTGTTCCTTTACTTCCTCGGAATGGCTGCCGATTCCCGTGCTGACGCCTGCGGAAATCTTTGTTGCCGCCACGCCAATCACATGGTCGCGAAAATCCGCCCGCTCCCTAGTGGAAATTGTCATCCCGGCAAACGGCATAAACAGCCGGTACGCGCACATGATTTGCATCAATTCCCGCTCGCTTACCTTCTTACCACCCAACGGCTCCACCACCGGGACGACTTCTTTCTCCTTCATTTTTTCACCGCCTTCATTCTTGGACGCATTCTCCATCGTGACAATCGGGCGCAGCCTCGGACAGGAAAAAGAGATTTCTGCATAGGGGTATTTCCTCTGAATATAATAAGCGTGAAGACCTGTGGCAAACGCATCTTTGCGATAATCTGCCAGCCCCAAAAGCGCGGCAAACGCCACGCCACGCATTCCACCTTTTAGAGCACGCTCCTGCGCATGGAAACGGTAGGGGAAAATCCTCTTATGTCCGGCAAGATGCAGCATTTCATAACGGTCAGAATCATAAGTCTCCTGAAAAACTGTCACATAGTCCGCACCGCATTTTTGCAAATATGCATACTCATCAGAATTCATTGGATAAACCTCGATTCCCACCATACGGAAATATTTGCAGGCAATCTTACACGCCTCCCCTATGTAAATTACATCTGATTGGGCGCGGCTTTCCCCAGTTAGAATTAAAATTTCCTCCAAGCCGCTTGCTGCAATGGCCGCCATCTCTTTTTCCATCTCCTCGCAATTCAGCTTCATACGGTGGATTCTATTGTGGCAATTAAACCCACAATACACACAGTAATTTTCACAATAATTAGAGATGTAGATGGGGGTAAACAAATACACAGAATTGCCAAAATGTCTTTCAGTCTCCTGTTTCGCCATCTTTGCCATTTCTTCCAAAAAAGGCTCTGCCGCCGGGGACAAAAGCGCGGCAAAATCCTCAATACTTCGATTTTCATGAGACAACGCTTCTCTCACATCCTGCACCGTATAATCATTCGCCTGATACTGATTGCGCGCCTTTATGACCTTATGTAAAATATCAGAGTCAATCTGTTCCATGCCCTCCATATATTCCATATGATTTTCAGGTTCCCGCCTATCTGTTTGCATTTTTTCTCATCCTCCTATTGGCATACTTCAGTAGTCATGGCTTTTCCATGCACCTGAAATTATTGCCGCTGAATCTCCATCGTTAATCCCTAAGAAAACCAGTCAACGGTGAGGAAGCCTCCGCTCCTTTTTCCCTGACTCTGCCAAGCCCTGACAGATACGCCTTTCGTCCTGCCTCAATCGCTTTCCCAAATGCCGACGCCATCTGCGGGATATCCCCTGCTGTAGCTATGGCAGTATTCGCCATCACTGCCGCTGCTCCCATTTCCATGACCTCACATGCCTGAGAGGGACGCCCGATGCCCGCATCCACAATAATCGGCAAATCTATCTCATCAATGAGGATTTGAATAAACTCTTTGGTGGCAAGTCCTTTATTTGAGCCAATGGGCGCCGCCAATGGCATGACCGCCGCCGCTCCTGCATCTACTAGATCGCGCGCTGTGTTCAAATCCGGATACATATAGGGCAGTACCACAAATCCTTCTTTCGTCAGTATTTCCGTTGCTTTCACAGTTTCTTCATTATCTGGCAGCAAATATTTGGAATCCCGCATAATCTCTATTTTCACAAAATTCCCGCAACCCAGCTCTCGCGACAGCCTGGCAATCCGCACGGCCTCCTGAGCATTTCTAGCCCCGGAAGTATTCGGCAGAAGCGTCACGCCCTCCGGTATAAAATCCAAAATATTTCCTTCACCGTCTGAATTTGCCCTGCGCACAGCCAGCGTGATAATCTGCGCTCTCGCCTGTTCAACCGCCGCTTTAATCAGCTCCACATTGTACTTTCCAGAACCTAAGATAAATCTGGAATGAAATGCCTGTCCGCCTAACATAAATATATCTTGTTTCATAATCAACCTCCTCCCATGAAACTAACAACTTCAACAACATCTTCTTCTTTTAAAACTGTCGTGTCATACACATCCTTTGCCACAATTTCCATATTTAACTCTACGGCCACGCCTTCTCGGGCAAAACCTTCCCGGCTGAGCATTGCCGATACGGAAAAATTGGCAGGACATTCTTTCTGTACGCCGTTAATTTTCATCTGTTTCTCCTTTCTCATTTTTTATGAATAGGTAATTGCGAAACTCTGTAATTTTATGAATTTCATATACAATTCAAAGAATTTAAGAAGAAATATTTCATCATAGAAACGCTAAGAAATGCATTTTAGTACCATGGAAATGAGACTTAAAAACCATAGAAGCCTCTGCTGAACATGGTTTTTGTAGTAAAAGGCTCATTGGAATGCTTGGTACGTCCTGCATTTTGTGCGTTTCTATGAATGAAATATTGACACATAATTTTATGAATTGTATATGAAATTTTGGTAATTTGATAGTTTCGCAATTACCTATTTTTATGAAACAAAAAAAGACCACCACGAAGAATTACACCCGCGGTGGTGTACCCCTTCGTGTGGTCTTTGTCTCACACTCTGTCTGAAATTATACAACAAGCAGTTTATGCTGTCAAGTTTATCTTTTAATTAAATCCAACAACTTTCTGAGAAATCTTGTATGCGGCTACAGAAATCTTCCTTCCTCCTCTGCCCGGCAGATTCATGGTCTGCCCCATAATTCCCTTCCTCAAATGCCAGAAGAGACGCAAATCGTAATCTTTTAAGTATTTCCAAAGCTCCCGCTTTTTCTCAAGGTTTTCCTGCGTGCCGGAACGAATAAGCATAATCGTGGACACGACGGTAATGATTTCCAAATAGTTAAACATATATTTTCGCAGTTTGCGATTCGATAATTTCCACAAATCCACAGTCTCAACCATCAATTTGTTCACTTTAATCTGCTGGTCAATCCGCCCAATCATCACTTTCTCATTGACAGACTGGTCCTCCCTGCCAATAAAATAACGATAGAAATCTACATTGAGATAGTACATATTTTTCACATGGGGTAAAGGCACATACACAAAAATATTGTCTACATAAAAAGTATGCTTTGGCAATTCTAATCCGCACTCCCGCAAAAGCTGCGTACGGTAAATTACAGAATGCATCAGGATATACTGCCCCTTGCGAAAATGCTTTGCCTCATCCCAACCGAAAATCCTATTCTCCGGCAACGTTCCTGTATATCTTGTAACTCTTTTATGCTTTACGCCCTCTTTTTCATACACAAAATTGCTGATAAGCATATCCAATACCTGGCTTCCGCCAGATAACTCCCGCAATGTAGCAAGAATCTGACGGTACGCATCTGCATCTACCCAATCATCACTGTCCACCACTTTAAAATACAGCCCAGTTGCATTACGGATTCCGGCATTCACGGCTTCCCCATGTCCGCCGTTCTCCTGGTGGATTGCTTTTACAATATTGGGATATTCTAACGCATAACGGTCCGCAATCTCTCCTGTCCGATCCTTTGAACCATCATCAACAATCAATATTTCTACGTCCTCACCGCCTATAAGCAAAGAATCAATACAATGTTCCATATAATCCTGAGAATTATAACTCGGAATTGCTATTGAAAGTAACTTCATATCTTCCTCCATTTGTAAGTCTTTTACCCTATGATTATGCCAGATCCCATTTTTTAGAATCTGGATTACAGCACGGAGCATCAGGTCTCCTCATGCTATATTATACACATTTTGACAAAAATCGCAAATTCCAATTATTGCATTCGCAAATTACGTCTATTCCTGCAAGATTATGTAGCCTTGCACAATTTGTTCACATTTTCTTTACACAAATATCATATTATAAACATAATAAAGTCATATTTAATGGATATACTAATATTGCATAAAGCTCTAACAACGTATCCTCACTTTTTTATATAAATCTTTTTCATATGAAGGCCAGTGCGTAATGCACTGGCCTCTCCTTTTATCCACTATTATGTTATTGCAAAAACTTCTCATTTCCCAGGCGGATATTCATATATTTGGTGTACGCCCCAAATGCCGCCGGAATAGGATAGCGTTCCTCAGAATCTTTGGCCTCCACAAAGAGCATGCCGCTCTTATTTTCCGCAAGCTCATCCACCCGGATAACATACGCTGTCATATGCCACTCCACATGAGAAAAAATATGTTTTGCAGGCTCGAGCTTCTGAATCCGCAGTGGATTTAATTTCTTCTCTTTGACCCACTGCAAAGCCTCCTCATCAGATAAATGGCCCGCCGCGTTGGGAAATTCATACAATCCCGCCAACAATCCTTTCCCTGGCCTCTTATGCAGCACCACTTTCTCACCATCACGGATAATAAAAACTGTTTTCTCTTCAATTTTTCTTGGTTTGGCCTTACTCTTAACAGGAAGTGTCTGCCAGCAGTCCAATCGTCTGGCCTCACAGAACTTTTTCCAAGGACATTCCATGCACAACGGCTCCCCATTCGGCACACAAACCGTAGCGCCAAGCTCCATCAAAGCCTGATTAAACTCACTTGCCGCATCCTTTGGCATCATTTTCTGCAACGCTTCTTCCACCCTGGTGCGCACGGACTGTTTCATAATATCTGAATCATCCGCCGTCACTCTTGCAATAACGCGCAAAACATTGCCGTCTACGGCCGGCACTGGAATCTTATAGGCAATGGAAGCAATAGCTCCTGCTGTGTAATGCCCGATTCCCTTTAGTTTCAAAAGCTCTTCATAATCAGCCGGGAGCTGTCCCCCATATTCTTCCATAACCGTTCTCGCTGCAATCTGCATATTCCTAACACGGTTATAATAGCCAAGCCCCTCCCACAACTTTAAAAGCTGTTCTTCCTCACATTCCGCCAAATCATTTATCGCAGGAAGTGCCTCTGTGAAGCGCTGGAAATACGGTTTCACAGCCTCCACACGGGTCTGCTGCAACATGATTTCCGATACCCACACCCGATAGGGCGTAGGCTCTTCCCGCCAGGGTAGGATTCTGGCATTGGACTGAAACCAGGTGAGCAGCGGTTCTGTAATTATTTCTAATGGAAAATCCTCTAACATGATACTCCTTTGTCCTCTACCCGGCACGCAAACATACTATAGGCACGGGCAGCTCCATCCAATCTGCTTTGTATATGCGTAACATATTAACATACATCCTGAATTGCCGCAAGCAACGCTCAGTCAATCGACGCCATACACTTCTCTTTAATCTCCTGCCGCTGGCTAATACCAAGTTTGGAAAAAATATTTGACATATGTTTCTTTACTGTAGTTTCCGATATGAATAACTGCTCCGCAATTTCCGCGTTCGTTTCATTCTGAATGACAAGAAGCGCAATTTCCACCTCACGTTTTGTTAATCCTAATGTTTGCAGACATTGCCGATAATTGACTGCCGACCCTAATGCCTCTGGCGCAATTTTATGCTGAATTCCACCATTCTCCTGGCTTTCGTCACTCTCTGCATGTTTCTCTTCTTTTCCTGATTCCTGCATAATTACCCAGATACAGAAACCATAAAGAATCGGACGGCAGGAAATGGCAATCGTCTGCACGCCGTGAAACTCCGTATCGACAATATTCATGTTCAAAAACAACAGCACAAACGTCTGCAAAAGCCCTGCCCAGACCGCGTTCTGTCCTATTCTTTCCCGCTCTTCCCCGAAAAAATGCTTGATTCTGACGGACAATTTTCCCTTATCTATCCGCGGTAATTTTGTTCTCTTTCCATCTTCCCCGCCTTTCTCGTACACAGAGGGCAATAACAAGAGAATGGTTCCAAACAATACTAACAAAAGCTGCCTGATATCAAACAAAAAACGCAAATCAAATTTAAGGAATACTGCCATCAGTATAAGATATAACAAAATTCCTATGCCTTTTTTCATTCCTCGTTCTCCATAAACTCCACGATTTTCTGCTCCAATCTAGCCTCAATCGGCAACAGTACAATTGCAATCACAAATGCATAAAGAAGCGGGCAGACGGCTACTCCCAAACTGGCTGTCAACGCTGACATTCCTTCAGCGCCGAATGCCAACACCTGCATTATTCCCGCCAACGTGCCAGCCACGCCTGCCAACATGACACACCTAATCAGATAAACCATCGCCGTCTTCGCACGTTTCAATTCCCGCAAATTTACCGCAGCTTTCTTTCCAAGCGTCAACCGAAACGCATGATTTAAATCTTTGAGCATCCCCATAGCTGCCATAACAGGAATCACAATGATTACAATCAACAGCAGGGCAAACAAATCGAGACAGGAACTTAACGACGCAATTCCATCAGGGGAAAAAAGCCCCATCAAAAGTACAGATAATATTACTCCCAAAATCGCCAATAAATACATATGCTTACCTCCTTCAAAGTTATATGATATGATTTTTATAACAAATATCCTGCCTGCTGTCTATACTTCTCCGGTTGTATTTGCAGTAGTATTCTCAGGTTTATGAATCTGAAGCTTCCATTTGCTCTGATTCCCTGCTAAAATAGTAACATAAATCATTGCTCAATACAAATGCTCTAACAGAACAGGAAGATACAGATATGGACAATAAGATTACTAAATTCCCCATTAATTTATTCTGCAGTCTGATGCTATTGAGTTTTATTCCGTTTATTTATACGCTTGTGAGGACAAACTTAATAGTAAATATTCCATTCACGGATGGATTGGGTATTGCAGGACACATTGAATGGTTTGATTTAATCAACGAGACGATACAAGCATTTTTAATTGTACCTTTATTTGCATTGTTCAATAAATGTATACAAGATAAGAATAAATTTAAAGAGCGAATCTTTCAATCGTTTTTGATTGTTAATGTTGTCTACATATTATTTGCGGTGATAGTTCTTATTCATTGCCATAATATTGTATCGGCAATGGCTATTGACCATATTCGTGAAGTGACAAGATACCTTGAGCTGGAAACTATTGGATTTATCATTGCGAACGTTGTCAGCTTTGTAAATGTTTTGTTCGTTGTCCTGAATAAACCATCTTACATATATACAATGATTATTCTCAAAACCTCTTTTACAATAATCGGCGATTTATTCCTGATTCCCAGATTTGGCATAAATGGCGTTGCATACTCTAACATTACAGTTAGCTCACTATGTGTTATATTATGTCTGGTTGCTTTGTTTAGGGAAAAATTATTTGTCGTCTCTTTTAGATTTGACAAATCATTTATCAAGAATTATTTGTTTATCGGCCTATTCAGCGGATTTCAAATTTTGCTGGATAACATCATCTATTCCGCCATCGTATGTAAAATGGTTAATCAAGTGGCAGAACAGGGAAATTATTGGACAGCAAATAATATCATATGGGGATTGATGCTGATCCCTATATCAGCTTTGGCGGAAATAATTAAAAAAGATTGCAAAGATATGCTGACCTTAACAAAAATGAAATATTATAATATTATTATAATCATAACATTTCTTATTTGGCTGTGCTTTATTCCCATGTTAAGTCCATTTTTAACACACGTTATGGG
>CAJUTD010000043.1:0-4445 GCA_910589635.1 uncultured Lachnospiraceae bacterium | reverse complement strand
GAATTGAAAATGCTGAAGCAGTTAAGCATATATTAGTTGTCTTAATCCCATTTTATTTTGCCTACAATTACACGGTTTTATTTGACAATATATTGATTGGCTATGGGAAAACACAGTATTGTTTCGCTATCTCAATGATTGTAAATCTGATATATTATCCCCTTATTTACGTTTTCGTTTTAAAAGGGATATTTAGGCCAAATATAACTTTCATTTGTTTGATGTTTGGTTTTGGCATAGTAACGCATTTGGTGTGTAGTATCATATGTTCAAAAATAATGTTCAGGAGGCTCTCACTATGACACAGGATGAAAAAAGATTATTTTTAATACAAGAACTGTTATCCGAATTACCGCAATACAAGGATATGCAAATCCCGAAAAACACCATCGAACAGAAACGGCTTCTCAGAAGCCTCATGAATATCCGTCGGCCCCATCCGATAAGCGACGAATTTCTCAAGGTGCAGGACAAATATCTAAGTGAAGAAGTCCGTGCCAAAGGAATTACTGACAGCGATGCTTTACCTGCATCCCCGCTCAACAACCGGCTTATCCTCTGGCGCGGGGATATTACCACTTTAAAGGCTGATGCAATTGTCAATGCCGCCAACAGCGCGTTAAGAGGTTGTTTCGTTCCCTGTCACTCCTGCGTGGATAACATTATCCATAGTGTAAGCGGTATACAGCTGCGTTTGGCCTGCGATGAATTGATGACAGCGCAAGGATTCGATGAGCCTACAGGCACTGCTAAGATTACGCCTGCTTTCAACCTCCCCTGCCATTATGTCCTGCACACGGTCGGCCCTATTGTATCAGGTGCACTCACTGAAACACATTGCCGGCAACTTGCAGACTGTTATCGCTCCTGTCTGGAGCTTGCATCTGACAGGGGGCTGAAAAGCATTGCTTTCTGCTGTATATCTACAGGAGAATTTCATTTTCCGCAACAAAAAGCGGCTGAAATTGCCGTACAGACTGTCACAGAATTTTTGCAGACGAACGCGCAAATAGAAAAAGTTATCTTCAATGTATTTAAACAGGAAGATTATGATATTTACCGCAGGCTTTTATTTTCTGTTATCTAATATTCGCACATATTTTTCGAGCTGGACTGAACCGGCACTTTGTAAATCAGCCATAGAACTCCTTCATTCCTTGCTTAAACTCTTCCAGCCCTTGCAGCCGTTTCACTCTGCGAAGTTTAATTCCGCACACTTCGCAGAGCTGTTCCAGTCCGGCTTCGACAATGATATTTGACACTCTTATCTCCGACGGCGCCCCAAAATTAAATATATATCCTATAACAATCTCGGTAAGCATTACGATCGGGTCTTCCTCCGGCTGTACCATCTCAAATTTTATCATCATTCCGGATTTGGCATCTCCCAGCAACGATAATGCCGGATTTGCCGGACGGTCATATTTCTTATCTGCAACAGAGACGCCCATCAGCATCACATCTGCCTCCAAAACAGCGTCACACTGCGACACCTTCCGTAAATCAGCCAGCAATTCCTCATCCGTAATGATTAAATTTCCAAACTGGAAAGCCGTAAACGGCAAAGGCGCCTCCCCACACTGCCAAGTCTTTCTGCCTTCATCAAAAGTAAACAGGAACATATTGCCAGACTCAAAATCTACGTTAATTTCTTCTGCATCATAAGACTGTAAGGCCAATTCCAAATCCTGAAAATACTTTCCCATGCGCTGCACTTCTTCTGCATCCAAATTATAAGGATAATACCCCGGCTCAAAAGACATAAAATAAAGCCATTGGTTCTTGCCGCGGTATTTATAACCCAATTCCTTTATGATAGCTCTCTGCTTATTCGACAATTCCTCACGATTTCCCCAGTAGCAAGTGAGGTTTTTCTGGTTAAACATGACATAACTCGATGAAAGATTCATGTCCTGCTGCATTGCAAGCATTAAAAAGCTGTTCAAGCCCTCATAGCCCTCATAGACTGCTATTCCATAACAGTCGCCACCCCTGCCGAGAATACTAAAAAACACGGTTTCTTCTTCTGCGCCATCTCTGATGCCAATCAAATCCATGTCCCAGAACTTCTCCCAGGGTTTCCTCTCCTTTATTCGGGTTGCAGACTCATACAATAAACGCCATTGTTCCAAAGATGCTTCTGTTCTCATGCTCTCCTCCTATATCATATATCTTTCATTATTTCCTGCCAATATAGCGGCAGACTTTCTTCTTATAATTGATATAACCTTCGCCAAATTCTTTTACCAAATACTTCTCTTCCTGCAAAATCTGCAAATGGAGCATCAGCATTGCAAAAATGGAAAACAAAAGCAGCGGCAAATTAAAAAACATCAGCACAAGCCCTATGTATACACAATCAAATCCTAAAAAAGCCGGATTTCTGCTAATTCTATAAATGCCAGAAGTCACCATCTCTGTCTTGTCATCCTCCGCGATACCCGCACGCCAACTGTCTTTCATCGTAACAACCGCTATCAGAAAAATCACGTCGCCAACACACCCCAGAACAAGACCACAAATTGTAAACGGCTGCGGCAATAAAGGCTTGACTGCAAATATGCTGACAACCTCAGCAGCCACAACTGTATAAGTTGCCACTTTTAACACCAATTCAGTATAAAATACGCTATCTCTCTTGCCGCCCTTGGCAATCTGGTCTGTGTGGATTCCCTTTCTTTTCTGTAATAGCATTTTGCCAATGTAAACAGCATAAAAAAATAGAAGTATTGCTATTCCCGGTAATTTCATGTGTTTTCCTCTTTCAGGTGTAATTCCATTAACATTATATCGTCAACTAGCGGAAAACACAATTAAATTGTTTGTGATTCTCTGTTTTGGTGTTGCCATTTCTCGAAATAATTGATTTATATAAATATTTTGTATACTACCCTCTTGCAGAATTTAATTATGCTTTACATGATAGAAATATCTTTTACTATTTGCCACAAAGCCCTATCTTGTATTATACTTTGAACAAAGTGGCTGGAACGCGCCGCGCTAGGGAATTATAAGGGGTATGATATTCAATAATGCAGTCATTTACCATCTTACACAAAGGAGAAATATCATGCACTCATTAGAAAGCCTGAAAGAAAAATATCTGCTGCACTGCAAAACTCAGAAGGAATTAAATGCCAAGACACTCAAAGCATACCGTATTGATTTGACACAATTCATATTATTTTCGTCTAATTCAGACGATCCTTTTTCCAGACAAAATATAACCGCCTACCTCGCAATGCTCCATGAAACGTACCAGCCTAAAACTACCAAACGGAAAATCGCCAGCCTCAAAGCATTTTTTCATTTTCTTGAATATGAAAATTTACTGGACGACAACCCATTTAACAAAATGCGCCTTTCTTTCCGAGAACCCAAACGTCTGCCTAAGACTATCCCCGCCAACATCATCCAGCTTTTCTTAAATACTCTCTACCGGGAATCCCAGCAGGATACTACCCCCGGCAAGAAAAAATCTATTTTAAGAGATATTGCCGTCATTGAACTCTTGTTTGCTACCGGTATGCGCATTTCAGAGCTTTGCTCCTTAAAATGCCAGGATATAGATATGGAAAACCATTCTGTGCTCATCTGGGGCAAAGGTTCCAAGGAACGTATTTTACAAATCGAAAATCCTGATGTTATCTCAGCGCTTTCTCTTTATCAAGATGCTTTTCAAGATCAAATTGCCCAAAGCAAATGGCTATTTGTCAATCGGCTCGGCAACCGCCTGTCCGAACAGTCTGTACGGCTTATGATTAACAAATATGTCGATTTAGCGGGCATTTCCATGCACATCACACCTCATATGTTCCGCCACTCGTTTGCCACGCTCCTCCTGGAAGCAGACGTAGACATCCGCTACATCCAAAAAATGCTCGGGCACAGCTCCATTACCACCACGGAAATCTATACCAGCGTGTCCATGCACAAGCAGAAAGCCATTCTTACAGAAAAGCATCCGCGGAATGGGATGGAAGTAAATGGAGAGAAATTATAAGATTTTATAATTAAAAAATAGCAACATCTTCACAATAAAATAAATGGAAAATATTCCTAAACGTTATTGAAAAATAGGAACTGTATTAAGCTAAATAATAATTATTAATATAGAAAAGAAGACATGGGAAAACTGAAACTGATGCCACGATGCTAATTGTTATTTGTTTCTGTTTTCCCATGTTCTTCTTCGTTTTGTTTTAAATGCTGGATAAAAACATATGTAATAAATTTCTCCACCTAAAATATAAGACAATAAACCTACTTAAAAATATAGATGCATTCTATGTAATAAGACATTGATAATTATATTAGCATATGGATATTTCTATCTTATGAAATAAAAACAATCTCAAAAAGAGCATTTAAGAAGTGAACTAAATAATGGATAATATAGAGTTATCCATTGCATTTAGTGGCAGGGGTTTGAACCTATGAAGGGC
>CAJUTD010000042.1 GCA_910589635.1 uncultured Lachnospiraceae bacterium | reverse complement strand
AAATGGGGAGAAGTGTATTCTGCTTATTTATTAGCAGATAAGGCTGTGCAAAGAAATAGGAGGATATTTTTAATGCAGAGAATACCAAAGGCGATTAACAAAAAGAGGTTAGTCAGATATAAAGAAGGCGCAGAAATGTACAGCATGGGAATGAATAAATTTCAGGCTTTAGCGAAAGATGCAGGCGCTATATTGAAAATTGATAGAATGGTGTTGGTTGATTTGGATACGTTTGATCAATATCTGGAATCATTCCGAGTGAAATAATCAATAGGTGTATAAGCAGGAGAGAAAGATTTTTCGTATAACCGAAAATAAGTATTGACTTTTGGTTAAACTGAAAGTATAATGATTATGAAATGGATGGAGGTGTATATTGTGGCAAGGACAGGCAGACCAAAGTCGGACAATCCAAAGAAGAACCTTATTGGATTGAAGCTGACAGAGGAAGAAGCCGCAAAACTTAAAGAATATGCGTCCAAACATGACATGACCATAACGCAGGTGCTACAAAAGGGAATTGATTTGCAGTATGCAATGGAAGAACCGATAAGTAGCTAGTACGAAATCTCTTTCCTTGAGAAAGGAGCAGAGATGGCAAAATCAAGAAAGGATAATAAAGGGAGAGTTTTAAGAAAAGGTGAAACTCAACGCAGTTGCGATGGCAAGTATGTTTACACTTATACTGATCCGGAAGGAAAACGCCGAAGCATATATTCTAAGGATATTATGGAACTGCGTGAGAGGGAAGAAAAGCTGATTAAAGACCAGCTAGACGGACTGGATACCTATGTGGCTGGAAGTGCGACGGTCAATTTTGTTTTTGACAGGTATATATCTACAAAGTCAGAACTCAGGGGAACAACCATGAGAAATTACAAATATATGTATGACCGTTTTATCAGGAAGGGATTTGGAAAGAAGAAAATCGCAGCGATAAAGTTTTCTGATGTGCTGCAATTCTACCAGCATTTGTTAAAAGAGAAGGAAATGCAGATTAACACGTTGGAAACAATCCATACGGTGCTTCACCCAACATTCCAGTTAGCAGTACGGGACGATATTATCCGTAACAATCCGAGTGACGGGGTTATGGCGCAGATAAAGAAACAGCCGGGGAAAAATCATGGCGTAAGACACGCTTTAACTCTGGAACAGCAAAGAGCTTTTATAAACTATATAGAAAGCAATCCCGCATATTACCGCTGGACTTCTTTATTTAAGTTTCTATTAGGTACAGGGTGCAGGATTGGGGAAGCAATCGGGATAAGGTGGGAAGATGTAGATTTTGAAAAACGTGTAATCAGCATCAACCATAGTCTTGTTTATTACAGCAGGGAATTTAAAGAACACCCGATGTGTACGTTTTCTATATCACTCCCAAAGACAGAAGCGGGTATACGCAGTATTCCAATGATGGATGCAGTTTATGATGCACTCCGGGCGGAGTTTGCAGACCAACAGGAAAATGGATTCAACGAAACGGAGATTGACGGGATGAAAGGTTTTATCTTTATGAACCGTTTTGGGTACGTCCACAATCCGCAGTCTATCAACCGGGCAATCAAGCGTATATACGAATCGTACAATGCAGAAGAAGTGGTTAATGCTTCCAAGCAGCACCGGGAGCCTGTGCTAATACCACATTTCTCATGTCATCATTTGAGGCATACCTTTTGTTCTAGGTTTTGCGAGAATGAAACAAATTTAAAGGTGATCCAGTCTATTATGGGACACGCTAATATTGAAACCACGATGGACATTTACGCAGAAGTCACCGATGCAAAGAAGCAAGAAGCGATTGAAAACTTAGCACACAAATTGAATGTATTTTAGGAAAGAGTCCAGCTAGGACTGACAGAGAGTACGACAAAATGTGTGCCATACGACAAGAGTACGACAAATTCAAGAGTTTTAATCAATGTAAAGATGTTATTTGGCTAGGGTAGAAATACCCAAAAGGCGCATAATAAAGGGAAATAAGTCATAATAAATTAAACTGACGTAAAATCCCGACGATGAAAAGTCTGGATAAGAAGCCGTCCGACAATACCAAGGCGGACAAAAAAGAGGCCAATGCTCCGGCTAAGAAGAGCAGTATTTCCAGGGAGCAGGCGTTGGAGCTGCTTCAGAAGTATAACAAAGAGCCGTTCCACATTCAACATGCCCTGACGGTTGAGGGTGTGATGCGCTGGTATGCGAAGGAACTTGGGTATGCACAGGAAGAAGAATTCTGGGGCATTACCGGATTGCTTCATGATATAGATTTTGAGCTTTATCCCGAAGAACATTGTAAGAAAGCGCCGGAACTTCTGCGTGAGGCAGGCGTGAGTGAAGATATGATATATGCAATTTGTTCTCACGGTTACGGAATATGCAGCGAGGAGGAACCCCGGCTTGAGATGGAAAAAGTGCTTTTTGCAGCGGATGAACTGACAGGTTTAATCTGGTCTTGCGCGCTCATGCGTCCGTCTAAGAGCACCATGGATTTGGAGGTTAAGAGCCTCAAGAAGAAATTTAAGGACAAGAGGTTTGCAGCAGGCTGCTCGAGGGAGGTTATTTCCCAGGGCGCGGAGCGTCTCGGCTGGGAGTTGGACGAGCTCTTTGAAAAGACCATCCAGGCGATGCGAAGCTGCGAGGCCGCTGTGGCGGAAGCGATGGAGAAGATTTCCTAGGAATGTTTAAAGCCTAGTGAAAAACGAATCCCCAAACTGTATTGCTGTACAGTCTGGGGGTTTGTTTTTTCTATAGAATGAAAAGGTGAGCCTAACCGTCTGAAGGAATGTCCCAGGCAAACCTGTTATCCCTTGGGATAAATCTATTATTTCTCAAGATATCTACGACGATAATATTCCATTGTCCGATATTCTAAGATATCTTTCATGTGATTTTGAAAGGCAATGTTCTCAATACAATATTTTAATTCTTCTCTGAGGGCAATCATATATCCCTCTTTCTCAATAAAGAAACCTTTGCCTGAAGATTTTAAAAACCGGATAGGCATAGTTTTAGCTTTGCTTAAATGCTGTTTATCGGTCAAAGTTTGATATTGTTCATAAGAGATATCTGGAGAAAAGTCACGCCAATTTGTGCCTGTATCAAAGAAGTTTTTCCAGCTTTTTAATACGTCTTGTTCCGTAACGGCCATTCGTATATTACCGTCATTATAGAAGGCATATAAGATGGGCATTTTATATACTTTCTGCATATCCGTAATTTCTATAACTGAAATAAATTCCCGGCCGATTCCCGCATATAGAATTTCTTCCTCTGCTGATAGCTCATGTAAATCGTATAAGAAATCTAAGTATCTGCGAAAAGGATTCTCTTTTGCATGCTTTATGCAGTACTGATATATCTCATCATCCATATAAGTAAACAATTCCATTCGGGTTGGAGTCTTTCCTTTTAGCAATTCTTTTATGCGAAAGTACTCTTTCTGTATCTTTTCTTTAATGGATAATGGTTTCTTGTCCAATTCTGCAAATAAATCAATCAGCCGCATATCAAAATCTACGATGCAATCGTCTGGATATTCCATATCATAGTAATTATGTGCCTTTTTATCGGCAGAACATTTGCCAGCAGATAGTAATAATGGAGCTATGCCGGCTTTTTCGTAGTTGCCTATGAAATCAAGGACATTCAAATATTCTTTACCTCTGTAAGTACGAAGTCCGCGTCCCAGCTGTTGTAAGAAAACAATAGGGGATTCTGTGGGCCTTAAGAACATAACCATATCAAGCGGAGCGATATCTAACCCCTCATTAAACATATCAACCGAAAAAATCACGCGAATTTCCTGGCGATATAACTGTAGAATTGCTTTATTTCGTTCTTCTGAGAATTCTCCGTCTGCGTTACTGTACACGGCGACGGATGGAATGCCTCTCTTGCAGAATTCTCCCGCCATTTCCTCGGCATGTTGTCTGGAACAGCAAAAACCCAGAGCTCTTTTGGAATGATATTTGAGATAATATTTGTAAATCTTATCATATCGTCTGTGGTTGCCTTTATAGATTTCTGTCAATTCCCGTTCGTCGTAATGCCCTCTCACAATGTGCAGGCCGGAGTAATCTGTCTCATCATAGATGCCATAATAATGAAAAGGCACCAGCATACCTTTGTTGATAGCTTCCTTCAAAGAAATCTCATATGGCACGTTGTAGTCGCACAATTCATAAATATTTTTTCCATCCAGGCGTTCCGGGGTTGCCGTAAGTCCCAGCATAAATTTAGGCTTGAAATAGTTTACAATTCTTTTATATTGTTCGTTTACTGCATGATGAAATTCATCAATCACAATATAGTCGAAATAATTCTCTGCAAAGTAATCATTTGTTAGATATTCTGGCCTGCCTAATGTGGAAACGGAGGCAAAAATCACAGATTTGCCAATGTCTTTCTGCCGTCCGTAAAAAAATCCATAATCCTTTGAACAGCGCACATTTTCAAAGGAAATTGCCGCTTGTTTTAAGATTTCTTCTCTGTGCGCAACAAACAAAACGGTCTTGTAGTTCATAGAATCAAATGCTGCAAGGTAAGTTTTGCCGACGCCGGTAGCTGCCTGAATGAGACCTTTTGCCGCGCCTTCGGCTCTGCTGTTTTCCAGCGCATATAATGCTTCTATCTGGATGCCTCGCGGCTGAAATAATACTTCTGTATTAGAGGCTTTATTTTCAATATCATCGTATCTGGCAAGGTCTTTCGATACGGACGGTTTGTGCCAGTTTTTAGAATATCTGCGCAATTCCTCATCATCTATAATAATAGAATGGTGAAAAAATAACTCCTCAAAAGTCTCATAAAATAAATGAAAATTTTTCTCGTCCGTAATACTGTTAAAGCGATAATTCCATTCAATTCCTGAGGTGAAAGCGCTTCTTGAAATGTTCGATGAACCAATATAAATTTCACTCATATTGTCATAATGAAAAATATATGACTTGGGATGAAAAGAGCGTTCCCGGTCATTGTAAAACCTTAAATCTACGCGATTTCCTAATTCCTTCTTTACCATACAAAGAGCGGACGGTTGTGTAATCCCGAGGTAATTTCCGGTGAGGATTCTTACCTGCACCCCTCGGTCTAATGCTGCTTTCAAGTCTTTTAAAATCATTTTGATACCGGATTCCATAAGAAAAGACACAATGATGTCTATCTTTTTGGCGGCTGCAATACTTAACTTGAGCTGATAGTATAAAAAACGGCTTTGGTTTGTGCCCCCGGTCATTACATCTGTTGACTCAATTATCAGGTTCTTTGGTTGAACATCCTGTTTCTCTTCCTTGGGGGCATTTACAATTTGCGCAATATTAGATTGAGCCATCTTTCTTCACCTCGATTCGGCCGTACATCAAATGTCAGCCAATGTTCTTCTATCGTTAAGTCTTCTATTTCTGCTATTAAATCGTCAAAAATTTCTTCTTTCATGTCGGTGAAATAGCGGCCATTTCTTTCACCTTCAAATGTTCCGTATTTAAAAGAAGTATAGATTATTCCCTTATTCTTTAAGGCAGCAGTCATTTTACGCATAATGTCGGTAAGCTCATAATAGGGCAAATGCAGGATAGAAGAGCATGCCCAGATACCGTCATATGTTTCTTTGGCTGACAAGTCCTGAAATAGCATGTTTTTTACGTTGATTCCCGTATATTTACTTGCCAGTCTGCATAGTTCAAGTGAACCGTCGCTTGCGTCTACCTGATAACCCTGGGCAAGAAAATACTTGGTATCACGTCCCGAACCACAGCCAAAATCAAGGATAAATGCGCTGTCAGGTAACTTATCCGTAAATCTTTTTTGGGTTGCTTCAAAGTCTACACAAACTGTATCAGAAACAAATTTTTGGGCATTAAGATTATAATAAGCAATCGTATCATCTGGTGTGAACATCGTAAATTCCTTTCCTCGGGATTCAACCATATTCTATCATATCTGACATTTTGCCTCAACGCCTTAAAGTAATTCTTCAACTATAATATTGTATCCGATTTGTTTTTCCCAGTTCAATCAGTTTTGCTCTCTATTGCCAGAAGGATGTTTTGAAGATATAATACTTAAGAAGATATTTGATTTCACAAATAAAACCTCAAAGGAATAACACCATGAAATATTCACAAAAAACTCTCGTAAGAATAGCCAAGCGGGAAAACAACACGAAAAGAAACTACCTGGTAGTCAACCCATTGCAGGGCAAACACGTGCCGGTCTCCCCATCCAAGGCATTGGCATTGTTTTCAGACCTGGCAGATACTATCCGGGGAAAGTATGCAGGCGAGAAACTCCTTCTCATAGGATTTGCGGAGACGGCAACAGCGATAGGCGCGCAGGCGGCCATTGCGTTGGGAACAGAATATATTCAGACCACGCGCGAGGTGATTCCAGGCGTGGAATATCTGTTTTTCTCGGAAGAGCACAGCCATGCGACGGAACAGAAACTTGTCAAAAATGATATAGACGAAGCCATCGAGCGTGTAGACAGAATTGTCTTTGTCGAGGACGAGGTAACCACAGGCAAGACAATATTAAATATTATTTCTGTTATGCGAAAAGAGTACAGCAAAGATATAAAATTTGCGGTTGCCTCTATCCTCAATGGTATGTCTGAGGAACACAGGATGTTGTATGAAGATAATGCCATAGACCTTCATTATCTTGTGAAGACAGACCATAGTCGTTACGGTGAAATTGCGGATGCTTTTGCCGGGGATGGGGAGTATAGCGATTATTCTGAGAGTGATGGGCAGCGTACTTGTTCAATTGGTAATTCGGACAATACCGATAGTTCCGGTGCGGTTCGAGGATATGTTGACGATTCAGATAAGATAGAACAAAAGGTTCAGGCCGTGCCGATTGCAGGCAGGATGGATGCGAGGCGGCTCGTGGACGCTCATGTGTATGAGGCGGCGTGCAGGAAATTATTTGAGGACATATCAGCAACATGTACTTTTCCTGCAAATAAAAGAATACTTGTCGTGGGGACGGAAGAGTTCATGTTTCCGGCGTTGTTTATAGGCGCAGAATTAGAGAAGATTGAAAATGAAGTAAAGTGCCATTCTACGACAAGAAGTCCCATAACCGTCAGCACGGAAGAACAATATCCCCTTCATGCCAGGTATGAACTGCGCAGCCTTTACGATGCTCACAGGAGGACGTTTTTGTACGATATAGATGCGTACGACCAGGTGTATGTAGTAACAGACGCGGATATGTCGGAGGATATAGGGGTGGACAGCCTGATTCATGCGCTGACATCCAGAAATGAAAAAATTACTGTGTTTAGGTGGTGTTGATATGAGAAGTTCATATAAAACGGATGATGTGACGCTGCTTTTAAAGGATATTACAGGGCTTGTAAATCCCCAGCCCACGGAAGAGAGAGAAAAGCTGATTCAGTCTGGCAGACATTACAGTGAAATGCTGCCCATCGAATATGTACCGACAGAGAAATATATGGAAGCATACCGGGACGCGCTGGAAAAATATGCGAAAGCCACGGCACAGGCGGTCGGGCGTCTTTCACAAAAGATTATCCGAAAGAGAGGCAAAGACGTGGTGCTCGTCTCGCTTGCTCGGGCGGGAATCCCCATCGGGATTTTGGTGAAACGGTATCTGAGAACGAAATATCAGGTAAACGTCCCGCATTATGCTATCTCCATTATTCGGGGGCGGGGAATTGACGATAACGCTATGAAGTTTTTGTTGAATAAATACAGGCCGCAGCAGATTCTCTTTGTGGACGGCTGGATTGGTAAGGGAGCTATTTTAAAGGAGCTGGAAAAAGATGTCAGAACCTATGCAGGCGTTTCGCCGGAGATAGCGGTGGCAGCAGACCCGGCAAATGTGACTGATTTGTGCGGCACGCATGAAGATATCCTTATTCCAAGTTCCTGCCTCAATTGTACGGTTTCCGGGCTTATCAGCAGGACATTTCTCAGGGATGACATTATCGGAGCCGATGATTTTCATGGCGCCGTTTTCTATGAGGAGATGAAAGACTCTGACTTGTCTTATGAATTTATTGAGGCCATCGAAAGCTGTTTCGAGATGGAGTCGGGCCAGGAGCGTGAAGCGGCGGCGGGATGCGGCGTAGATGAGGTGAGGGAAATTGCCGGGCGCTTCGCTGTGGATGACATTAATCTGATTAAACCAGGAATCGGAGAGGCGACAAGAGTTTTACTGCGGCGGGTGCCGTGGAAAGTTTTGATAGACGAAAGGTACAGAAGGGATTGTCAACTGGAACATTTGGTAAGGCTGGCAGAAGAAAAGCATGTGCCGGTAGAGTATTACCCCCTAAAGCATTACAAATGCTGCGGAATCATTAAAAAATTAGCAGACGCCTAGAGGGGTGCCGGTGCGCGGCCGTCACTCTTTCACCCCGAAGGCCTCTGCCAGAAACATGATTTTCTTCGCCCAATTCTGGTGCGTCTTATATTCGTTCATCCGTTCCTTTGCCGGGCTGCCGGAGACAAAGGCTTCGCTATTCATATCCCAGTTTATAATCGACCTGGCGTCGTCAAAATCACTTCTTGAGACCTGGTATGCGTGGTTGAGTACAGGGATCTGTTTAGGGTGGATAACTGTCTTGCCGGTAAAGCCGCATAGCTTATCATCGGCAATCTCTGAGAGTAGTCCTTGCTGCCAATTTTCTCCTGAATAATATTCCCAGACCGGGCCGGAAATTACATAATCCATGCCGTAGACGGTGATAATGTCCGAGAAAATATCAGCAATCGGCCGGATGCGGTGGATGGATTCGTCGGCATGCCTGCGGAAGCCAAATAGATGGCACAAATCATTGCCGCCCACGCGTATATTAAGGATGAGCTCTTCGATGGCGGAAAGAGAATCTTTCAAGCGGTAAAGAATGTCAGCCCTCTCCTTCATGTTGACAATACATGAGCTCTCATATATGGGCATCATATAAAATTTATGGGGGCCCAATTCATTTGCCTGAATGATGGCCTTGATGTATGTATCTGCATTTTCCGTACTGAATTTAGGGATAATGTACCCTGTTATTATTTCAGCGGACTGGCCGAATGCTTTCGTGAGCTTGGTGATTTGCTGTGCACTGCGTACGCGGATAAATATTTTCGGCAGATAAAACTGCCGGCTCTGGAAGCTCTCATAGATTTGCCCGATGGAATCAAGCAAGGCTTTCTCAGCCCCTTCCACAAAGTTGTCGTTAATCGTATCTTCTAAGCAAAGCGCCAATGAGAAATTTGTCCCGAAATCCTCATGAATGATAGAGTCGGCGATGCTCTTTCTATATGCGGGGCAGTATAGCAATGCCCCTACGCTATAATATAATATATTGTCTTTCAATGTGTTATTCTCCCTGAAATTCTGTTTAAATCTAAGTGGAAAATAATACGAAGTTTTTTCTATTTATCACATATTACATATTTATTAGTATATTTTACCACCCGCATTTTTTAAGTATAACATAAAACTAGTAGTTCGAGAACGAAAATTTCAATAAAAAGTCCCTCTCTGCGGTAAGGGTTAGAAGTTGTACAGTTTTGTAATTCATGATAAACTAATAAAAGGATACAAAGGACGGTGTATTTACAGTGGAGAAAATAGTAGCTTATAGACATAATACTATGCAGATTAATTCTATAGATACGTTTCTGGGCGTGAAAGGCGGCTATAATAATGGGCAACGGGATGTATATTTTGTAAGGGCTCTGGGCGAAGGCCGCGGGCTTGCAGACGCAATCTACCAGGCTGACAAAAGAATGTGCATAGAAATGTCAAGAAGCAGATTATGGTATGTAAGGCTGCAATCGCTTCCGCAGCTTTGCGAAGCGGAGGATGTCTCATTTTATTCCAAGGTGTACGAAGAGTGGAAACAAAGTGGGGAGATACGTCTCAGGCAAATGATATCATCGGAGGTTTTGGAACGTGTGATGTCTGCCGGGTTAGCGGAAGTCCTCGCCAAACACAGAACATATAAGCAAGCGGTTTCGGATTCCATGCTCAGAAACTTTGCGGCAAAAATTCTTTTTTGGACGGAACAAGTATTGGGAGAGGCGCTTGGAACCTGGAATGAGAAGAACTGCATGAAAATAATTGCGGAAGATGTGACGAAAGAACAGGAGTATTTGTTTTTCTACTTTGTCACGCTTCTGGGATGCGACGTGCTTCTGCTGGAGAACCGCAAGGATGCAGAGGTTGCGGAGGAGTTGAAAGATCTCTCCCAGAAGCTGGTCCTTGGACAATTTGGCACAGGCAGACTGCCGGAATATAAGCCATATGAACATGAGCTGGAGCAGGAAGCAGCCAAGGGAACGGCGGACAGGAAGCGAGAAGTGGCGATGAAAACGCCGGCGAATGCGGGAAAGGAAATCAATGAGGTTAGAAGAGGTAATGTCAGGGTAACGCTTCCTGAGCGAAACCGGCATAGAAATCAAGCGGGCGAGGGGGCAGCATCGGCAAAGAAGGGTTATGTAGAAAAGACGTTTGAGGAATTGGCCCAGCTGGCGTCCTCCATCGTAATGATAGCCGTCCATGACAGTAGGCAGGAAGTAATCGGCACAGGTTCAGGCATCATGATAGGCCGCGCGGGCTACATACTGACGAATGACCATGTCGTTTCAGGGGGAAGTTTTTTCTCTGTTAGAATGGAAGATGATGAGCAAATTTATACGACAGATGAAGTTATCAAATATAATTATAATCTTGACCTTGCAGTGATTCGGATTGCTAAACAGCTCAACCCATTGCCAATCTATCATGGAACCAAGAAGCTTGTAAGAGGGCAGAAGGTGGTGGCAATCGGCAGTCCGCTGGGTTTGTTTAATTCAGTCAGCGACGGCATTATTTCTGGTTTTCGCAATATTCGGGATGTGGGCATGATACAGTTTACGGCTCCCATTTCCCCCGGCAGCTCCGGGGGCGCGGTGCTCAATATGCAGGGAGAAGTGATCGGCATAAGTACGGCCGGTATAGACAATGGGCAGAATATTAACCTGGCCGTGAGCTATGAGGATATACGCACATTTGCGCGGGGGTTTTATTCCCTGTGAGGAATGCACCCACAGAGCATTTAGCCGAGAAGCCCCGTTAGCGCGGATGTTTGACTCATGTTGGACATTATTGCAGAAGTAAGGAATTGTTTTATTGACAGGTAAATGGGAAACAATTACAATTATTTTGTAATATAAGCAATCTTATAAGATTACTTTCAAGTTTAAGACGAAAGGGGGAATAAGAGTGAGAATATCATCAAACACACCATATCCATCCGTTTCCTTTCTTCGAGGCGATACAAGTCTCATGCCAGGCAAGCCGCAAGGGCAAGAGGATTTAAACATATTAAAGAGCAATCCTGTGAAGGTTACTATTTCGGAAGAAGGAAAAGAAAAATTTCGCAGCGATTTGGCGGAAAATGAAAAGATAACGCGTGATGTGCTCAAGCAAGAGGGAGAGAATCTAAAAGAGGCAAAGATAGTAACCAGCCATGTCAATGTGCTTTTAGAAAAAATACAAAAAAGCGGTAAGGATGGTCTGGCTGCCGATGCGCAGGCAAGGGCCATATTTGAAGCGTATGCCAGTGAATACGATAAAATAGTCAAAGGGTATCAAGATGGTTCCAGGGTATGTTATGTAAGTGATCCCAACAGTGAGACGGGATATCGTCAATTGACAAAAGAGGAAGACTTACAGGCATTGGATGATGCGTATAAACAAATTTGCGATGGGTATGAAGAGTGGCTTCACAATGCCCGGGAAGCGGAAGATATTGTGGAAAAGGATTACAAAAAAAGGCTTCAATATCTAAAAACATCTGGCAATAGAGGAGATAAATTAGAGAAGATGGAGGAAGCTATACAAGGTTCTTTAGAGGAAATAGAAAGAAGCAGAAAAGCCAGAAGTGAAATGCCTGAAAATATTGGGACAAAGCTGAAACAAGCCGGTCAGCAATTTCTTGCTCAGTACCGGGTAACGGCCGGCAGTGAAGCGCAGTCGTTTCATAAGATGGTGTCAAACATAAATATTTGGTAATTTTTAGCCAGTTTGGGCAGTCTATACTGTTGTCTCCAAACTGGCTATTTTCACATTTCGCACCTTAAGGAAGCGAAACTTGTAAATTTTTATGAGATATGATAGTATAGAGGGCAAAGTAATATTAAGGGAGAGAAGGAAGATGGACAGTAACAAAAGAAGGTTTAAGGTGACGTTTAACGCGCCGGTTATTTTAGGATTTACGATAGTATGTTTTATTGTCCTGATTCTGGATCAGGTGACAGAGAAGGCTTCCACCAATCTGCTATTTAGCGTGTATCGTTCTTCTCTGTTAAGCCCTTTTACTTACATTCGCTTTTTCGGGCATGTGTTAGGCCATGCCGGATGGGAACATTTTATTGGCAATATCATGTTGATACTCGTTGTCGGACCATTGCTGGAGGAGAAATACGGTTCTTCCAATCTATTGTTTGTGATTTTGACGACAGCGTTGGTGACCGGCGTGATTCATTTCATATTATTTCCGGGAGTACGGCTGTTGGGGGCAAGCGGTGTTGTGTTTGCCCTGATTTTGCTGTCTTCCCTTACTTCAATCAAAGAGGGCGAGATTCCGCTGACTTTTATTCTGGTGGCGGTGATTTATATCGGACAGCAGATTTTCCAGGGTGTATTTATCAAAGACAATGTCTCGAACCTGACCCACATTGTGGGAGGGGTTGTCGGATCATGCCTGGGGTTTGTAATGTATAAACATAAAATGAACAGATATTGAAGGTGAGAACACTCCATGCTGAAACGTACCAAAATTCGTAAACTCAGCGATTATTTTGTCGAGCTGGATGGCAGGCAGGATAAGGGAATTTATTTTTATCGGTTGAATGGATATTCACAGGAAATAGAAGAATTTATCCGCAAATATTATGACCAGGCACGCAAGTCGGGCGTGGTTATTGAAGGGAAAATCCCCAATCCCGACGAGAAAAATTTGTCGTATTACGGCGAAATCATGGGTATGGATTTTCAAATGAGCCTTGGGTTCATAGAGGCAAGCCTGCGAAAATGGCTGCCGCGAATGAACGAGTATCAGAGGAAGAACGTAGCGACATCCATCTATGATTGCCTTGATTCTTTAAGGAAGGCCGGTAAGACGGAAAATATGCTCAAAAATGCATACATCAAGTTTATGTGCTGGCTGTATTACAAGTTTGAAAGAATTGTAAATCAGTTAGGAGCTAATAACATTCCGAAGATTTTATATGAAGGCGATATCAGCAATTATGAATTGATGCTGATTTCCATTTTGTCAAATGCAGGATGCGACGTAATATTGCTCCAATACCATGGAGACGCCGGTTATTTAAAGGCCGACCCGTCCTCTGCACTGTCGGATAATCTCCAGATGGTTGGTATGAAAGCGTTCCCGCCGGGATTTTGTCTGAAAAAAGTCCGTGAGGACTTGCAGAACGAATTGAATAATCAAAGGTTATATGGGACCAAGCCTGAGCTTATAAACTGTACCAACGCCTGGATCAGAGGAGAGGGCCTTGATGATGTGCGGGAGAGCATATTGGCGCGGGGCGACGACCCCAAGCTTTTCTATAATTGTTTTATCCGCATTAATGGAGTGGAGGATAAACTTACCTACACCAATGAACTGTATCAATTGCAGCTGGCGTTAAAAAATGCGAAACGTAAAGTTGTAATTGTCAATCAGGAGATTGGCAGGCCGACGCCGGATGAGATTGCAAACATTCGCAGGAATCAGTATAGCAGGCAGGACCAGATGATTCTGGATCTTTCTGCAAATATCATATACGCTCCCAACGTTGAGCTGCAAAGACTGATGGTGAAGTCATTTGTTGATGTGATTTTGATGGAGGCGAAAGCCGAAGGTAACAGCCTAAACAAACTGACGAATAAAGCGGTGTATCTTCTCTGTTGGCTCAAACGGTATATGCCAATGATGTTTTCCAACTGGGCTCCCCCAGAAGTAGCCTGTTTCATATACCTTGGCGGCTGTAAGAATGAAAATGAGAGTATGTTTCTGCGGTTTCTGGCACGGTTGCCGGTGGACGTGCTGATTCTGTGCCCGAATCTGAATCAAAAGTGTATGCTCACGGACAATCTTCTTTACGATGTGAATTATGGAGAATCGCTGGCGCTTGATAAATTTCCTGGGGAAACTTCCCAGGTGACGATGGCAACCGCGGCTTACCATGCAGAACGGGAATTAGATACGCTCATGTACCAGGATTCCGGTTTATACCGGGATCAGCAGTATGGCAAGGCAAATATTATCAGTTTGCAGACCATGTATGAAGAGATTAAGATTTTGTGGGATCAGGAGCTTAAATACCGCCCCGGATTCAGTACCGTGGATGGCGTTGTCAACGTGCCGGTTATCTTTTCCAAGGTGTCCGGCGTGAAACATGGGCAGTTGCCGCAGTATTGGACGTCCATCCGGGAACTGCTGACAGAAAACACGGTTCTCATACAGAAGGCTCCTTATATCGAGCCGACGGCGGCAAATCCGGTGAAGTCGTGCGCTACGGAATTTTACAAAAACGGGCGGCTTTTGAGGGCAAAAATAAAAGATCATCCCTGTTATCAATATGGAATCCTGCGGGAGGATATGCAGGAATTTATGTTAGATAAATTACAAGCCATTATCGAGCAGAGGTTAATCAAAGGAATCGGGCAGAATGGCACGGAATATACCGTCATAGCTACGGCGCTAAACCTTCCCAAAGATATTGTGAGGATGATTCAGAAATTTGATTTTACGAAGAAAAATCCCAAGCTCATCTATATCAACACCACGGAGACGGTGATTTCGCTTGAGGACAGCATATTGGTTGCATTTTTAAACCAGATAGGCTTTGATATTGTATTTTTTGTACCGACAGGTTATCAGAGCGTCGAGAAGTATTTTAACAAGAAAATAATGGAGGAACATCAGGTTGGAGAATATATCTATGATTTACAGGCGCCTGATCTGTATAGCCTTCCATTACGCAGCACGCGCCAGAGCTGGCGTGACATTATATTCAAGAGAGGTAATTGATTATGGGACTTGATTTTAGCAAAACAGCAACTACAGCAGCGCCTGTGGCAGCGCAGGCACCGGAGCCTAAGAATGAGATAGAGGTGGTTCAGGAGTATAATATTGTTGCCGACAGGGAGCAGATGAATGCCGAACTCGTCAATTCTGAGGAGGTTGACCGTATCGTGAGTACGATAGAGGTACACAACCTAGAGACGATTGTCACATTCGGCGCAGACGCCGCAGAGGAGATTTCCAAGGCCTCCGACGTTGTCTTAAACGGCATGGATATGTCGCAGCTCAATGAGACCAGCGAGATGTTGACAATCTTGGCGAAGATTATGGATAAGTTTGATATTGATGAGATTCGCGATAATCCCGGTTTCCTGGACAAATTGTTCGGCAATCTCAAGAAACAGTTAGAAAAGATTCTTTCCAAATACCATACGATGGGCGAAGAGATTGATAAAATTTACGTTCAGCTCAAAGGTTATGAATCCGAAATCAAGCAGTCCAACCGCAAGCTCAACCAGATGTTTGAGGCCAATGTCAACTATTACCATGAGCTTGTGAAATATATTTTGGCAGGAGAACAGGCATGCCGCGAAATTGAGGCTTACATTGCACAGCGTCAGCAGGAAATGGAACAGAGCGGCGACCAGTCGATTCAGTTTGAACTGACAAGCCTCAACCAGGCGTTGATGATGATGGAGCAGCGCACGCAGGATTTGCGCATTGCAGAAAATGTGGCTATGCAGTCGATTCCCATGATTAAGACAATGGAATTCAGCAATTATAACCTGGTAAGGAAGATCAATTCTGCATTTATCGTAACGCTGCCGATATTTAAACAGGCCCTTGCACAGGCGATTTTGCTGAAAAGGCAGAAAATTCAGGCAGAATCTATGGCTGCGCTTGACAAGAAGACAAATGAAATGCTGATCAAGAACGCTCAGAATTCGGTAGAGACCTCTAAGATGACGGCAAGGCTGGCGTCAGGAAGTTCTATTCAGATTGAGACATTAGAGAATACCTGGCGGACGATCACCAGCGGAATCGAGGAGACGAAGCGAATCCAGGAGGATGCGAAGAAGAAACGCGAAGAAGATAAGGTAAGGCTTGAAGCGATAAAGGAAGATTTCAGGCGCGAATACCATATGCCTTCTGCCAGGAGATAGATATTATCCCATTGCGGAATGAATAGAAATCACAGGAGTTACAATAATAGTTAAGAGAGAAACATAAATAATAATGATAACAATTACAAAGATATAGTAAAAGCGAACATGCAGCAGTTACACGAATATTAAGGTAGTAACATAACGTTTAGGAGGGTAAGCTATGCCAATTAATTTATCAAAAGGACAGAAGGTAGACTTAACAAAAGGCAATCCTGGGCTCAAGAGCATCATGGTTGGGCTCGGATGGGACGTCAATGCATTTGATTCAGGAGCAGATTTCGATCTTGACGCGGCGGCATTCATGCTGGGAGCTGACGGCAGGTGCCCCACAGAAAAGGAATTTATTTTTTATGGAAATCTCAGCCATGCAAGCGAGTCTGTGAACCATCAGGGAGACAATCTCACGGGTGAAGGAGAAGGCGACGACGAGCAGATTCAGGTTGATTTGACAAAGGTGCCCGCCAATGTGGAGAAAATTGCTTTTACGGTTACGATTTATGAAGCGGAGACGCGGCGGCAGAATTTCGGCCAGGTTTCCAATGCATTTATCCGGCTTGTGGATGAAACGACAAATACGGAGCTGATACGCTATGATCTCGGAGAGGACTTCTCAATTGAGACTGCCGTGGTGGTGGGCGAGCTCTATCGGCACAATGGCGAGTGGAAATTTAACGCGATTGGCAGCGGTTTCCAGGGTGGACTGGCAGCTTTGTGCGGACACTATGGAATAGAAGTAGCGTAGGAGGTGACGACTGATGCCAGTGAATTTACAGAAAGGCCAGAAAGTCAGCTTGACAAAAGGGAATCCGGGGCTGTCTAAGGTCGTAGTGGGGTTAGGATGGGACGTCAATGCGTTCGATACCGGCGGAGATTTTGACCTTGATGCGGCGGCGTTCTTGCTTACGGACAGCGGCAAAGTTTGTGATTCCAGAGATTTTGTATTTTATGGGAACTTGACGCATCCGTCGGGCAGCGTACAGCACCAGGGAGACAATCTTACGGGCGTCGGTGATGGAGATGACGAGCAGATTAAAGTAGACCTATCGGCTGTTCCGGCGAATATCACCAAGATTGCCTTTACAGTGACAATCTATGAGGCTGAGGCCAGAAGACAGAATTTTGGGCAAGTGAACAATGCGTTTGTGCGCATTTACAATGAAGCTACCGGTGAGGAGCTTTTGAGGTACGACCTCGGCGAGGATTTTTCCATAGAGACTGCGGCCGTGTTCGGCGAACTTTATAAAAATGGCGGCGAATGGAAATTTAACGCCATCGGCAGCGGCTACCAGGGCGGTCTGGCAGCGTTATGCGCCAATTACGGCGTTGAGGTAGAATAGGAGGATAAGAAATGTCGGTTAGTTTACAGAAAGGGCAGAAAGTTAGTCTGTCTAAAGATAATGCAGGGCTGGCACATGTGATCGTGGGCCTTGGCTGGGATGAGGTTCAGAAGCCTTCAGGCGGTTTTTTGAAGTCGATGTTTTCCTCAGAGCCGCAGGCGATTGACTGCGATGCTTCCGCTATCTTGCTCAAAAATGGGAAACTGGTGCATAAAGATGATTTAGTATATTTTGGTAATCTCAGGCATCCTTCAGGAACTGTCATTCACCAGGGCGATAACCTTACGGGAGCCGGTGAGGGGGATGATGAGCAGATTGTCATTGATTTGTCAAAGGTGCCACAGGACTATGACAGGATTGTGATTGTAGTTACGATTTATCAGGCGGTAAAGAGACGCCAGAATTTTGGAATGATTGAGAACGCATTTATCCGTCTTGTGGATGCGAGAAATAACAATGAGATGTGCAAATATAACTTGACAGACAATTATTCGGGTATGACAGCTATGATATTTGGCGAAGTATACAGACACAATGGGGAGTGGAAGTTCAACGCCATCGGCCAGGGCACGAGTGATCCCGGGCTGAATGAGCTTATACGCAGGTACATGTAAGATACGCATTACTCTCGAGGAGGTCATTTGTCATAAAATGAATAATATAAATAAAGAGGAATTGCTGCGGGGTCTTTCCGATTCCCAAGTCAATAAGAGCAAACAGGAATTTGGCACGAATGAGCTGGCCAAGAGGGAGACGGAATCCCTCTGGTCGATGTTCATCGGCGCTTTTAACGATATTTGGATTAAAGTTTTATGCGCGGCTTTGGTGTTAAAAATTGCGCTTGCCGTATTGGGCATGTTTGTGCCGGCAATGGCGGGTGAAAATGATGTTGTAGAAATTATCAGCATCATTTTGGCAATCGGGCTGGCAACCGGTTTCAGTACATTGTCGGAATACAGGAATAGCTCGCGAAGCGAGGCCTTACAGGAAGAATACAGCAAAACGTTTGCCAAGGTTATGCGAGACGGCAAACTGATTAATATCCTTACGAGCGAGATCGTGAAAGGTGATACGATTCTTGTGCAGGCGGGAGATAAAGTTCCGGTTGACGGCCTGTTGTTTGAGGGAAAGATTAAGGTGTCGCAGGCGGCGCTCAATGGTGAGTCGCGGGATGAGGACAAGGGGGCGGCTTTTGATATGGCGGACGCGGAATCTACGGACTATGCGTCTGCAAGCAAGGTCTTCATGGGCTCTGTCGTGACGTCCGGGGAAGGCTATATGGTGGCAACGGTTATCGGCGATGCATCAGAGCTGGGCAAGATTAACAAAGCTCTGACCGATGACAATGAGGAAGACGAGCGCAAGGACACTTCCAGCTTAAAGTTGGAAGTCGTAGCGGCAGGTATCGGCAAGCTCGGCGTGTCGGCAGCAGCAATTGCCGGCGTGCTGCATGTGGGTCTTTCTATTTTCCGGGCAGGTGAGGCAGTGAGCGTAGTGTCTGTGCTGCTGTTGGTTGCCGAGGCAGTCATGCTGATGGCTTCGATCGTAATTATGGCGGTGCCGGAAGGGCTGCCGATGATGAACAGCCTTGTACAGTCTATGAATACGGAGTCAATGTACAAAAAGAATATCCTGGTAAGCCATAAAGCGGCATTTTCAGATTCCGCATATATGAATGTACTGTTCAGTGATAAAACCGGCACGATAACACAGGGAAATCTTTCGCTGGTGGAATTTATTACCGGTGCGGGCAATCTCACAGATTCCATACAAAGCGGCGAATTTATGGAAGCAATTACGCTCAATAATCTCGCCAAGGTCTCAGAAGGAAAAGCCATCGGCAGCAACAACATGGACCGCGCGCTGCTTACCTATGCGCTAGGTCACGGATATGACGCATCTGCAAGCGACCAGGATAAGGTGCAGGAAATCAGCGGCTTTGATTCCGAGAAGAAGTGCGCGACTGTAACCTTGAAAGATGGAAGCGTTTATTGGAAGGGCGCAACTGAGAATATATTAGACAAAGTAACCCATTATATGACGCCGGACGGACAGGTTCAGGAGTTTTCGGCTTCTGACAAGAAGGCAGTGGAAGAACAGATGATCGCCCAGGCCAAGCGGACGATGAAACTTCTGTCCGTAGCCAAGATTACCGGTGGGAAAACGATACTGATGGCTGTGCTCTGCCTGCGTGATAATGTGCGGACAGACGCCGTGGAGACGGTGGAGATTTTGAACAGCGCGGGCATCCAGGTTGTGATGGTTACCGGCGATGCGGAGGAGACTGCCGTTGCAATCGCCAAGGAAGCAGGCATTTTAAAAGATGAAAATACAGACGTCGTGTTGACGCATGAAGAGCTTGAGGAAATGTCGGATGAGGAATTGAAGAAAAAGCTTCCGCATCTGCGTGTTGTAAGCAGAGCAAAGCCTCTGGACAAAAAGCGTTTGGTATCTATCTCACAGCAGCTTGAAAATGTCTGCGGTATGACGGGCGACGGCGTCAATGACGCGCCGGCGTTGAAACAGGCGGATATTGGATTTGCTATGGGCGACGGTACAGCCGTTGCGCAGGAGGCAGGCGACGTTGTCATCTTGAATAACAGCTTGACGTCCATTAAGGATTGCGTGCTGAACAGCCGTACGATGGCGAAGTCCGTTGGCAAGTTTCTGATTTTCCAGCTTACCGTGAATATCAGTACTTTGTTAATGAATATCATTGCCCCGGTGCTTGGGTGGACAGAGCCGTTCTCTATTGTGCAGATTTTGTGGATTAACCTGATTATGGATACATTGGCAGCAATGGCGTTTGGCGGAGAACCGATTCTTGACCGTTATATGAAGGACAAGCCGGCATTGAGGACAGACAATATCCTGACCGGGTATATTAAATCTGCAATCGGGACAAGTTCGATTTTTATCACCTTAGGCTCGATTCTAATTTTAGAGAATATCGGCGGTATTACGGATTTTGTGACGCCAGCTGGCTGTGCAAACCCGGAATTGTATGAGAAGACATTTATGTTTGCCTTTTTCATCTATTCTATTATCTTTAACAGTTTAAATACCAGGTCGGAGCGGTTCAATCTCTTTGAGCACATTGGAGAGAATAAGAATTTTATGCTGGTAATGGGCGCCATCTTTATCATGCAGACGGTGATTATCCAGATTGGCGGCGAGGTGTTCGGCACAACCATATTAAGCGTAAAAGCGCTGCTTGTGTCGATGCTGCTGGCGTTAATGATTATTCCGGTTGACCTTATCCGCAAGGCGTTTGTATCAAAAAAATAGGCTGCATGGTTGCAGAATGACAGAATAGGCTGTCGCAGTGAGCAGGAATGCATAGATATTCAGAATGGAAAAGAGTATGAATGTCATTTGTTTCCCGTTTGTGCGGCGGCCTTTTTGGAGGAAATAAAGATGGTGGTTTTTCATACGGATTTAGATAATACAATCATTTATTCCTATAAACATGAGATTGGAGCTGTCAAGAGAAGCGTAGAAATGTATCAGGGCAGGGAAATTTCATTTATCACAGAATATACATATCAGCTTTTGCAGCAAGTGAGAGAGAAAATGCTGGTTGTGCCAACTTCCACAAGAAGTATCGAGCAGTATCGGCGTATTGATTTAGGCGTTGGGGCATTTCCCTATGCCTTGGTCTGTAATGGAGGCATTCTTTTGGCTGATGGCAAAAGAGATGATTCCTGGTATCGGGCGTCGCTTGCATTGATTGGCAGAAGTGAAGAGGAACTCGAAAAAGCGTTACATTTCTTAGAGAAAGACGTGCGCAGGAAGTTTGAGCTGCGGTTTATTGAGCGCTTATTTGTGTTCACAAAGTGCAGGGAGCCGAAACAGACGGTTGATAATTTGCGTGAAGTTTTAGATACGGAGCTGGTGGACGTATTTCACAATGGGGAGAAGGTGTACGTGGTTCCCCGGGATTTAAATAAGGGAAAAGCGGTTCAGAGATTCCGTGAATATATCCATGCGGATTTTGTGATTGCAGCCGGGGATAGTGAATTTGACATTCCCATGCTTAGGGATGCCGATGAGGGTCTTGCGCCGTATGGATTTGCGGAAGAATATGGCGTTGATTTTGCGGTGAGGCAGATGGATGGACGCAAAGTGTTTGCGGAATCCCTTTTGGAAGAGTGTCTTTCATTATTTAAACAGAAACTTGGTGATGAGGCGTTCCAGGTGTTTAGTAAACATTTTTAAGAAATTGTGATAGTATCAGACTTGGATTTTATGCTGTTTTAGAGAATAGTAAATTTAGAATGAGAGAACCAGGCGGAAGGAATTTTTCCTTTATCTTGGTTCTTTTTTTGTTTATAAATATTTGTTCTTGTGTAGGGTTCCCAAAATTTAGAAAAATAGGGGCAGAAACTTGGTAAATCTTTACTAAAAGCACTTGCAAATTATACTAAAAGGAAGTAAAATGTAATATAGCAATCGAAGGGAGCTTGAAATTTTCTGTGAAAATTCCGGCAAATGCGCGCGGAATGGGATATTCACGGTAAGAGATGGAAAGGAGGAGGTTTTTACAGCGAAAGGGACGAAGTAACTGCAAAACTGTAACAGTAAAGAAGGAGAGAAAGAAGATGAGGAAAGGAAAAAGGCTTTTATCATGGCTCCTGGCTGCCGCGATGGTGATTACAGGAGTGAACCTGGGGACTGTAACGCCTGTGCAGGCGGCAGCAGGGGATAACGAATATGATTTAGTGCTGGAGAGATTTGAGTCCGGCGCCAATAATGATGCCAATCAGAATAATAAACTGGTATTTATCACGACTTCCGAAAATAATGACACAGGGAATGAGAATAAAGGCGCAGGCGTGAATGGCACGACATATGGGGGAGGGCCTTCTGTTTGTGGTAACAACCGTGCGGCAGGTATCCAATTTAAGCTGCCGGAGAATGTAACAGCAGAAGAGGTAGACAGTGCAATCCTAACCCTTAATGTTGCCAATGTCGATGGCTGCAACCTGAATAGTGGATGGACTAAGGCGGCTCTCTATGAGACAGCAAACCCTACATCCTGGACGTTGGCAGGAAGTGATAGTAATTCAGGAAATTTAAAGGATATTCCTTCAGTCAACGGCTATGCAAAAGATGCAACAATTTGGAGTAATGAAAATATTGCAGGCAATAGCCTTGGGGCAAAGACGTTTGATGTGACAGGAGCGGTAAAGAATGCAGTTAGTACTGAGGGAGTAACAAGTATTGTGCTGAGGCTGCAGACGGTAAGAGGCGGATTTAAAGTCAGCGGTCTAAAAACGGCGTCTGATACGGAAATACCGGAAAATGCTCCCACGCTCAAAGTCATCGCTTCTAAAAAAAGCTCGGTAACGGTAAAGTATCTGGATGAAAGCAATCAGGAATTGAAAGAGGCTAAAACCATAGAATCGGTGAAGGTTGCTGCCCCATATACATATGAGGTTGCTGAGGATGAAAAGCAGATTGAGACAGAAGCAGGTATCTATGTATACGACGAATCAGCTAGCACTGTGTCCATAGCGGAAGTGAAAGAAAATGCGGCTGATAACGTAATAAACTTGATTTACAAAAAAGCGGCGTTAAGTTCGGTGGAGGCTCCTGATACCATTTACGCGATTGAAGGAAATCAGCCGATACTTCCCAAACAGCTTAAAGGAAATACCAACGTTGCAGGGTTTACACTGCCTGTAAACGTGACATGGGAAGATATTTCTGATAAGAAATGGACGATTGGTGATAATACTGTGCAGGGAACGGCAGAAGGGCTCGAGGGCGAGGCAGCCAAGGTGACGGCGACCGTGCATGTGTATGGGTGTGACGAGGCCATTGATGAAGTGATAACAGCGGCCCATACGGAAAATGGAACCGACGGCCTGCATAAACTTTCCAGACAGTATAAGGGTGAGATTATCACTGAGTTTGATATAACAACAACGAGCGAGGTGACGGACGGTGCATTTATCTACCCGGATTCTGTCCTTGGCAATAACAATGATATTTGGAATAATGGCGGCGCTATGCTGCATTTCAAGAAACAACAAGGATTCTTTAACGTCAGGGCGGGCGATGGAAGCGGCGGCACCGCTGCAAATGATCCGCTAAGCAACGGAAAAGCAGTTTATGATGGCGTAAGCAAATACCATGTGCGCATAGAGATGGATTCCAGTACATCTCCCGGTACATACAGAGCTTTCGTGACCGATCCGGACGGCAATGTCAATGAAGTGGGGACAAAGGCAAACGGATTCAGAAAATATAACCAGGGAATTATCGAAAGCTATTATGCAGGCCGGGCGAATTTTACCGTTAGCAACCATAAGATTCACTGGAAATCCGGTTATGCAACAGTGCAAATAGAGTATAAAGCTGCTGACGGTGCGTCTATGGCAGATTATACTGCCCAAACAAAGGAATTACCGGGCGTTTCAAAGACCATAGATACAACCATTTTTACACCTAAGAGTGTGAACGGAAAGACGTATCTGTTTGATGCAGAGAACTCCGGCTGGGATACGGATGGAGACGGTGCAGCCAATACTGCGGCAACAGACAGCGCAGAAATACCGGCAAAGGGAGAGACGCTTAAATATATCGCCCAGTACAAAGAGGCCGGATTTGTTGGGCAGGCAGAGACGATTGAGACAAAAACGATCCTTGGCAAGAATCCTATCCTGCCGGCGACGGTAAAAGCAAATTACGAAGGTATGGATCAAGCGGTAGCCACGGAAGTTACCTGGGATTTGGACAAATTTGATTTTAACACAGAGACGGAGGACAATGCGCCTCTGGAAGTGACAGGTACGTTTGCAACCGGCGGGCAGGCAAAGGCTAAAGTACATGTAAAGCATGCTTATCTGCTGGCTCAATATACATTTGACGGTGAGAATCCAGCGGAAGACAAGACTGGGAATCATGCAGACGCTACGTTTACCAATGTGCAGCAGAATGTTGCCGGCGTCGACGGCACAAGCAAGGGCGTTAAATTGAAGGGAGGCACAAACGGTTCCTCCAATGTCAAGCTGCCGGACGACTTATTACAGTTGACAGGCGCAGACGGAGCCAGCAAGATTACGCAGGATGATTTCACAATCTCTATGTTTATAAACCGTGAGAGCAATGGCAACTCTTTTGCGATGATACTTCATGCGACGCAAGTAGGAAAGAATAGTCCGCAGGGGCATCTTGGGCTGATTAACAAAGACACTCTGGTGGATATGGAATACAGAGTTGGCGGTACGACGGTAGCTAATCTGACTGCTAAGGATGAAAATGATAAGAATATTTTAACGCCAATCGGTCAGTGGACGCATGTTGCAATTGTTACCAACGGCTCAAAAGACACGGCAAAGCTGTATCTGGACGGCGTGCTGGCAGGCACAGTGAACGGTATCGTTAAGCCGTCCCAACTGGTGGCGCAGAACAATTATTTAGGCCGCGCTTCTTGGGGGGATGATGATTACAAAGCGATATTTGACGACTTTGAGGTATATCATGGTCTGTTGACGGAAGCGGATATTCAGAAAATTGCCAACGACAGGCTGTGCAAGGCTCCGGTACAGGATATTTATAATAACTTAGAATTGAGCCTGCAATCTGGAGAGACATTCAATAAGGCCCAGATTACAGAAGCGTTAAATCTTCCGACTGAAATGCAGACCAGCGATGGCAAGACTGTACAAGGCTTGAAGATTACTTGGGAATCTTCCGACCCGGCAATCAGGACAGATGGCAGCGTTGTGCGTCCCTCCAAAGGAAAAGGGCCGGCCACAGTTACCCTGAAAGCAAAAATTCAGTATGGTTCCTGTACGATGACAAAGACATTTACCGGTTTAACAGTATTAGAAGCCGACGGCGTGTCTTTTATAGAGTTTGATGAGGCTTATGCGCAAGCAAAAGCGGAATACAACAAGGCTAAGGCTGAGAATATTTATACGGCAGACAGTTTGGCAGCCATGAAGGCTAAATTGGAGGCCGCAGAAGAAGTCAAGAAAACGCAGGGGACAGCAAATGAGAATGCGGAGCAAGTGGATGCGGCAACCGCAGCGCTCAAGCAGGCGTCAGAGGTTCTTGTTATAAAGCGATTTGAGGAAATGAGCGAGGCCCTGGCAGCCTGGTATCCGTTGGACAACAGTACAGACAAGGCGAAAGACGCATCCGGCAACGGTATGGACGCAGCTGCGGCAGAGAGTGTTACATTCAGCCGAGAAAACGGCGCTACGTTCAACGGCGGAAACGCGTTAGAAAACTGTATTACGCTTCCCAACGAATTGCCTGTTTCTGATTATATGACATTTGCTTTCTGGGCAAAAGACGCGCGAGGCGCTAAGTCTAATGCGTTTGGCATTGGTTCTGGAGATGGATTTGGCGACAATAGCAAAACAGATGCGCATTTCTTCTATGTCAACACATTTGACAGCGATAGCAAGAAATTAGTTGCGAGTATGAACCCCAAATACTGGAGCGGAGCGACTAACATTTCGGTAGCTCCGGCAGAGCAGGATACCTGGCACCATGTAGTTTGCGTGCTGAGCGGCACCAATCTTACGCTTTATGTGAATGGAGAGAAAGCCGGCACGAAAGATGTAGCGCATACCGTAAAAGAAATGTGGGATGCAGACCCCAATACCAGGGGCGCATATATCGGCAACTGCAGTTATGGTAAAAATCCTAATAACAAAGATAAAGATTACAAAGGTTCCATCCGCGATTTCCGTATTTATAATGCAGCCCTTACGCAGGAGCATGTAGCGGAAGTTTATGCATACCGCAGCACGCTTGCCATGAAATACGCGAAGGATGACGTTATTGGAGCATTAGGGGCAAGAGTTGAAGATGACGGAAGCATCGTCTTGAACATTACCAACCTGACGGCTCCCGAAGGAAAGATTACCCTTCCGGAAACTGCTTATGGCGGTGCAAAGATTTCCTGGGAATCCTCAGACAATACGCTTGTGAATGGCGCTGACGGTACCGTTAGTATTCCTGCACAGGGGGATGAAACGGTCAAAAAAGCTGATTTAACGGCGAAAATCACCATTGGCGAAGGAGATGACCAAAAGACAGAGAACATTATCTTTAAGTGCAGCTTATACTATAAGCTTGATATTCCTACCGGTGATTTGGAAGATGCAATTACTACATTGAAGAATAAACATCTCAAAGAGCACGACTATACATCAGCAAGCTGGGCTGTTTTGACAGAAGCCCTTCATGCCGCTCAGGCACAGGTTGACAGGCCGACTAGCGTTGAGGCGGTTGCCGATGCCAAGAGCACGCTGGA
>CAJUTD010000041.1 GCA_910589635.1 uncultured Lachnospiraceae bacterium | reverse complement strand
AAGCGCAGCATGGACATTGGGGCAGATTATATCGCTACCGGGCATTATGCAAGGGTTGTACAGCTTGCGAACGGAAGATATACGCTGCGCACATCTGCCACTGCGGCCAAAGATCAGACGTATGCGTTGTACAACTTGACACAAAGTCAGCTTGCGCACACATTGATGCCGGTGGGGGACTACACGAAAGAAGAAATTCGCAACATCGCACAGAAGATTGGCCTTAGAACAGCAAATAAACCAGATAGCCAGGAAATCTGCTTCATCCCGGATAATGATTATGCCGGGTTTATTGAGCGGGAAACGAAAGGCGAAGTTCCGCCAGCGGGAAATTTTGTGACGGCGGACGGTCAGATTTTAGGGCGGCATAAGGGGATTACCCATTACACGATCGGGCAGCGCAAAGGGCTCGGCATTGCTCTGGGAACCCCTGTTTTTGTCACGGAAATACGCCCAGAGACAAATGAAGTCGTGCTGGGTAGTAATGAACAAGTATTTGGCGATGCGCTCTGTGCGGACGGTTTAAATTTTATGTCAATTCCTGATTTACAGGGGGAAATGGAAGTTACCGCTAAGATTCGTTACAGCCATAAGGGTGCGCCCTGTACTATCCGCAAGGCGGATCAGGACAGGGTTGTTTGTCGGTTTCATGAGCCGGTGCGCGCCATCACTCCTGGACAGGCAGTGGTGTTTTATGATGGCGATATGGTGGTTGGCGGAGGGGTGATTCGTTGAAATAGTATGTAACTACTGTTCTATATTTGAGATATTGGCATAGAACAGCAGGAGCTTAATTATTGTCTTCTGGATAAAGGAATTTGCAAATATTCCATAAGGGCAGATTCTAGAAGCCTGGAATAGTTTACTTTTTGTTCTTCGGCTAGTCTCTTTAGCCACGCTGGAAGTGTGATATTTGTCTTAATACGTTCGTTGTCTTTTTTCATGCGGAATAAATCTGGATGAATGGTAACCGGCATGACAATATTGCCCTCAATATCTTGTTTTGATAGATTGTTAGAGGGGACAGGAATTTCTTCATGGTCACATTCCATGCTGTATACATGAAGGCTGGCGGCCTCTGCCGCCAAGCGTGCAGCTTCTTCGAGATTTTTTCCAAAGCTGATACATCCAGGTAAATCAGGAAAGTAAATGCTGTATGAGCCGTCTTCCGTTGGCTCAAAAACTGCAAAGTATGTTAGATTCTGCATAAATAATCTCCTTTTTTCGGTAGAAACACAGATAGTAGGGCTATTTAAGCCCGGCTTGTTTGTAAATACTGTTCAGCGTACCAGGCCTCAGGTCTCCGCTATGGTTTGGTACTGTAACCTTTCCGGGTTTAGATGGATGTTTCAGGCTAATATGCGAACCTTCTTGAGTCGTTTCGTACCATCCATCTTTACGGAGTATTTTTAGTATTTCCCGAACCGTCATGTATTGTCCTTCTTATATAAATATTATATGCTATTTTTAAATGTATGTAAACAGATTTGCGCATAAAATATGCGCATGCTTTAAATGAGGCAGGGGGGTAAGTTTTACGGTCTGTGCAGTGAACGCACAGATCTGTCTGAACAGTAACTGGTAAGTACTTTTTTATTTACATAAAAATACAATTGGAATGACGAAAATAACCGCATGATATTTCGCTTAGACCCGATATCTTTTCTTTTGCGGATTTGCGACGATTTGCAGGAGTGGCAGCGTTTTCTTGTGGTTATCGGTGAGACGCATAATTATCTCAAATGTTCCCAGTGCGGAAGGATTATCGTACCGGACAGCGGGGGAAAACAGGAATATTCGTGCCCGTGCGGAAAGCAATTCCGCAAAATTACGCAGATAAAGAATAAAAAGTTAAATTATATAGATATTTGTAATGGGTTAGAATTGAATAGTGATAGAGGGAGCATAGTTATTACTTTGCAATATGATTGTTACCGTCAATTGGAACTTCTACTCAGCGATTATTCTACAGTGCTTTACCGGAATAAGGGTTTGGAAGAATTGAATTGTATGTTGGAACATCAAAAATACCTTCCCAAGATAGAGTTAAAATATTTTCTGTCTAATAATCCGCTTAAACTCATCAGCCATATGCTGGAAGAAAGTAAAAAAAGCCCAAAGGAAATAGAAGATTGGGTAGACAGCCTGAAGGAGAAAGAAAAGGAAGGGATGCAGGCATTTTTTGAGGAGTACCAAAAACTCATCCCGGATAATGAGTTAAAGTATGGGAAACAGATTGAGAAAGATGCGGTGAAGTATGCCAGGGATGCCAGAGCGTTTGTTGAAGATTATATGGGGCAGATTTATTCCCTTTTGGAATTTTTGTTTGATAAATAACATGGCGGGTACCCCGACTGGGGATAGCGCAACGGATGGCGGTAGAGGCTGTTTGGTTAGTTTAAATGTTGTTCCTTTGGCTGGGCATAAACAGCGTATGGCAGTCTAGGTATATTGGCGGATGATAAGGATATTCTGAAAATTGATTTCTACGATGGAGCGAAAGTTTTAGTGGTAATACAAAAGAAAGTGTCGTATAATATTTTCAGTTATGAAATCTCTAAGGAGGAATCCGATGTGAAAGAAAATCGAAAGAGTAAGAAAATGTTACTTACGGCGCTGTTCGTGCTGGCTGTGCCGTTGGTGCTGACAGGGATTATATCATCTATCGTACTGAGGCTTGTTGCCGGCGGGGAGATGTCTGTATTTTGGGGTACTATGTGCCTGGTAGCGGTGTTGGTGATCGTCCTTATCGTTATCTTTTTTATGGCCCGGCAATTACTCAGCCGTATTCATAATCTGGTTGGAAATCTGGATCAGATTGCGGACGGCACGCTTTCCATGAAAGAAAACAAGCTTTCCGAGCGTAATGATGAGATTGGACAGATGATGCGCTCGGTCAACAGTATGGTGGTTTCCTTTGCGCGTATTATTACCAGTGTGAAAAATGCTACGGAATCGTTAGTAAAAGTTTCCGAAGATTTCACCCATTCATTCCGTGAGATGGAATCATCCATGCATCAGGTGGGGAAGGAAGTCAATTCTATTGGAATCAACACAATTTCCCAGTCCCAGAGAACGAATGAGATAGGCACGCAGATCATAGATATGAGCCATGCCGTTGATGCGATTGTGCAGAATGTAGATACTTTGAGCCGCAGTGCAGATAAGATGCGGGAGTGCAGCGAGGCGGCGGAAAATATTATGAATGAGTTGGTATCTATCAATGAGGCCAGCAGCAAAGCAATAGAGGATGTACGGGCGCAGACGGATGTGACGAACCAGTCGGCGATGCAGATTCGTACGGTTACAGAGATTATTACAGGGATTTCCAGCCAGACGAATCTGCTTGCCCTTAATGCAAGTATTGAGGCGGCGCGCGCGGGCGATATGGGCAAAGGATTTGCCGTTGTGGCAGAAGAAATCCGTGCCCTGGCAGATCAGTCGCGTGAATCCTCGGAGCAGATTAACGCTATCGTCAATGAGTTAATCGAGAATTCCAATGTCAGCGTAGACACTACAAAGAAAGTGTCGGCGGCATTTGAAAGACAGACGGAGCAGATCAGCCAGACGGAAAAAGTATTTGCTTCCCTGAACCAGGAGATTGAGCAGGTGAGCGGCGCAATTGGGGGAATCGGTGAGGAAGTTAAGGAGCTGCAGGAGTCCAAAGAGATTATTGACAGTGGAATTACGACGTTGACAGAGGCGGCGGAGGCAAATTCGACGAGCGCCCAGGAGACATTACAGGCGATGGATGTTTTTGAGGGGATTGTTACAGAGTGCAAGGAATCCACAGAGCAGGTCAAGACGGTGTCCGACGGTTTGGTGGAAAACATAAAGAAATTTAATGTGAATGATCTGAAAAAAGAAGTAAAAGAGATTTTGTAGTGTTTTAGGGAAATGGCAGGAAGTATCCATTCAGAAAGAAATTCTTGAATGGTGCTTCTTTTTTTCTGGAATTTATCGAATAAAAAATGCAACATTTTGCAGAATTTTTGACTCTGTATAGATGAAATGCATTTCAAAGGGAGGTTGAGGAGAATATGGAAGAGTTTATGCTGTGTTATGAAAAAGTTTATCCGCAGTTATACCGAACCGCCCTGTACTATATGAGGAACCGCCAGGAGGCGGAAGACGCGGTGCAGGATGCGGTACTGGCTGCTTACGAAAATTTTTACCAGCTCAGGGATAAAGAAAAGTTTGCACCTTGGATCATGCAGATTTTGGTAAACCGGTGCAGGCGGAGGATGCGGGAATGGTTTCGCAAGGAGGAGGACATTGAGCAGCTCTCCATATCCCAGGAAACAGATTTTGCTGCGGCATCTGCGGTCAAGCAGGTGTATTGGGAATTGAAAGAGGAGGAACGCCTCATAGTAGGGCTGTTTGTGTTCGGTGGATATACCAGCGAGGAGATAGCCGGGATTCTTAATAAAAATCACAGTACCGTCCGTTCCAAATACCGACGGGCGCTTCAAAAAATGAGAAAGAAACTGGAGGTGTGATGATGCATAAGGGCGAAATGAAAAATGAATGGCAGGAAGAAGAAATAAGACAATTTTTGCTGGAAAGCGCCGGGGAAGAATTAATTCCAGAAAGCCTGCACCCTGATAAAATGAAAGAGTGGCTGCGGCAGCAGACGAAAGAAACGGAGGTGCCTATGGGAAGACGAGAAGATAGAATTAACGAAGAGTTTATGGGAACACAGGAGGAGAGAATGAAGGAAGAGCCAGTGGGAACACAGGAGGAGAGAATGAAAGAAGAGCCAGTGGGAACACAGGAGGAAGGAAAAACTGAGGAGCCTATCGAGGAGCGGGAGAATGAGGTAAAGAAGAGGCCAGCGGGAAAGCGGGTGAAACATATTGGCTGGTGGTGTGGCACATTTGTGGCGGCTGCCTGTCTGGTATTGATCTTATTTGCAACAGCAAGAAATATAGGAGGAGATACCTCTCGCTATGGAGAGGATATGGCTCTGAAAGAGGAAGCAGCAGATGATGCCGCTGCGGCGGAGGATGCGGGCATAGAGGAAGGACAGTTACAGGAGGGGACAACGTATGCGAAATTGTATCAGTCGTTTGGCAAGTACTGGAGTGAGCAGGAAGAGCTTTACCGAATGGAGACAACAGAGAGTGCAATAGATGCCGTGATGGATGATGCAGCCGCAGATGGAGTTGCCAGTACTGGCGGTGAGGCCGTAGATGATGCGGCAATGGATGCAGCTGCCAGTGATACGTCATATTCAGCAGGCGAGATAAATGAGACTGTTCTTGATAAGGGCGTTGATGATTCGGATATGTCGGAAAATGTGGCTTCCGAGGAAGAGGTTGGAAAGAAAGAAGACGGCGCTGAGGATTATGGAAAGACAAACCAGCAGGAGGAGGCAGTAGAGGAAGCCGATATTATTAAGAATGATGGGAGATATCTTTACCGGGTAGTCGAACGGAAGGAAAGTAATATGGGTTACTCAGTAAGGATTGTTGACACCAAGGATGGGTTGAAGGAAGCTTCGATGGTCGGTAACTTTGAAATGGTCCAGAATATTTATGTCTGGGAAGACAAACTGGTAGTCTTAGAGCCTGGCTGGGCGATGAGCGGCGACAGCGGGGTGGAGGAGATGAGTGCAGATATGGAAGTTACCGATACAGTTTTAGAATCTGGTTATTCTTATTGCAGAATTCATGTTTATGATATCTCTGATCGCACATCTCCTCAGGAATACCATACGTTTACTGTCAAAGGAAGTTATCTTGATTCAAGAATTTCCGGCGGGTATCTGTACTTTTTTGCCCTCTGTGACACCAGCAAACCGGAAAAAGAGGATGACTTGAAAGCGTATGTCCCTATGATGGACGGCAAGCCTATGCCAGAAGATAAGATTACGCTTCCAGAAGGGAGCAATACAGCGTCTTATCTGGTGATGGCGTCTGTGGATATGACGCATCCTGATACATTTACAGATACGCGGGCATTAGTGGCGTCGGCGGACAGACTTTATGTGAGCCGGGAGAATATTTATCTTGCAGATACGCAGTATGTTTCCTACAACGAGGAGGGCAATAAGTCGGACAGTACTACCCTGTATCGTTTCTCCTACAAAGATGGGAAAATGCGCAAGGAGGCCATGGGTAAAGTCAAAGGAACGCTGAGGGATGATATGGCGCTGAACGAGTATGACGGATATTTGCGCCTGGTTACTACCGTGCAGTCCCAGAATGTTACAAAGGTAATAGACGACATATCGGGAGAGTTCCTCGGGTATGACGAAGTTGATTCTAAGACTACGAACAGCCTTTATGTGCTGGATTCCAATTTAAAAACCGTAGGTAAAATTGAAGACCTTGCACCGGATGAGCGCATATACTCTGCAAGATTTATGGGAAATGCCGGTTATTTTGTTACATTCCGGGAGACGGATCCGTTGTTTTCTGTAGATTTGTCCAACCCCAGGGAACCTAAGATTTTGGGAGAACTGAAAATCAGCGGATTTTCTGAATATCTCCATTTCTATGCAGATAATTTACTTCTTGGGATTGGTATGGAGGCGGACGAGGAGACTGGAGCGACAGAGTGCATGAAATTGTCCATGTTTGACATTTCCAACCCCCAAGATGTGAAAGAACAGTCTAAGATGCTCTTATCAGAATTTGATTATTCGGAGGCGCTTTATGACTACAAAGCAGTGCTGATTGATACGAAGAAGAATCTGTTTGGTTTTTGGGCAGATAATTATGATGGTGATGGCAGCAGGACCGTATATATGCTTTTTAAGTTTGAGGGCGGTGAGTTTTGCAAGGTTATGGAAATTGATTGCAGCGATTATGAGCGGTATGGCTATGATGTTAGAGGGACCTATATTGGAGAGCGGTTTTTCCTGTTTCTGGAGAAAGGACTGGTGGAAGAGTACAGTCTGGCAGACGGCAGAAAAGTTGCGACATTGGAGCCGTGACGCGGGTAAGAGTATAAAATTATTTACCCATTTTACCTATGACTTAGTATGAAAAAGTTTTTGTTACATTTGGCAATGAAATCGCTCTAGCCAGAAAGCGCCTGGGAAGATGAATTTCCAGGCGCTTTTGGGGTAGTGGGTAGACTGACAACTCCATAGACTTTATACCCATTCTATATACTAAGTCATCTGTGGTTTAAGCTCTGAAAATTCTTTCTCAAGAGCTTCAATTCTGTATCTCAGCCCGGAAACTTGGACTTCAAGTAAGAGAGATTTATCCTGTACTTTGATGGCCGAGTTCAATTTGTCTACGAGATTTAGGTGATTTTCAGCGAGCAACTGAATATTATGATTTGTCTGGTTTTCAAGCGTTAATTGTATGTTTGTCACACGGTTGGATGAGGCTTGCATATTATCGTTTATAGTTTGTATGTCGTCCTTCATGTTCTGCATGCTGTCTTTCATGTTCTGCATGTCGTCCTTCATGTTCTGCATGCTGTCTTTCATGTTCTGCATGTCGGCTCTCAATGGTTGGATCAACTGTGCGATCGCCTGTATATCTTCATTTGTCAATGCCATGCTATCGCCTCCTTTGGCAGTGATATTATGGAAATGGGTAACAAATGCTATTACTTGTTTCTGTGCGAAAATTATAGCATATACAGGGTATAAAGTCTATGCAATTGTCAGGATGGGTATAAAGAAAGATTGAATTTCTAATTTCAAGAGTTGTAAAATCTACATGAAATTCAACATGAGTTTAAAGAAATGATAATTCCGGTGTGCACCGGCAGGGCTTTTCAACATATTTCGTCATGAAAAACCAAAACCACCTAAAAATAGGCGGTTAAATATAAGCAGATAACGGGAGTCGAACCCGCCTTTCCAGCTTGGGAAGCTGGTGTTCTACCGATGAACCATATCTGCGCTGATTGTATTCATTATAACACATCTAAGATAGAATGCAAGAAAAATTTAAAATTTTTCACTTGCATTGATATACGCTATCAAAGTGAATGAATTATAAAGGATAAAATATAGGCTTTCGCTTACAGAAAACTGTAAAATAATGAAATCCGGCGTCTTCTAAAATATTCGTTACCTTTCTGAAATCGTATGCCACATGCTCCGGTTTGTGGGCATCGGCTCCTATCGTAATGATTTCCCCCCCCATTTCCCGGTAACGTTTGAGAATTGCTTCTGTTGGGTTAGGGTGCCCAAGACCGTATTTAAAGCCTCCCGTATTGATTTCAATGCCCTTACCTCTCTGAATGAGAACTCGTAGGATTTCATCAATTACATCCGCAAATTTTTCGTAGGAATAATATTGATTAGTGTTCGGACCGTAGCGCACGATATAGTCAAGGTGTCCGTAAACATCAAAGCAGTCAAAAACAGCAAGATTTTCTAAAATAGATTCAAAGTATTCCCGGTATGCTTGGTCTTCGATTTTGCCCACAAAATATTCTGGATAATAAGGGTCTTCCCCGTTTATCCAGTGAGAGGAGCCGATGACGAAATCAAACGGGTATTCCCGGATGATTTGCGGCAGCAAATCTTTCAGATATGTTTGTAAGCCAATTTCTACACCGATATATATAGGGAATTTATCTTGAAACTGCTTCTGTAAACGTTTTATTTCCTTAAAATATGCCGGGATGTCAAGCGGGAAGAGGTCAGGCGTAGTCTGTGTCTCTTCAAGATCCAAGTGATCGGTAAAGCAAATGCCGGTAACACCGGCATTTATGGAAGCCGCTATCATTTCCTCGGTGTCCGCTTCGCTGTCAACAGAAAAATGCGTGTGCATATGTGTGTCCCAAAGCATAAAACGCCTCCCAATTAAAAAATAGTAAACAACAAGTCCAGAAATTATCAGACATGTTAAAGAAACAAATAAGATTTTTAGTTTCTCTGCCGTCTGAAAGAGTTACCAGATAATCATAGAACAGATTTATGGCTTTGTCAAAAGAAAATATTTATCAGGGGGGCTGTGGCACGAAGCAATCAATAAAGTTTTCACCCGTGGGGCTGTCGCACTAATATATTTACTCGTTCAAAAGGTCTTGCCGCTTATGCGGCAAAGACAGAATGCACAAAAATTATCTTGGGAAGCTAGCTTCCCAGAGTAATTTTTTGTGCATGTTGTTTCCATTGCTTTGCTATGGAAACCTTTTGAACGGATGAAACCTATATAGATTGCTTCGTGCCACAGCCTTATTTGTTAAAATTTCCCCCCAAGGTTTCCGAAACTTTAGAACAGTAACAAATTGATGATAAAACTTTAACAAAGTTGAAAAAGCCCCTTGAATTTTTGCATGAAATTAGTTAGAATAGAGACAAGTTGGGTAATATATCCAAGGAAATACCAAATTCATTCAAAATTAGGAGGAATTATCATGTCAGTAAGAGTAGCAATTAATGGTTTTGGACGTATCGGCCGTTTAGCATTCAGACAGATGTTTGGTGCAGAGGGATACGAAGTAGTAGCAATCAACGATTTAACAAGCCCGAAAATGTTAGCACATCTGTTGAAGTATGATTCATCTCAGGGTAAGTATGAATTAGCAGACAAGGTAACAGCAGGCGAAGATTCCATTACAGTTGATGGAAAAGAAATTAAAATCTACGCTTTCCCGGATGCAAATAACTGCCCATGGGGAGACTTGAAGGTTGACGTTGTTCTGGAGTGCTCCGGATTCTACACTTCCAAGGACAAAGCACAGGCTCATATCAACGCTGGTGCACGTAAAGTTGTTATCTCTGCTCCGGCAGGCAACGACCTTCCTACTATTGTTTTCAATACAAACCACGATACATTGAAAGCTGATGATACTATCATTTCCGCAGCTTCCTGTACAACAAACTGCCTGGCTCCTATGGCTGATGCTTTGAACAAATATGCAGCAATCCAGTCCGGTATCATGTGCACCATCCATGCATACACAGGCGATCAGATGACGTTAGATGGACCTCAGAGAAAAGGCGATTTGAGAAGATCTCGTGCTGCAGCAGTTAATATTGTTCCGAACAGCACAGGCGCAGCAAAAGCAATCGGCTTAGTTATTCCTGAATTGAACGGCAAGTTAATCGGTTCTGCACAGCGTGTACCGACCCCGACAGGTTCTACTACTATTTTAACAGCAGTTGTTAAGGGTAATGATGTAACTGTTGACGGTATCAACGCAGCTATGAAGGCAGCAGCTAACGAGTCCTTCGGTTACAATGAGGATGAGATTGTTTCTTCCGATATCGTAGGAATGAGATTTGGTTCTCTGTTCGATGCAACTCAGACCATGGTTTCCAAGGTTTCTGACGACTTATACGAAGTACAGGTTGTTTCCTGGTATGATAACGAGAACAGCTACACCAGCCAGATGGTTCGTACAATCAAGTATTTCAGTGAGTTAGCATAGGCAGTGAGGCATCAAATACTTAGTGAAGGCAAGCCATAGGCGCAGCCTCAAGTTAGTGAAAAAGCCGTTCCCGAGACTTAGCGGCAGTGAACCGTAAGTGACACCGGCGTGCTAGTTGAGTGGATAACCTGTTTAATCATATTGATATTAAGACTCAGAAAGGGTCCGGTCTTTTTTGGACCGGGCCTTATTTTATCTTATAGGAAATTTCTACGAATTTCCTATAAGATAAAATAATAATATGCGCACTCGTGCAAAAGGAAATATGTCGCTAAAGCTAACCGTCCTAAGGCATCCCCCAGGTAAGCCCGGTACCCCTTAGGACAAATCTGCACTCGGCGCGGCAAAGTGTGCAGCCCTGGGGGATTGAGGGGTAGGGGAGTTGAAGTGGGCTTGCCCACTTTGTTCAAAAAGAGCATGGTGTTTCTTTGATATAATACAATAATTATTTTTAGGAGGAAATAAAAATGGCTTTGAATAAAGTTTCAGTAGATGATATCAATGTAAGTGGAAAACGCGTACTTTGCAGATGCGATTTCAACGTACCTTTGAAAGAAGGTAAAATTACAGACGAGAATCGTCTGGTTGCAGCATTGCCTACCATTAAGAAATTGATTGCAGACGGTGGCAAAGTAATTCTCTGTTCCCATCTTGGCAAGCCTAAGGGAGAGCCTAAACCGGAATTGTCTCTTGCTCCTGTGGCAGCAAGATTGACAGAGCTGTTGGGACAAGAAGTAAAATTTGCAGCAGACCCTGAGGTAGTTGGACCAAATGCTAAGGCAGCGGTTGAGGCTATGAAAGACGGCGAGGTAATCTTGCTTGAGAATACACGTTACAGAGTAGAAGAGACCAAGAACGGAGAGGCGTTCTCCAAGGATTTGGCTTCTCTTTGTGACATTTTTGTAAATGATGCATTCGGAACAGCCCACAGAGCACACTGTTCTAACGTAGGTGTTTCTGAGTTAGTTGACACGGCGGCTGTTGGCTACCTGATGCAGAAAGAAATTGATTTCCTGGGTAATGCAGTAGAGAATCCGGTAAGGCCTTTCGTAGCAATTTTAGGTGGAGCAAAGGTTGCGGATAAATTGAATGTTATCTCTAACTTGCTTGAGAAATGCGACACCTTGATTATCGGAGGTGGAATGGCTTATACGTTCTTAAAGGCACAGGGCAATGAAATTGGAAAGTCCCTGGTAGATGACAGTAAACTTGATTACTGTAAGGAAATGATTGCTAAGGCTGAGAAGCTTGGCAAGAAATTACTGTTACCAGTTGATTCTGCAACTATCACTGATTTCCCTAATCCGATCGACGCGCCGGTTGAAGTAGAAGTTTATGATTCTGACAAGATGCCGGCAGACCGTGAAGGATGCGATATCGGACCTAAGACGGCAGAGATGTTTGCAGACGCTGTGAAATCTGCAAAAACGGTGGTATGGAATGGACCGATGGGTGTATTTGAGAACCCGACACTTGCAACAGGAACAATTGCAGTTGCCAAAGCATTGGCAGAGACAGATGCTACCACAATTATCGGCGGTGGAGATTCCGCAGCAGCAGTAAATCAGTTGGGATTTGGCGATAAGATGAGCCACATTTCCACGGGCGGCGGAGCTTCTCTGGAATTCTTAGAGGGCAAAGAGCTTCCGGGAGTAGCAGCAGCAACAAATAAATAGCTTTCATCTATTTATTCGTTGTTTAAGATGCGCACATGGGCAAAAGGAAATTTCAGCAGAGCTGAATGCCCATGGCGCAGCAAATCGTCCAAGGTCTACGCTTCGCTTCGGTCCGCGTTAAACGGACATCCCCCGGATGTCCAGCGCCCTCATGAATGCGGGATTTAGGAAGTTGATGCGGGCTTGCCCACTTTGTACTAAGGACATAGGGGAAACGTTGATTAAATCATCGTTTGCTTAGCGATTGGCAAGTAAATAATAAAATAGAAAAAGAGGATAAGAACATGGCAAGAAAGAAAATTATTGCAGGAAACTGGAAAATGAATAAGACACCGAGCGAGGCAGTAGCTTTGGTGAATGAGTTAAAACCTTTAGTTGCTAATGATGAGGTTGACGTAGTATTCTGTGTACCGGCAATCGACATCATTCCGGCAATGGAGGCTGCAAAAGGTTCCAACATCAACATTGGCGCAGAGAATATGTATTATGAGGAGAGCGGTGCATACACAGGAGAAATCGCTCCTAATATGCTGACCGATGCCGGTGTGAAATATGTCATTATTGGGCATTCTGAGAGAAGAGAATATTTTGCAGAGACAGATGAGACTGTAAATAAGAAAGTGCTTAAGGCATTTGAGCATGGTATTACACCGATTATCTGCTGTGGAGAGACTTTGACACAGAGAAAACAGGGTATTTACATCGACTGGATTCGTATGCAGATTAAGATTGCATTCCAAAATGTAACCGCAGATCAGGCTAAGACAGCAGTAATCGCGTATGAGCCAATCTGGGCAATTGGAACTGGCGAGACAGCAACTTCCGACCAGGCAGAAGAAGTATGTGCAGCAATCCGCGCTTGCATCAAAGAGGTTTATGATGAGGCTACCGCAGAATCTATCCGCATTCAGTACGGCGGTTCTGTGAATGCCGGCAATGCAGCAGAGCTTTTCTCTAAACCGGACATTGACGGCGGACTTGTTGGCGGAGCATCCCTCAAGGCTGATTTTGGCAAGATTGTTTGCTATAAGTAATTAGTTTATAAAACATTTATACGACTCATAATAGATTTGTTTCTAGCGTGACTATTACAGAACCTCACTTCTTGTTATGGAATGTACATAATGGAAGTGGGGTTTTGCGTTACTTGCAGAGCTTTGTGGCAGATAAGGAAGTTTCTGTTCTTATATGAAATGTGAGAAAAAAGTTATGCAGAAAATAAGATGAGAAAATAATTCATTTATAAGACAATAAATTAGGCAAGAATGCATATAAATGTTGACAAAAGAGAATTATTCACAATATAATAAATTTATTATAATGAAAAAGAAAGAGAGCAGAAAAATGTTTTTAGGCTTTTCAGTAAGTAATTTTTTATCTTTTAAAACGACACAGACGATTTCAATGATGGCCTCAAAGGTTGTCAGACACAAAGAACATATCCTAAATGGCAATGGCAAAAAAATTTTAAAAACAGGGCTAATTTATGGAGCCAATGCAGGGGGGAAGAGTAATTTAATCAGAGCAATTGATTTTTCAAGGGATATTATATTGGATGGCCTGGATTCTGTTGATCTAAATAAAAAATATTTTCGGATTGGCGGGGCTGGTTATGAAACGCCGGCTGTATTTGAGTATCGGCTTATTACGCAGTCAGGCAAAGAATATTCTTATGGGATTGCCATATCATATGTGGAAAGAGAAATACTTTCCGAATGGTTGGTCCGTATAGAGAAGAGTGGCGCCGAGACTTATATTTTTAATCGGAATGTTGATGAGAAGGGCGTACAGTATACAGAGAGCGAAATCAAATTAAAGAATTCGGAAGAAAGAACCAGATGGAAATTTTATTTGGAAGATTTCGGTGGAGATATCTCTGATACTATGAAGAAAAAAAGCATCTTGAGTGATGTAGCTGAAAGAAGTAATGGGAAGCCTGGGATTTTCATGGAAATTCTTGATGTATTTCTTTGGTTTCAAAGTATAATTATAATATTCCCTACCAGCCAATACAGTAGATTAAATCAGATGGTGGAAGATGAGGCAATTAGGGAATTATTTTCTCGAGTATTAAAATATTTTGATACAGGAATCGAATCTGTGCAATCAAAATCAGGCTATGTGGAGTTTGATAAAATTTTTGAAGGTATTCCCAGAGAGGAGGCAGAAAAAATAAAAATCAGGATTTCCAATGATATTCAGGAAGAATCTGTGATGTTCAAAGTGAATAACCAGATGTATTCCTTGCGTAAAGATAAGGAGGGAAATATTATCACAACAAGGATGATGCAAAATCATGGCAATGACCGTGAACTTTTTGATTATCAGGAGGAATCGGATGGGACACAGCGGTTGTTTGACCTTATACCCTTATTTTATGAGCATAATGGAAATAGTGTAATTTTTATTGACGAAATTGATCGAAGCCTTCACACGAACCTTATCCGAAAATTTCTGGAACTGTTTTATCGAATAACAGAGGGAGATGAATGTCAGATAATTGCAACGACACATGATTCTAATTTGTTGGACTTAGATTTAGTTAGACAGGATGAAATCTGGTTTGTAAATAGAATGGAAGACCATAGTTCTGAAATTTACTCGTTAAACCGTTTTAAGGAGCGTTATGATAAAGTAATAGACAAAGAATATTTGCTGGGGCGTTACGAGGCAATTCCGGTATTTGACGATAGGATTTTGGAGGGGAAAAATGCATAATCAATTTAGGTTAATGTCGGCAGCATACGACAGAGAAGATGATGATGAGAAAGAAATTGTGGAGAAAAGGGTCTTCCTGTCAGTAGAAGGGAACGAGACGGAGAAAGAATATTTTGATGGCGTATCAAAATATAGAGTGAAAATAGGCATCAATGCGAAAGTGGATGTTGAGGTTTTGGGCAGGGGGAGAAAAGATACGAACAGCGCGCCACAGCAGGTGATTGAATTGCTGGAAGAATACATCAGGCTCAGAGAGCAGGATGAAGATGATTTCTTAGAAGAAATATCGAATCAATTTAGGGAGACGTATTCGGTAGAATTTATTAAACAATATCTGGAGAATCCTGAAAATTTACCAAGAAGACAGAGAAATGCATTTGTCACAGAATTGAAAAAGATAGGATATGATATCAATTATCGTAAATATTTGAAAAAATATAATAGAGAATTGGATGAATTCGCCGTGCTGATTGATAGAGACAAACATACCCATTCGGAAGCTAATATGTCTGAGTGTATTAATCATTGTAAAGATAAGGGATATAAATGTTATATTGCGAATCCATGTTTTGAGTTTTGGCTTCTCATGCATTTGGCCAACATAGAGAAAGAATTTGGTGAACGGCTGGATGAGATTAAAGAGAATGAATCAGTGTCAAAACGTCATACTTTTGTGAGTAAAGAGGTTTCTGATAGAGCGCATCATGGGAAAAGCAATATAAGTTTTGCAAGAAAATATATGCCTTACATAGATAAAGCAATTGAGCAGGCAAAAAAATTTCCCGGAGATGAAAATGAACTTGTAGACAATATAGGTTGTAATTTGTGGAAACTTATGGAAGAGTTAAAAAAGTATCCCCACACCCCTACTTCCTGCGGAACTCCCTAGGAGTACACTGGAATTTCCGCTTAAACACCCGATTAAAATAAGACAGATTCTCAAATCCCGTCTCAGAAGCAATATTAACTACCGTGTCGGAAGATGAACCCAAAAGCCGCGCAGCCATGGTGATGCGGTAATCGTTCAGATAGTCGGTAAAAGATACCCCCATACTAGCTTTAAAAAATTTCATAAAATGTGACTGGCTGAAACCACAGATTCTTGCGGCGTCAGCAATCGATATTTTCTCCCGGTAATTTGTTTCTACATATTTAAGAAGCCCCTTCAAACGGTCGAGCGACTTGTTAGTTCCATGGGCAGCCGCACTGTGAAAGGACTTGGAAAGCTCATAGAAAAAGGAAAAAAGCTGGCCTTTGATGGCGAGCTGATATCCATAAGGAAAATCCCGACAAATGCAGTCTATGGCGTTAAGGCAGCCGGAAAGAGCCGGGTATAAAGGAGAGCTTTTCGTGTAGTGGGTGTCGGGGAGAGCTTTTCCGTGTTTCAGAGGCTGGAAAAATTCTTCGGTGCAGATATCCTCCTGAGGTGTCATCAACATAGAGAGCTTAAAGATAATATTTTCGTACTCCATGGAATAATCTGATTGCTGTTCAATAGAGTGGAGCTGTCCCGGCGGCACAACAACGATATCTCCCTCAGAAACTAGAAAGGGAGCCAGATCAACATTGATGATGCCGCGTCCTTTTTTGATGTAAATGATTTCCATAGCATTGTGCCAATGAGTGGGTACAATGCTAAAATCCATGGGGATGCTACACAGGTAGATATCAAAAGGGAAGTTATCGTGCCCATGAGGTTTTGTCTCCTGTGAGCATTCGTATTCGTGTATATTCATGAGCACCCTCCTTAGGTCAATATAAGTTATTGTTTATTGTAAGAGACCTAAGGCATCCTCCCACTGCGTGGGTCCCTCCTTAGGTCAATATTTGATAGTATTGTACTACTTTTTGCTATCATATTGCAAGAAAATTATGGCAATAAATCATATACTTATAAATAACAGAAATGAGGGAACGCTAATCAATATGGCATAGTATGCTTCCCTGTGGACCGTTTAAGGAGAATGGAGGAAAAGATGAGTTTGAATGTAAGGGAATTACTGGAAAAGAAATGTTGCAACAATATTGCAGCCTGTACGGATGAACAGCTTTATTATGGGCTGTTGGGAATTGTCAAGGATTTGGCGAAAGAGAAGGAGAGTAATAAGGGCAAGAAGAAAATATATTATATTTCTGCGGAGTTTTTGATTGGTAAATTGTTGTCCAATAACTTGATTAATCTGGGTATTTACGACGAAGTGGCAAAGATGCTTGCACAGTATGGGAAGGACATTAATCTGATTGAGGAAGTAGAGCCGGAGCCGTCTTTGGGAAATGGCGGACTGGGACGTTTGGCGGCATGTTTTCTGGATTCCATGGCGACCCTCGGTTTAAATGGAGATGGAATTGGGCTTAACTATCATTTCGGTCTTTTCTTGCAGACATTTGAAAATCATTTACAGAAAGAAAATAAGAATCCCTGGATAGAGAAAGAGAGCTGGCTGACGAAGACGGACGTGACATATCCTATTCAGTTTGGCGGTTTTACGGCGCAGTCCAGAATGTATGATTTGGATGTGACGGGGTTTGATAACCGTACGAACAAACTGCATTTGTTTGATATTGAGACGGTAGATGAGAGTTTAGTGAGCGATGGCATTGATTTCAACAAAGAGGACATTTGCAAAAACCTTACGCTCTTTTTATACCCGGACGATTCCGATGATGCAGGAAGATTGTTGCGCGTGTACCAGCAGTATTTCATGGTGAGCAATGCGGCGCGCTTAATCTTAGAAGAGTGTGAGGAGAAGGGGTCTACGCTTTATGATTTGCCGGATTACGCTGCAATACAGATCAATGATACGCATCCCAGCATGGTAATCCCAGAATTGATCCGTCTTCTGATGGAGAAAGGAATCCGCATGGAGAAGGCAATTGATATTGTCTCAAAGACCTGTGCGTATACCAATCACACGATACTTGCCGAGGCATTAGAGAAATGGCCGATGGATTACCTCAACAAAGTAGTTCCCCAGCTGATGCCGATTATCCGGGAACTTGATACGATTGTCAAAGAGAAATTTGACGATAAATCCGTTGCCATCATTGACGATACGGACCGCGTGCATATGGCTCATATGGATATTCATTATGGCTATAGTGTCAACGGCGTGGCTTATCTGCACACAGAAATATTAAAGAAAAACGAGTTAAATAACTTTTATAAAATCTATCCTGATAAATTTAACAACAAGACGAACGGCATTACGTTCCGCCGCTGGCTGATGCACTGCAACAAAGGCCTTAGCCACTATCTGGATGAAGTAATCGGAACCGGCTGGCACAAGGATGCAAACGAACTGGAAAAACTGCTTAAATTTGCGGATGATGATAAGGTTTTAAATAAACTGCTGGAGATTAAACAGAATAATAAGCGCGCCCTTGCCGCATACCTCAAGGCAGTCCAGGGCGTGGAGATTGACGAAAATTCTATTTTCGATATCCAGATTAAGCGTCTCCACGAGTACAAACGCCAGCAGATGAACGCGTTATATGTCATCCATAAATATCTGGAGATTAAGAAAGGCAAGAAGATTTCCACGCCAATCACGGTAATTTTCGGTGCGAAAGCAGCTCCGGCGTATGTGATTGCCAAAGACATCATTCATTTAATTTTATGTTTGCAGGAGATTATTAACAATGATCCCGAGGTCAGCCCATATCTGAAAGTAGTTATGGTGGAAAATTACAATGTAACAAAAGCGGAGAAGCTCATACCTGCGTGTGATATCTCTGAACAGATTTCCCTGGCGAGCAAAGAGGCGTCTGGAACCGGAAATATGAAATTTATGCTCAATGGCGCAGTGACACTGGGAACAATGGATGGTGCGAATGTGGAGATTGCAGACCTGGTTGGAGAAGACAATATCTATATTTTCGGTGAGAGCTCCGATACGGTTATCGAGCATTATGAGAAGGCTGATTATGTTTCCAAAGAATACTATGAGGAAGATGAAGATATCAAGGAAGCAGTTGACTTTATCGTCAGTGACGCGATGCTTAAAGTTGGGCAGAAAGAAAACTTGGAACGTCTATACAAGGAACTTTTGAATAAAGACTGGTTTATGACGCTGTTGGATTACAAAGATTATGCGGCTAAGAAAGAAGAAATCTACAAGGATTATGAAGAACGTAATTCTTGGGCAAAAAAAATGCTTGTAAATACGGCGAAGGCAGGATTCTTCTCCTCCGATAGGACGATTGAGGAATACAATAAAGATATTTGGAAACTGTAAGACAGCGATAAATTATAAGGAGGCTCTATGCGAGCCTCCTCCCTTTTTGTAGAGCATGAAACGATTTATAATTTCTCTTCTTCTTTGTCATCTGGCAGCCGTAAGAATAACTTGTTGATGCGGTTTTTATCTGTGTCTTCTACGCGCAGAAAGACATTTTCCGGCGTGACAATGGATTCTCCGGTCTCAGGAAGGTGGTCTAACAATTCAATCATGTAACCGCCTACCGTATCGTAATCCTCAGAGGAGAGAGATAAACCTAGTAGGTTGCACAAGTCTTCTAAATTCATCGTGCCCTGCACTAAGTATTCACGTTCCCCTAATTTCTGAATGGGATCCTCCTCGTCCATATCGTATTCATCGCGAATTTCGCCTACAATTTCCTCTAAGATATCTTCCAACGTTATCAACCCGGCAGTGACGCCGTATTCGTCCAGTACGATAGCGATATTGAAGGAAGATTTTTTCATTTCGATTAACAGGTCAATCGTTTTCTTGTGTTCATAAGTGTAATAAGGTTTGCGTAAAATATCGTGCACCGAAAAGTTTTCCCGGCTGGCCTCATAGAGAAGCAGGTCTTTCATGTTGACTGTGCCAATGACGTTGTCTGTGGAGTTTTCATAGATTGGCAGGCGGGTAAATTTATCTGCACGGAATATTTCGATTAATTCATCGTAACTGCTATTGATATCCGCAAACGTCATGTCAATTCTGGGAACCATGATTTCTTTGGCCTGGGAATCTCCGAAATCGAACACATTGTTAATCATTTCATGTTCTTCATGTTCAATGACGCCTTCTTTATGACCGACATCGACAATTGTCCGCAGCTCTGCTTCTGTGAGGGCATTTTGTCCGTCCGCCACGTTGACTCTTAACAATATCATAAATCCCATGGATAATTTATTGATAATGAAAATCACAGGGGTAAGAATCTTCATTAGCAACAGAATAACGCCGGAATAATTGAGGGCAATTTTATCGGCATTGATGGTGGCAAGCGTCTTGGGGGAAATCTCGCCGAAAATTAAAACAAGAACGGTGAGGGTTCCGGTGGCGATTCCCGCTCCGGCATTGCCAAAAATCTGGATTGCCAGTGCAGTTGCCAGGGAGGACGCCGACAGGTTTACGACATTATTGCCAATCAAAATGGCGCTGAGCATTTTGTTAGGGTTGCTGGTGACTTCCAATACACGCTGGGCACGCTTGTCGCCCTCGCTGGCAAGGTTGCCAATGCGGATTCTGTTGAATGTTGTCAGAGCTGTCTCCGCGGAGGAGAAAAATGCAGATAAAGTCAATAAAAGAATAATAAATAATAGTTGAATGGCTTCGCCTGAGTCCAAGTATATCGCTCCTTTCGGTAAGCATTAAAATTGATAAATATATGGTGCCGTCCAAAACCTAAGCCGCAGATATGCCGATATGATGGCAAAATAAATGAAAAGGCCTGGAAATATATTTCCGTGAGGTTCTGAACTGATATAAATAATATATAGGAAGAAGAGGATTTTTGCAAGGAATAGTTTCAAAGAGGGAAGAATAGAATGTATCAATGGACATTCTGTCATAGATAATCAAAAGGGAGGAAGAGGAGATGGAAAGGAATCATCCAAGAAAAAAACAAGTTCAGGCGCAGGGGGAAAAGAAAATCCGGGTGTCGCCGCTGACAATTTTAAAAATCCTGCTTGCCATGTACCTGGTGACGGGCGTGTTGCTTTTGGCGTTGTCAGCCATGCTTTATAAAATGCAGCTCAGTGAGAGTATAGTGTCAGTGGGCATTGTGGTAATCTATGTTCTTTCTGGTTTTTTGGGAGGTTTTCTGATCGGGAAAGTGATGAAGACAAGGCGATTTTTCTGGGGTATGGTGATGGGCGGAGCCTATTTCCTGATTTTGGTCCTAGGCTCCATCCTGTTTCAAAAGGGAATTAATATGGAATTATCCCGATTTTTTACAACCTTAATACTCTGTACCGCGTCCGGCATGATCGGAGGCATGGTTAGCTGAATCGCGATCCAGGCGTTAAAAAGGATATAGTTAGCCGCATCCTATTCAAATCTTTGGCAGGATATGGTTGACCGGCTGTTACCGCTGCACCCGCCCGGAGGCGTCGCCGCCGGCAAGTTTTTGCACTTCGTCTATGGAGACTAGATTGAAATCTCCTTCTATGGAGTGTTTGAGGCAGGAGGCTGCCACGGCGAAATCAATGGTTTTTTGGCCGTCATAGCCCATTAATGTTGCGGCAATCAAACCGCCGCCAAAACTGTCTCCTCCGCCGACGCGATCCACGATGTGCATATGGTACTTTTTGCTGAAGTAGCAGTCTGTGCCGTCATAAAGCATGGCGGACCAGTTATTGTCGTTTGCGGAAATTGATTCCCGCAGGGTGAAAGCGATTTTGGAGAAGCCGAAACGATCTTTCATCTGCTCTGCCACGTCTTTGTAGCCCTCATGGTTGAGAACCCCGGCAGTAATGTTTGTATCGGAAGATTTGATGCCGAAGGTGTCGGCTGCGTCTTCTTCGTTGGCAATGCACACGTCTACATATTGACAGAGGTTTCCCATCACTTGTCCGGCCTTTTCCCGGCTCCACAATTTCCCTCTGTAATTCAGATCGCAGGATACAGTGACGCCGGCTTCCTTTGCCGCTTTGCAGGCTGCCAGGCACAGGTCGGCAAGTGTGTCGTTGAGGGCAGGTGTGATGCCCGTAAAATGAAACCAGTCTGCACCGGCAAAAATTTCCCGCCAACAGAAATCTTCGGCGGAGGCATTGTAGAGCGAGGAGCCTGCGCGGTCATAGATGACCTTGGAAGGTCTTTGGGAGGCTCCTTTCTCCAAATAATAAATGCCGATACGGTCGCCGCCTCTTGCAATGTTAGAAGTGTCCACTCCGTATTTACGGAGAGCATTGACGCCTGCCTGTCCGATTTCATGGGAAGGCAGGCGAGAGACGAATACTGCGTGAAAGCCGTAATTTGCCAGTGAAACGCAGACGTTTGCTTCGCCGCCGCCAAAGGTGGCTCCCAAGGTATCCGCCTGCACAAAGCGCTGATAGCCCTCCGGTGCAAGCCTAAGCATCAGCTCACCGAAAGTAACTACTTTTTTTGCTGTCATAGTGATTCTCCTTTTTCAAATACCGCTGTTAGCTGCGGATGGTTCTCAGGGCATCCTCAGTCAGCCGTTTTACTTCCTCAAAATTCTGTAATTTGAGCAATTCATCTTTTACCATCCAAGTGCCACCGCAGGCCGCGACCTTTTCAAATGCAAGGTAAGTATGCAGGTTTTCCGGCGTGATTCCACCGGTTGGCATAAAGCGCATCTGCGGGTAGGGGGCGGACAGCGCTTTTATCATTTCCAGGCCTCCAGAGGCCTCTGCCGGAAAAAATTTCACAAAAGTCAGTCCGAAAGAAAGCGCGGCTTCTATGTCGCTGGGATTGTTGACGCCCGGGATGATGGGATATTTCTTTTTGATACAATGTTTGACTACCGTGGGGTTGAAGCCGGGGCTGACTATGAATTTTGCACCTGCCTTCATGGCTTGGTCGGCATGTGCGGTAGTCAGTACAGTTCCTGCGCCAACAAGCATCTTTGGGAACTCCTCGGACATTATCTGGATGCAGTCTAAAGCGGCTTCTGTGCGGAAGGTAATTTCTGCACATGGCAGTCCGCCCTCGCAAAGCGCTTTTGCCAGCGGTTTGGCATCTGCAATGTTGCGAAGGACTACCACGGGTACAATACGTTTTTTTTCTAATTGTTCTAAGATATTATCCATAATGTCCTCCTTATATACCGCTGGCTGTATTTGGCATGGCTTCCCCTGCCTCCGCTAACAATACCGGAGGGGTGACCCACACTAGATTGCTTTCGCCGGAGGAATTTTCACCGTGATTGCTGGGATCGCCGATAGGCACATCCCCATAGCGGTTTTTCCCGGAAGGGCCTTCTGTGCGGCCCGGCAAATCAACTTCCGGGATATTTCCGTCGTCATAGGTATTTCCTGGATTTCGGCCAGTATCTTTATCAGTCATAGAAATTCTCCTTTCACTTTTCCGCTAGTATGTGCAAAAAAGGGAAGAAAAATTCTTTGGTTGTTTTCACAAATAGAAAGTATTATAATGATTTCGAAGGTTAAAATAGAAGATATATTTTGAAAGGAGTAACAGAATGAGGGATGAAAATAAATATGCCCTATTGATTGACGCGGAAAATGTGTCTTCCAAATATATCAGAATTGTGACGAAGGAGGCTCAGGCTTTGGGCAATATCACAATCCGCAGGATTTATGGGGACTGGACAGCTACAGCCAAGAATTCCTGGAAGGATTCGCTGTTAGAAAATTCATTGTCGCCAATCCAGCAGTATAGTTATACATTTGGAAAGAACTCTTCTGATTCGGCAATGATTATAGATGCCATGGACATTCTTTACACAAATGATGTGGATGGGTTTATTATCGTCTCTTCTGACAGTGATTTTACGAAGCTTGCTATGCGTCTGAGGGAATCTGGGAAGCGTGTCATCGGCATGGGCGAGAGCAAGACGCCGACGCCTTTTGTGCGTGCGTGCGAGCAGTTTAAGACGCTTGATGTGCTTTATAAGAATCACCATCCGTCCCAGAGGAGCAATGTGGGGGAACGGGGCAGAAGGCAGGAGATTAAGTGTGTGCCGGCAGAAAAGGCGCTTCCTGTAAAGGAATTGCAGCCTAAGGACGCGCAGCCGATAACAAATTTACGCGCTATTAAGGAGACGGTAATTTCTTTGTTGGATGAGAATTCAGATGAGGACGGCTGGATGTATCTGTCGGAATTAGGAAACATCATTCAGAGAATGTATTCAGATTTTGATTGTAGAAATTATGGATTTGCAAAATTTGGGAAACTGATTGAATCTTTTCCAGAGCTGCAAACCAGAAAAGATGATTCCAGTAATGGAATCACCAAGATCGTTCTGGTGCGCAAGAGGGAAGACTAAACAAAAGATTAGATTTCCGGTCGTTGTGTGCGTACAAGCCGCCAGATGGTGTCGTGCATCCAGTCTATGGTTTCGGTTAATTTCTTATTTTCCTCCACTAAGAGAAAGTTTTCCATCCGTAGTCTTTCCAGTGAATCTGTCGTACTATTAGTTAGTGTATGGTTAGCCTCCATTTATTCACCTCGGTATCATTTAATATGGCAGTCTGCGCGCGTTATTACCGCATAAAATATCTACCAGTATTATACCAAATTTCATGGGAAATAGGTGCTAAGAAAATGGAAAGAAACTTAGCAAAATGCCGGGATTTTATGTAGAACGCCGATGTCTTGTGTCGAAGGAAATCAAAAACAGCTTGTATAAGAAAAAAGGTTATACTATACTGTAAATGTAATCTTTAAAACAACAATAAGGAGCCATAAATGAAAACATATGATTATTTAGTTGTCGGGGCGGGTCTGTTTGGCGCAGTTTTTGCCCAGGAAGCGAAAAAAGCCGGCAAACATTGTCTTGTAATAGATAAACGCAGCCATATTGCTGGAAATATTTATACAAGAGAGATAGAAGGAATTCAGGTGCATGAATATGGGGCGCATATTTTTCACACCTCCAATAAAGAAGTCTGGCAGTATGTGAATCAGTTTGCGGAGTTTAACCGTTATACGAATTCTCCGGTTGCAAATTATAAAGGTGAAATTTATAATTTGCCGTTTAACATGAATACGTTCCATAAACTGTGGGGTGTTGCCACGCCAAAGGAGGCTCGGGAGAAGATAGAGCAGCAGAAGCGAGAGTATTCTGTGGAACGTCCCGGGAATTTAGAGGAGCAGGCCATCAACCTGGTAGGGCCGGATGTGTATACCCGGCTGGTCAAAGGGTATACGGAAAAGCAGTGGGGAAAACGGGCGGATGAGCTGCCTGCATTTATCATCAAACGTTTGCCGGTGCGGTTCACTTATGATAATAATTATTTTGATGACGCTTACCAGGGAATCCCTATCGGTGGTTATACCAAAATGGTGGAGAAGATGTTAGAGGGAACCGAAGTGCGGTTAAATGAGAATTTTCTGGAAAAGAAGCAGATGTATCATGATTTGGCGGAAACAGTTGTCTATACGGGAATGATTGACGAATATTTTGATTATTGTTTTGGAGAGCTGGAATACCGTTCACTGCGTTTTGAGACGGAAGTATTGGATGAAGAGAATTATCAGGGGAATGCAGTAGTAAATTACACAGAATACGAGATTCCCTATACACGTATTATTGAGCATAAGCATTTTGAGTATGGGACGCAGCCTAAGACGGTAATTACCCGCGAGTACCCTAAGAATTGGCTCAAGGGAGACGAGCCTTATTATCCTATGAATGATGAGAGGAATGCTGCCCTATATGCGAAATACAGAGAGTTAGCCGAACAGGAAGGAAATGTGCTTTTTGGCGGCAGGCTTGGGCAATACAAATATTACGATATGGATGACACTGTGGAAGCTGCATTGCAATGCGTAAGGGAATTATTTTCCCGATAGAGGAGAGGACAGGAGGATAAACGAATGAAGAAATTGGAAGACTATGTGAGGAGTATTCCGGATTTTCCCGAACCAGGAATTATTTTCCGGGATGTAACCAGTATTTTGCAGGATGCCGATGGACTTCATCTTGCCATCGACGGACTGATGGACAGCTTGAGAGATGTAGAATATGATGTTGTTGTCGGGCCTGAATCGAGGGGGTTCATCTTTGGCGTACCGGTGGCTTATGAGGCGCGTAAGGGATTTATCCCTGTGCGCAAGAAAGGAAAGCTGCCATGCGAAGTCATTTCAGAGAAATATGATTTAGAATACGGAAGCGCCGTGATTGAGATGCATAAGGATGCAATCAAGCCAGGGCAGAAAGTAGCCATTGTTGACGACCTCATCGCTACCGGTGGCACCACAGAGGCGATTATTAAGTTGGTGGAGCAGCTTGGCGGCGAGGTAGTCAAGATTTGTTTTGTAATGGAGCTTGCCGGTTTGAAAGGCAGGGAAAAACTTGCCAGTTATAATGTGCACAGCCTCATTACATATGAAGGAAAATAAAATATGAGAGTTGGAATTGGATATGATGTGCACAGGCTTGCCGAGAACCGCAAATTGATTCTCGGCGGCGTAGAAGTTGCACACAGCTTAGGGTTGGAGGGGCATTCGGACGCCGACGTACTGGTGCATGCCATTATGGATGCCTTGCTGGGAGCGGCTGCGCTTGGCGATATCGGCAAGCATTTCCCGGATACAGACGAAGCTTACAAGGGAATCTCAAGTATGAAGCTTTTGGCTCATGTAGCAGAGCTTTTGCAGCAGCAAGGATATGTGGTAGAAAATATTGACGCCACAATTATCGCCCAGAAACCCAAACTGCGGCCTTACATTGCGCAGATGGAGCGCAATATTGCGGATGTACTGTCCATTGCCGAAGAGCAGATCAATGTCAAGGCGACTACGGAGGAGGGGCTTGGATTCAGCGGAAGGCAGGAAGGAATTTCTGCCCAGGCGATTTGTGCGTTAGCCGGCCTATATGAGGCGAGCGCGCCGGCCTATGACAGCGCGGGGAATTGTGAGGCCTGCGGTGGATGCGCCAGACAGGAATAATAGAAAAAGCGGGGTTTGCGGCGGATGCGTCAGACAGGAATAATAGAAAAAGCGAGGTTTGCGGCGGATGCGCCAGACAAGGATCATCGAATTGAAAAGCAGCAGTATACGCTATTTGGAACAGAGGGAGAAGCAGACGAGCAGGGCCTTATATGAGGCTGCGTTTCCCGAGGACTCTAAGGAGTTTATTGATTATTATTACGAATGGAAAACCAAAGATAATGAAGTGATTGTAATGGAAGGCGCTGGAAATGACAGGGCCTTCCATGTTATGATTCATTTGAATCCATACGAACTTAAAATTAATGGAAATACCAGAGAAGTACCCTATATTGTGGCTGTAGCTACGGATGTGCGTTATCGGCGACAAGGGAAGATGGGACAGGTGATGGAACGGGCTTTGCAGGATATGGAACATAACCAGATACCGTTTACTTTTTTGCTTCCCGCCGATCCGGCATATTACAGAGGGCAGGGATTTGTGTTTTTTCCCCGTCAAGATTATCTTGAGAGGGGAGGCGTGTGTTTTGCTGTGGATGCTGGGAAGGATTTGTTAAAGGCGGCTTCTTTAGACGAGCCTGTCAACGGTATGTACAAAGCAGGATGGAAACGTGCGGGTGAAAAGGATTGTCATGAGATGGCACTGTTTTCTAATCGGATTTTGGCAGACAAGTGTGAAATTTTTATCAAACGGGATGAAAGCTATTACCTCCGCCTGCTGAAAGAGCTTGCGCCGGAGCATGGCGGCGCGTTGCTTTTGAAAGAGCCGGCTTCAGAGCATGGCGGTGGATTGTCAAAAGAGCCGGAGCTTTGTGGGATTCTGCTGTACAGCGTGAGCGGCACAGATCAGAAAACGGCGGAAATCAAAGAACTGTTGCTTATGGATAGTATATCCAGGGAAGAGGCGGAGTGTATTTGCCGCGACGCGCTGAAAGAGACTGGATGTGCGGTCAATAAGATAAGGTTCACTTCTTCGCGCATGATGGTGCGCCTGACAAATCTTCGTGCGCTTGTGCCGCTGCTGCACAGCGAGAGGCGCACGATACTCTATGTAAAGGTTACGGATACTCTGATAAATGAAAATAACGGATGTTTTCGCATTGAGATAAACCGTGCATGGGGCAGAATCAGCGAGATT
>CAJUTD010000040.1:26028-27882 GCA_910589635.1 uncultured Lachnospiraceae bacterium | reverse complement strand
GTTCCGGCCAAACCAGATAAAGAGCTGAAGATGTACTCTCTTTATGAAAATGAAACAATTCGCGATACCATCAACCGTTTCCGCAAAGAGCATCCGGATGTGTATGTCAATTATCAGGTGGCGCTTACACGGGACAATGGAATGACGGTGTCCGACGCCTTAAAGACTTTAACGACGGAAATTATGGCGGGCAATGGGCCGGATTTGTTGCTGTTAGACGGAATGCCGGTTCAAACGTATATTGAGAAAGGTGTGCTGAAAGATTTGCGCTCGCTGGTAGAAGAGAGCGACGGCAGTTACTTTGAGCATATTATCAATGCCTATGAGGATGAAAAGGGGCAGTTGTGCGCAGTGCCCACAAGGTTTTATATTCCCATGATTCAAGCGGGCAGCAAGTACTATTCACCTGGGGAAGGCTTTGATGAGTTCATGGAGCGTAAAGACACTATGACGAATATGCGGCCTAAAAATGTGGTGGCAAAGTTTTGGTATACCTGTGGCGCGGCATGGCGTAAGGAAGATGGGACTTTGGACGAGGCAAAGGTAAAGGATTTTTTGATTAAATTGAAAAATGGCTACGGCGAATATGACAGCAACATAGAAGAGTATGAAACGGAAGATTGGAGCAATATGTATCTTTCTAACGGAGACTATGAGTTGTTGGAAGGAAATTGGAACACCAATTTTGGTTTATGTGGACATAAGGAATATGGATTTGAGCTGGCGATAAATGAAAAAGTGTCGGACGGATGTGTAGATTTGATGCCAGGGCAGGCAGACCATGTATTTGTCCCCTTTATGGTTCTGGGCGTCAGCAGCAAAAGCGCACAACCTCAGATAGCGGAAGAATTTGTCAAATATCTGCTCAGCGAGGAGAAAGCGCAGGGCTTTTACACAATGTCAAGCGGTTTTCCGGTAGAAAAGGAGCTGTTTCGCAGTGCGGTAGATGGACATATCTATGAAAAAGAGCCGCAGGATATCACAACCCATCTCAATAATGGGGAAGCGGTGCAATATTTTATGAGGCCAACGCCCCAAGAGGAGGTTACCAGGATGACGGAGCTTGCCCAATCGCTGACTACCCCGGCTTATATGGATGATGTAATTAAGGAGGTTGTGGTCGAACAGGGTGTAAAGGTTCTCAAAGAAGAGCTGAGTCCCGAGGAGGGGGCGGCTGCCATTATACAGAAAGTAAATATTTATCTGGCGGAGTAGGCGTACGGTTTGTGCATATGGAACGTTTGTAACATGGTATGCTGCCAAAACTGTCTCTATTTCATCTCTAAAAATCTAACCTGAAATTAGAGAAAGGTTAGAGAGACCTGTGTTATTGTATGTTTAGCCTACAAACTATGAAGGAGGACACAATATGAAATATAGAAAATGGAGACGTGTGATAGGGGCGGCGCTGGCGGCATTGTTCATCTGTGTAAGCCTCGCCGGATGCAGCAAAGGAGAATCAGCCGGAAATGAGGGCGGCGCCATCGGCAAAGAGAAGGACGCACAACCGGTTGGGGAACAGGCCATGGGGCGTTTTTTGGAAGATGACGTGAAGCTCCCCATTGTGTTCAGCGATATTTTTGACATGAGGAAATTGGAGGACGGGACTATAAGGGTGATTGGGAACAATGGGGACGACGGATCCAAAACGGTCTGGGATTCCAAGGATTCCGGGGTAAACTGGGAGAAAGCATTTGATATCCCGGCAGAACTGGAGGACGGAGAGAATGGGTATGTGGATGGCGCAGCCCTTTCTCCCAATGGGCAGTCCGTATGGCTCTACAACAAGGTTGCGGATGGGGGCGTCCGGTGCGTGCTGTACTTGCTGGACCAGAACGGGAGCCTGGCAGAAGT
>CAJUTD010000040.1:20929-26018 GCA_910589635.1 uncultured Lachnospiraceae bacterium | reverse complement strand
GGAGGAGGGGAGCCTGCGTATCGTTGGTTCGGATGGGGATAATGGGAAGTCTGGCGTCTGGGAATCGACGGACGGCGGCAAAACCTGGAATAGCATATATGATCTGCCGGCAGAAGTACAGGAAACGGAAAATGGCTGGATGGATTATGCAGCCATATCCCCGGGCGGTCAGGTAATATGCGCATATAATGAAATTTTATCCGATGGTATCCATCCGGTCCTCTATCTTTTAGACAAGGATGGAAAGGCAAATAAGATGTCCTTTGAGCTTCCGAAAGAGGAAGGAGAGCAGGAAGCAGGACAGTTATCCAATATAGTTACGAAATTGCTGTTTCCGGGAAACGATTGGGCGTTGCTGCAAGACGGTCCCGGGAAAGTGTATCAGATAAATGTTTCCGACGGCAGTGTGAAGCATATTTATGAGCTTGATTCGGATACGAGCGTGTTTGAGATACATGCTGTGGGAAATACCTTGATTGCGCAGGATGAGACACAAGTGCTTTGTTACGATTTACAGACCGGGGAACAGAAACCGTCTGACGAGGCTTTGAATCAAGGCGGCTCGGAAAATGGCCTTTTCAGTGCAGTTGATACGTTGGATAGTGGGGAGAGTATTTACAATCTTTCCAGAGGCGGCCTGTACCACTACAAATTTGGCGGAAGCGTGATGGAACAGTTGATAGACGGCAATATGAATTCGCTGGGAGCGCCGGCGTTTTACCCGATTGCCTTAGCAATGATTGACGAGCAGAATCTGCTGGTGGCGGCCAATGATACAAACGCTTCCTCTGCGACAGGGGTTTGTGTGTTAAAGTATTCCTATTCCGCGGACACTCCGGCCAAGCCGGATAAAGAACTGAAATTATATTCGCTCTATGACAACAAGGAAATCCGTCAGTCTATCAGCCGCTTCCAGAAAGAGCATGTGGATGTGTATGTGAATTATCAGGCTGCGCTTTCGGAGGAAAATGGGATGACGGTCTCCGATGCATTAAAGCTGTTGACAACGGAAATCATGGCAGGCAATGGCCCGGATGTGCTGCTTTTGGATGGAATGCCGGTGGAGACATATATCGAGAAAGGCGTGCTCAAAGATTTGAGCGCACTGTTCAAGGAGAGCGGCGGCAGTTATTTTGAGAATATTTTGAATGCCTATAAGGATGAAAATGGGCAGATGTGCGCAGTCCCGGCAAGGTTTAAGATACCTATGATGCAGGCTGGCAGCGCGTATTTTACGCCAGGGGAAGATTTTAATACATTTATGGAACGCAAAGATACCATGGCGAACATGCAGCCGAAAACGGTAGTGGAAAAGTTCTGGTATACCTGCGGCGCAGCATGGCAGAAGGAAGACAAGACATTGGACGAGGCAAAGATTACAGAATTTCTGGCGAAGCTGAAAAATGCATATGGGGAATATGACAGCAGCCAGCAAGACGATGGTATGCAAATGAGCGTCACGATGGAAGGCGCAGGCACGGAAGTGGAAGAAGATACCGGTTTCTCTCAAGGAGAGTTTAATTTGGCATATGGAAAATGCAACACAAATTTCGGCTTATACAAAAGTATGGATTATGGAATGCAGCAGGCGGTAAATGAGAAGCTGGAAAACGGCAGTATAGATTTGATGCCGGGACAGGCGGACCATGTATTTGTGCCATTTATGGTTATGGGTATCAGCAGCAAGAGCGCACAGCCGGAAATGGCGGAGGAATTTGTCAAATACCTGTTTTCCCAAGGGGCGCAAAAAATTTCGCAATTCGGCGGTTTCCCGGTGGAGAGAGAAGCGTTTCTAAGCGTAATAGACGGACATCAGTATGAAGGCAAGGAAGACCTCATTGCTGTTGGCGGTTCAGATTTGGATGAAACACTTAGTTATCCCATGGAGCCAACCCCTAAAGAGGAGATTGCCAAGCTGACAGAACTTGTGGAATCGCTGACGACTCCGGCGTTACAGGACGATGTGATAAAGGAGGCGGCCGTAGAAGAGGGAGAAAAGGTACTCAAAGGGGAGCAAAGCCCCGAGGAAGGTGCGGCAGCCATTATACAGAAGGTGAATCTGTATCTGGCAGAATAAATATTAGGCTGCAACAGGGTGTTTGATTACAGAAATTTCAGGGGAAGAACAGGTAGGATATGCAGAGAATTGGCAGAAAATCTTAGAGAAAGAACAGGTAGAATATGCAGAGGATAAGCAAGAAAGTTTTTGTGAAAAGGCAAAAAAATAAGACCCATAAAAATATGCGGGGATTCCTGTGGATATTGCCGAGTTTTCTGGGAGTTATGGTATTCTATCTCCTGCCTTATGCAGACGTTGTCCGCCGTTCCTTTTTAGGAGCGGTTGACAACCGCTTTGTGGGGCTTTTAAATTACAAAACCGTGCTGGAGAACACTGCCTTTCGGCTTGCCGTGAAGAATACGCTTCTGTTTACCTTGGTTTGCATCCCGGTGTTGATTATTGTTGCGCTGCTTTGTGCGGTAACATTGTATAAGAGCAAATATGGCAGGAGCATCAAAAGCGCGTTTCTGATGCCGATGGCGCTGCCGGCAGTTTCGGTAGCCTTGGTGTGGCGCCTTCTCTTTCATTCCCAGGGGCTTGTGAACCATTGGCTGAGCGGCCTCAACATTGTCGGAAGCGACTGGATGAATTCCGGGAGCGCATTTTGGATTTTGTTTATCAGTTATATTTGGAAAAATCTAGGATATGATATTGTCCTTTGGATGGCGGGGCTTGCCGGAATCTCCTCGAACATCTATGAGGCAGCCAGGGTGGATGGCGCCGGGGAGCGGCAGTGTTTTTTCTATATTACCCTTCCAAATCTCAAGTCATCGCTCTATACCATCACGGTTTTGTCATTTCTCAATTCTTTTAAGGTGTTTCGGGAGGCGTACCTGGTGGCCGGCGATTATCCTCACGAGAGTATTTATATGATGCAGCATTTGTTCAATAACTGGTTCCGTGCTTTTTCTTTTGACAAGATGGCAGCGGCGGCAGTGATGGAAAGCGCGGTACTGCTGGCATTAATTATGCTTTTGCAGAAGGCATGGGACAGTAAAGCGTGAAAAAAGAAAGGAATATGCCGGGTATGAAAAAATATTGCAAACAATACAGGATAAAAATAAAAGGCAGGCGGGCAGCCGTTCGTCCGGGACGTATGATATTGTGGCTGTTCCTGGCAGCGTTGGCGCTGATTGTGCTGTACCCGATTGTATTTCTGATTTCAGGTTCACTGATGGGAAATGATGAGTTGAAAAGTTATCTGGGTGCAGTGATTTTAGGAAAAAATGGCTATGCACAATTTCCGCCTCTGCCGATGTTTCCGACGTTACAGCATTATGTGGAATTGTTTTTGGACTCGCCGGAGTTTTTCGTAATGTTCTGGAATTCAATGAAGATAACATTTGGCGTCCTTATCGGGCAGTTTATCGTAGGAACGATGGCGGCGTGGGGCTTTGCCAAGTATGATTTTCCCTGGAAAAAGGGATTTTTCTTACTCTATATGATTTTGATGCTGCTGCCGTTTCAGGTGCTGATGCTTTCGGATTATCTGGTGTTGGATTTTTTCGGCCTCACAGACAGCCTTTGGGGCATTATACTTCCGGGTGTCTTTTCGACATTTCCGGTGTTTATCATGTACCGTTTTTTTACGGAAATACCCGACAGCCTGATTGAATCCGCAAAACTGGATGGGGCGAAAGAGTGGCAGTTGTTTTTGTACCTTGCGTTGCCGATTGGCTCTTCCGGGATTATTGCCTGTATGGTCTTGGGATTTTTAGAATACTGGAGCTTGATTGAGCAGCCAATGACATTTCTGAAAGATAAGAGCTTGTTTCCGTTGTCTATTTTCCTGCCGGATATCACAAGCATTGACAAATCGGGCATAGCGTTTGCGGCGTCTGTGGTTACGTTTCTCCCGGCAATCTTGGTGTTTCTGGGAGGGCAGGATTATTTGGAACAGGGAATTATGGCGGGAGCCGTCAAGGAATAATCTGAAACAGAAAGGAATTGCGTATGGACAGGAAGAAAGTAATCAAACTATTCGGCGGTTTTTTGGCAGTGATGCTTATCTTTACTATTTTATCCAGGGCGGTGAGCGGAGCTTCCATGGCGCGTGTTGACACGGTAAAAATAACCACAGGGAGCATTGAGCATAAAGTAAAGGCAAGCGGCAGGGTAGAGGCCGGGCAGGAGGCTGCCATATATACAAAGAGCGGCCAACGGGTAAAAGAAATCTGCGTGCGGGAGGGACAGTCTGTAGAAGCAGGGGAAGTGCTGTTTCGCCTGGACATGGAGGAACTGGAAGAGCAAATTCTGGCGGCGCAGCAGGAGTTGGAGAAGACAAAACTGCAAAATCAGGACGTGGCCAATGCCAAAGCATTTGAACAAAGTAACCGCCAAACTGCCCAAAAGCGTGCGCAGGAGGATTATAACCTGGCGGTATCCGAGGGAGATTTGTCGGTAGCACAGGCGAAAAGAGCCTGGGAGGAAGCACAGCAGGCATTACAGAATTATATCAATAGCAGCGCGGCAGAGGATAACAGCAGCGCGGCAGAGGGCAGCGGCAGTGCAGCAGGCAATGACAATATGGCAGAGGGTAGCAGCGGTGCACAAGCCAGGGAACTGGCAGGAGACGAACTGCGAAAGGGACAGGATAGCGGCAAAGTGGATGGCGTGGATAAAGAGGATGGCACAGACAAAAAGGAGGAGCCAGGACAGGAGGAGGCTAAAACAGATGGTTCCCCCGAAGCGGGTAATCAAGGGGCGCCTGATGGCAATGCGGCGGACAGGGAAGCAGAAAAACAGGCGCTTGAGCAGGCGGCAGCGGAAGCGAAAGCGGCTTATGACGCTGCGGTCTCTGCGCGGACAGACAATATTCGGTCAGCGGTGAGAGCCTTGGAAGATGCCGCAAAGCCTCAGAACGCGGAGGACAGTACGCAGAAACAAAATGAGATTACAAGGCAGCAGCAGGAGCTGGCGTTAAATAAGCTTCTTGCCCTACAGACTGCACAGGGAGAAGTAAAGGCCACAGTCAGCGGCGTCATTACGCAGATTTTGGTGAGTACCGGGGACTTTACGTCGGATGGCGCG
>CAJUTD010000040.1:15848-20919 GCA_910589635.1 uncultured Lachnospiraceae bacterium | reverse complement strand
GGCGCGGCCATGCGGATGGAAGATACCTCTAAGGGTGCGAGGATAACGCTGTCTGTGGATAAATTTAATGAGAAGTATGTTAGTAAGGGAAGCCCAGTGAAGCTAAAGGCTTTCGGCAGCAAAGATGCTATCAGCGATTATACGGTTTCTAATGTGACGGTAAATGAGGAGGATAGTAGTTTGCTTGATTTAACGGTTGATTTGCCAAAGGGAGTTTTTGAGCCTGGAATTATGGTAGATGCCGAGATTGTTCCCAAGTCGGAAAATTATTCTTCGATTGTTCCATTACAGGCCTTGCATGAGGAGCAAAATAATTATTATGTATTAGTGTTGCAGGAAGAAAAGGGGGTATTGGGGACAGAATTGGTGGTAAGACGCCTGAATGTGCAAGTGATGGATAAAAATGATACGGATGCGGCGTTGGAGGAAGGTTTGTTGACAAGAGACCAGGAGATTGTCAATAGTTCTACGAGGATGATTGATGATGGCAGCAAGGTCAGGAGGATGGAAGAATAAAGATGAAAACATATGTGAAGTATGCAATAGCCGCGGCCGTGGCAGGAGTGGGTATTTTCCTGCTCTATTTGTCCGCCGTTTCCTGGGGGCAGCTTCTTTTGGAAAAGGACAAGGTGATGCTTTTTACTGAGCAGCCTTTAAGCGTTGAGGACGCCGAGGAGGCAGTCAAGAAGAGCCAGGAGGAAAAACAGGCGGACAGCGGCCGGCAGGAGATGCTGCAATTCTGCATCTGGGGCCAGGAGGATGCGGTGACGCTGACCAATAAAAATCTTTGCCGAGATGTACAGGCAAATGCAATCCTGCTTTGCGGGAACCCGGAAGTATTGTTTGAAGATTGCCGCCTGCCTGCGAAAAACGACAGCCAGGGCTGCCTGATTGATGAGGCGGCGGCATGGGAATTGTTCGGTAGCGTACAGGTTGTAGGCAAAGAAATATTTTATGATGGTAAATCGTATGTAATAAGAAACGTAATTGCAGGAAAAGACATGATATTTGCCTTTCAGGTAAAAAATGCAGCGGGCAGCGCGCAGGAACAGTCCGGGCAATCCCATAGCCTGAACCGTATCACCATGCAAAAACCGGCGGATAAATCTGTCTCCGACATCTATCAGATATGGGGCAGCTATTATGGTATAGATGTTTCGGTTTTGGATGTCGAGCTTCTCAGAGGTATTGGTGGGTTTTGCGTACTGCTGCTGCCTATAACGTCATGTATTTGCTTATTATGCTATCTGGCCTGCGAATGCCGGCAACAGAAAAAGCTTATCTTAAAAGTAGTTCCGGCGGCGTTGATACTGATAACGGTTCTCTGTCTGTTTGCGCTTTTCCAAAGCCATGTACGGATTCCCAGTGGCTACATCCCTTCCCGCTGGTCAAATTTTACTTTCTGGGAACAGTTGTGGAAACAGAAATGGGAGGCGGTAAGGATGCTTGTGCATATGCCTAAGACGTATTTAGATTCCGGCTGGATAGAGGCGTTTGGGCGGACGCTGGCATTTGGGATTCTTGCAGAAATGGCATTGTTTCTTTGGTTCAGCTTATGTTTATTGACGCGTTTTTTAAACAACCGAAAGTAAAATCGTATATTTTCTAAAACCTTATATGAAGTAGATTGCTAATCCTTTTGGGAAATCTGTAATAATATGGATTTTCCCAAAAGGATTTTTTCGCTGTAACGAATAACTTGTGATATAGTATATTTTTTATTGACAATGGCTGATAATTAATTTACAATAGAATTAATAAAAATTAAAAATATTAGTAGCAAATATAAAAATAAAGCAATAAATTATTAGAATAATTTAGGAGGCATACTTATGAGGAAATCCACAGCTTTAAAAACAATTTTTCGATCCCCGGCAAAGACGCTGCTGACATTTCTTTTGATAGCGGCAGCTTCGTTTGCCCTGTTTTCCAGGGTTACGGATTATGCAGTTACCACGCGGGAATCAGCAAAGGCCGAGAGTTTCTATTACGGTGTTGCCGCTCTGGATAACAGTACGCCGCCGATGGGTTATTATATGCTAAGTCCGAAGCCCTGGCCCCCGCAAGACCAGATAGAAAAATTTACGTCTCTGCCCGGCGTTACACTGGCAGACACAAGGTATACGACGGATGGATTTATCGAAGGTTATAAACGCGTCATAGATCAGGAGGGCTCTTTGGAGGAAGGAGAATTTATACTGGAGGGCACCTATGAGGGCTATGAAGATTATAGCTCCGGTAATCTGTATTTAACATTTGACGACGTCAAGGTCCATGCCGGGGAGCTTCAATTCGATCCAGGGCAGCCAATGAAAATAGCAACTGGAAACGCGGAATTTTCCAGGCATAACTATGAGCAGACATTTTTTGAAGGTCTAAAAAAAGGAAGCAGATATCTTGTTATCGGTACTTACAGCGAGCGGTCGGGAACTTCTTTTGAGCTTGGCTCGTTTGTATACCAATCTTTGTTTCCAGACGTCGAGTTTTTGCGTGTGGTTGACGGATTGGGGGAGGATTATCTGGATACCGAGGACTTTGCCTGGTATAAAGATATGATAGAAGCGAGGAATCAGAGTACGTCTGCCTACGACATTGTGTATACCTCGGACATGCGAGCGATTCCCTATGTCAATGAGCGCAAGATGATTGTCACAGAGGGGCGCCCGCTAACAGCAAGGGATTCCGACGTCTGCGTCGTAAGTGAGGACTTTCTGCAAACTTACGGGCTGTCTTTAGGCGACAAACTTCATATAGGGCTAGGTGATAAATTATTGGTGGGGCAGGGAGAATCGGGATCAAGGTTTCATTCGCCGGAGAGTATCTCGCAGATTATAACTTATGCAGACCTTAAAATCATTGGAGCTTATCGGTTTACCAACGAGTGGAATGAGCGGATAAATGAAAGTAACTGGAGTTATGGCCCGGCGTCTATCTTTGTGCCGTCCTCGCTTTTGCCGGTGGAGGTTCCCGAGGATTATGAACCATTGATGGGCGATTTCAGTGTCTTTATTGAAGACCCTCATGACATTCAGGCGTTCCGGGAGGCTGCGGAACCGCTGACAGCAGATATGAGCCTGGGACTTCGTTTTTCAGACGGAGGCTGGTCAGGTATGAAGGATAATTTTGAGGCGGGCTCACTGGCGTCATTTTTAACGACGGCGTTGTATGTACTTGGAGCTGCGCTTGCCTTGCTTCTTGCCGTATACCTCTACGTTGGCAGAAATAAGAAATCGTATGCGATTATGCGGACGTTGGGCGTGCCCGGTGGGAAGGCGGGAAGGACGCTGACATTGCCGTTCGGCATCCTGTCGGTGATTGCGATGTTCGTTGGCGGTCTGGCAGGGCTGTTCTATGCCTCCTATACAGCAGCAAAAACGCTTGCTGGTATGTCGGACAACAGCGCCCCTGACGGTTATTCCTATGTCCTTAGCGCGGCGCTTCCATTTGGTGTTGTAATTGTCTGCCTGGCTAGTGAGCTGTTGTTTATCTTTTTCTTGACGAAGCTTTTCTTACAGAAAATGAAGAAAACATCTCCGTTGGAATTATTACAGGAGGGTGCGCGGGAGACAGATGTGGCAAAAAAAGCGGGGATTTTGCAGATAAACTTCGGCGCTGCCAAACATGTGTCGGAGGTTGCGGACACAGCGCCAGTTCCACACGGACTAGACATAGCAAGACTATCTGTCTCAGAGCTTGAGGATGCACCTCGCAAAAAATCAACGCATGGGAAATATAGCGCTCTGAGGCAAGTCACCTCGTACATCTTGCGCCATATGCAGCGGGGAATTGGGAAAACAGCGGTGTCTCTTATCCTTACGGTTGTGTTAGCCGCCGGGATTGGCATGTTTGTACTGGCAAGGCTTTCTTATCAGGAGGCTTACCGCGGGATTGACGTGAATGGCAGGGCCATGATGTTTACGTCCTCTTATATTATGGATTTGACAAAATCTGACTTAATTGAGGATATCTATTATTATAATAAATTCAGCGTGCGCGTGAATGGCGTTGGGGTATTAAGTCCCATAGCGTTTACCAATGACTTTGACCGTTATCTGACCGATGAATATACAATCTCTTATGGTGATGGGTATGACGATACTGTTTTTGAAGGTACGGGTCCGGTATGTTTGGTGGGAAAGACATTGGCAGAGGAACTGGGTGTCCAGGCAGGAGATGAAATAACGCTGATGTCCGAGGATTTGTATTCGTTTATGCCGCAGGTGTATGCGGAAGAAGAGCTTGAGTTTGCCATCGAGCGGGCAGGAAAGCCATATAAAGTGGCGGGCATCCTGGAGTCTGAGAATGAGGATGTAAACGCCGGTATTTTTGGAAACATTAATGAGGCCGCGGAAAACCTCTACAGCCAGCCTTTCCCGGTTGACTATTGTGAATTCACCCTGGCAGATAACGAAAAGATTATGGAACTGAACAGCTTGTTAGAAGAACAGAAAAGCAAAGGCATAGAGTATTCGCCGCAGGCGGCGTACCATGTTGACACAGATTTGTTTGAGAACACGAAACGTGTGCGCAATTTGTTAGAGTCGCTGTTCCCAATTGCAGTGGCGGCAGCGGTGTTAATTGGCTTGTTCGGACCGGGGCTTGTTATCTTACAGTCGGTGCAGGAAGCAGCATTTCTGCGTATCCTTGGCGTTACGAAGAAACGCGCCAGGTGTATGCTGGTATTTGAACAAATGCTTTTGAGCATGGTGGGAATGATTGTTGTGGCCGGGGGGTTGCTGATGTTTCGTCCGGGGCTTTTTATGAGAGGCATAGACACGCTTGTGTTCTGCTGGATGTTGTATTTCGCGGGGTGTATCTGCGGGGCGTTTGCGGCGTCGGTGCAGGTGACCCGGCAGAAGGTATTAGAACTCTTACAGGTCAAAGAGTAAGAAGATTTATATTGACTTGAAGCGTCTGTAAATATATGCTATATTGTAACTATTCAGATTTCAACTAGTTATCGTAATGATGTGTTGGGGACTGAATAGTTACTACTTTTTTATAATTGCAGATTTATCTAAAGAAGAATGGAAGAAATAATTATGGTAAAAAAAGGAAAGCATTTAACGAG
>CAJUTD010000040.1:0-15838 GCA_910589635.1 uncultured Lachnospiraceae bacterium | reverse complement strand
CCGTTCCTGGAACGGAAATTATATACATATTATGTTGCGTTCACTGTTAAAAAAGGGGATGATAAAGGTCTGCGGTACAGTGCAGTGCGGGACACAGTACGCCAGGCAGTTTATTCCCGCAGTCACCAAAGAGCAGTACGCCGCAAAACTTGTAATGTCGAAAGGCATTGACAGTAATTCAATTGCGGCAGTCACAGTGGCGATGGTGAATGAGACCGGAGAGACTGATAGTGAAGGGTTAGTCAAACAATTAGAGGACATTATCGAAGAGCTGAAGAATACGGACTCAAAGGAGTAATAGAGATGCAGGTTACGCTTTTTTCATTATTGATGTCTGTGATATGGAGCAGCGTGCTGGCAGCGTTTAATTATTTCTGCCGCAAGAAACATTTTTTTATCCGGCAGCTTGGAATTACCAATTTGCTGTTTTTGTACCTGTTTTCCATTGTGCGGATGCTGGTTCCCTATGAATTCTCATTTACCAGGCAAATCCCTTCCAGTGAGATTTTTAGCGGCCTTTACCCAGATGCTGGCCGGGATGGAGGTGGGACGTCGCAAATATCCGTGCTGCCGGCGCTGGCTGTGTTATGGGCGCTTGTGTCTGTGGCGCTGATGCTCCATTTTGCTTGGCAATACGCGAGGGCAATGGCAGAGTTTTCTACCTACAGCGTGCGCGACGACGAACAGTGCCAGCGGGTATTTAACCGCGTCCTGAACGCCAGTACAAAGCAGATGAAAATTACCATACGGCGCAGTGCGCGAATAAGTATACCTATGGGGGCGGGTATTTTCCGAAAATCTATTCTGTTGCCAGATGCGGAATATAGTGATTCGCAGCTGTATTTTATTCTGCGGCATGAATACACGCATTTCCAAAACAGGGACTTGCTAATCAAAGCTTTCATACATATCTACTGGTGTGTTTTCTGGTGGAATCCAGCTATCTATCTGTTGAAAAGGGACTTAGCGCAGGTGTTGGAGATTAAATGTGATTTAGATGTGACCGAACATATGGGAAATGCGAAAAAGGCGGAATATTTGACGACCATTGTGACAATGCTCAAACATGCGGAGGCCAAGAGGCAGGCAAAAGCGTTTTATGGGACAACAGCTCTTGTCTCGAAGAATTATGAATCGGAAATTATTGAACGGTTTAAGATTGTTTCTGCCAGCCGCGGACACAAAAGGAGGAACCTTGTATTTACAGGTTCCTGGTTCCTGGTATTTGGTATGCTTATTTTTGCTTCTTATTCGTTTGTCATTCGTCCGGATTACGAAATATCTTCTGGCGGGAGCGGGAAGGGTTCAGAAATACCGGAAGATGCCGGGAGTTCTTATCGTATAAAATGTGTGAATGGCACTTATTATGTTTATTTTCAATAGTCAAAGATAATAGGAGGAAAAGGGTTGAGGAGTAAGAGTTCATGGATTATCATAATCGTTATGCTGATCGGTCTTGTGATAGGAACGGTCATTGGCAGCTATTGCAGCGGGATTTCTGCGCTGAGCTGGCTGGATTATGGGCAGGTGTTTGGTATTACCAGTCCGTTGGTACTGGATTTGGGCGTGTTTGTGTTGACACTGGGGTTGACAATTAAAATCAATATTGCAAGTATAATCGGAATCATCATATCTTTTATCATCTACCGGTTATTAGTCCGGTAGGAAAAAATTGACGGCTACATGGTTGACGACGGCAAGGCTTAGGCCTTGCCGTTAAATTTGATGAAATAGCTATGAAAAAATTGAAATGTTTTAGGGAATGTGTTAGAATATTTAAAAAGCATTGAAAAGGAGAAAGAATTACAGATATTGGGGTATTTTGGAATATATAGCTTTCGGTAAGCTAAAGGAGGAGAAGGAATGCTGAAAAATTGGAATAAGTTGGAGAAGCCGGAATCGGAAGAGTTGGATGCACGGCTGGAGGCGGCCAAGGAGAAGCTGAATGTCCTGCAAATGCAGATTAAAGACCGTAAACTTCCGGTGCTGGTACTATTTGAAGGCTGGGGGACAGCGGGAAAAGGTAGTACGCTGGGCAAGATTATCACGAATATTGATCCCAGGTTTTTTAAAGTTGCCACTATGGATATCCCCACGGAAGAGGAGCGCCGCAAACCGTTTCTCTATCGGTATTTTAAGACGATACCGGAAGCGGGCAAATTCTGCTTTTTGGATTCCGGCTGGATGGACGAGGTGACAAGAGAGTGTTTGCATGGCGCATTAAAGGAGAAGGAATATAAGAAACGGATAGACAGCGTGAAGCGTTTTGAACGTCAGCTTACGGATAATGGTTATCTTGTGATGAAGTTCTTTTTCCATATCAGCAAGAAGGAACAGAAGAGCCGTATTAAGATGCTTGACAAAGATCCCAGTACAAGCTGGCGGGTGAGCAACAATGATGTTTGGCAGAACGAGCATTATGACAAATGCCTCAAGGTATACGACCAATATCTGGATGATACGAACGCTTCCACTTCTCCCTGGTATATTGTAGATGCACAGAGTAGGAAATGGGCGCAGCTTCAAGTGCTTGAGACGCTGTCGAGCGGAATTGAGACGGCATTACAGAACAGCACGCTTGCGGTTCCTCTTTTACAGAATGTATTCCCCTTAGAGAAGATCCCTAAGCTTGCCGATATCCCCTTAGACAAGACGATTGCTGAGGACGCATATAAGCGTGAACTCCAGGAGCTTCAGGATAAGTTAAGGAAACTGCATAACGAAATCTACCGCAAGAAGATACCGGTCATCATTGCATACGAGGGTTGGGATGCAGCAGGAAAGGGCGGTAACATTAAGCGCATTACCGGAGCGCTTGACCCCCGCGGATATGAAGTGCAACCGATAGCCAGCCCGGAGCCGCATGAGAAGGCAAGACATTATCTGTGGCGTTTCTGGACACGGCTTCCTAAGACGGGGCATGTGACAATTTTTGACCGCACCTGGTATGGGAGGGTGATGGTGGAACGTCTGGAAGGATTCTGTTCAGAGAATGATTGGCGCCGCGCTTACAATGAAATCAATGAATTTGAAAAGGAGTTGTCTGACTGGGGCGCGGTAATTATCAAGTTTTGGGTGCAGATTGACAAGGATGTTCAGTTGGAGCGTTTTAACGACCGTCAGAATAACCCGGCCAAACGCTGGAAGATAACGGATGAAGACTGGCGCAACCGGGAAAAATGGGATTTATATGAGGACGCTGTCAATGAGATGATGAAGAAAACGAACACGTCTTATGCTCCCTGGCATGTATTAGAGTCCAATGATAAGAAGTACGCAAGGATTAAGGCGTTGAGAATTGTGATAGAGGAAATTGAAAAGGTACTGAAGGCATAATATTTAATCCGCACAAGCACAGCGGCTTGCTCAAAGCTTACGGGAATTGTGGGAGCTTGGAGAGGATGGACGAAAGGGAAAGGTGTAGCATGGAAATAAAAGAATTTATGGATATATCGAAACTGCAAAAGATTCAAGATGATTTTTCCAACGCCACAGGATTGGCGGCGATTGCAGTGGGAATGGATGGGGAATATCTCACAGAGGGAAGCAACTTTACCGATTTTTGCATGAAGTATACGAGAGGAAGCCAGGAAGGATTGAGGCGGTGCGTGAAGTGTGACAATGAGTGCACTGGTACATATTTTTGTCATGCCGGATTGATGGATTTTTCGGTTGACATTATGGTAAATGATGAGAAGGTTGGAGCGATAATCGGCGGGCAGGTATTACCGTGTGAGCCGGATGAAGAGAAATTCCGCCAGACAGCCGTGGAATTGGGCATTGACCCGGATCAGTATATTCAGGCGCTCAGGAAGGTTACGGTGAGTACGGAGCCTAAAATACGCGCATCCGCAGCTTTGCTGGGTGTTATCGTGAATCAGCTTGTCAACCTGGAATACTTTAAGCATAGCAATGCAAGCCGTCTGGGCGGTGTGCAGAAAGGCGTAGAGCAGTCTAATGAGTTAATTCAAACCATTAATGACAATACCAGCCACTTGAAGGCAATTGCCAAGAAGCAGAATATCCTCTCTTTGAATGCCAGCATTGAGGCTGCTAGAAGCGGGGAAGCTGGCGCGGGGTTTGCAGTGGTAGCCAAGAATATGCAGGAGTTATCTTCACAGTCCGCCGTAATATATAATGATATTGAGAAATCGGTGGCAGAGATTACCGAGCGGATTTCCTCCCTTGTATCATTTTTTGAATAAGTTGAGGTTTGAGACGCAGCAAAGATATATGCCGCTCTGTTTTACTTACAATTTAAAAACAAATCAAGGTATAAAATGCCTCCGTTTACAGATACTAGTATCGAGAAAAAGATAAGATATTTGTAAATGGAGGATTTTTTATGAAAGCAACAGGAATTGTTCGCAGAATAGATGATTTGGGAAGGGTAGTAGTGCCGAAAGAGATACGGCGTACATTGCGGATTCGTGAGGGAGATCCGTTGGAAATTTTTGCGGACCGCGAGGGTGAGATTATCCTCAAAAAGTATTCGCCTATTGGAGAATTAGGGCAGTTTGCCGGCCTGTATGCGGAGAGTCTTGCACAGACCAGCGGCTGTCTTGTGTGTATTACGGACAGAGACCATGTAGTTGCCGCTGCGGGCAGCGGGAAAAAGGAATTTGACGGTAAGCCAATCAGTAAGCAGTTGGAAAATGTGATTACAGACAGAGAGACATTCTGCGCGCGCAAGAATGAAAAAGGGTTTGTAAAAATCACTTTGGATGATTCTGGAGATTTCCAGTCTCAGGTAGTGTCTACAATTATTTGCGAGGGAGATGCGATTGGCTCTGTGGTGATGTACAATCGGGATGACAATGGCGGAATTGGGGAAGCAGAGAGTAAGATGGCAAAAGTTGCAGCCGGGTTTCTGGGAAAACAGATGGAGCAGTAAGCCCCACTGTTTTCTAGCGGTAATGTACGGCTTCCACAGTTTTGTCGAGGGAGCGGAATTCATATCCGTTGTCTGACAAGTATTCCAGTACGGTGGGGAGAGCAGCCAGCGTAGCATTCTTTCCCCTACCGTCATGCATCAGTACGATTGGGAATTCAGGGACGCCGACATTGCTGCAAATATTGTCAATGATATTCTCTGTGGTAGTCAGTTCACTGCCGTCGCCCGAGCTGACATTCCAATCAAAGTATTGAAAACCGCGTTCTTCCATCTCATCAATAATGCCGTTTACCACATAAGAGGAGCCATTGTTGCTGCCTCCGGGAAAGCGGAACAGAGAGGGTGTGTATCCTGTGTTTTTTACAACCCAATCATATACCTTTTCGTAGTCGCGAAGAAAAGCGTCTTTTGAAGCATATATTTCGTCGTAGTTGTGACTGTAGGAGTGGAGTGCAAGCGTGTGGCCGCGTTCTACAATTTCAGAGAGATATTCGGCGTATTCCTCATTGTTATTACAAACAACGAAAAATGTTGCTTTGGCATGATAGCGGTCCAGCAGATCGAGCACTTTAGGGGTCAGGTTGGATGGGACGTCGTCAAAGGTCAGATAAACAACTTTTTTGGAATCTTCCGGGGAGCATCCTTCTGCGTACAGATTGGGATAAGCGTCTGAACCTGAGCTCATGTTTGTACTATTCTCGGAATCGGCGGTATCGTCTGCGTCGTTATTTGTGCGGGAATTGCCGTTTGCCGTTTGCGAATCACTCTCATCGTCGCCACCTTCTGTGAGGGATTCAATTTGACCGGATAATTCAGAAATATATTCCTTTTGTCCGGCAACGTAACGTTCCTTTTCTTTTAATTGTGCAGTGCTGTCTGTCAGCTCCGTATCTAATTTTGATTTGTCCTTTTGGAGTTTGGAATTGTCGTCCCGGAGGGCAGAGGCTTCCGTTTCCAGCGTTTGGTAGCGGCGGCCAAGGTTCCAACTTTGGTAGGCAAAAAAACCACAGCAGGATATCAGTAGGATTCCACAGATTGTTATGGCCGCGTATTGAACTTTTTTCATCTTATGCGTTCCTCCGTTCAGTATGTTTGTGATAGCGCTGTCCCATTCGGGGAAGCTCTTTTGGGGTTATTGTTTAAAGTTTATTTTCAATTATAATCTTTTCCGTGTTTTTGTCAATGTTCTGTCTTTTCCTATTTTAATAGGATTCAATCTTGTATATTCCGAACCAAAAGTGTAAAATAGAAAAGTAACTATTTTTTTAAATACGGAGGAGAAATTTTTTTATGAAGTTTATTCATATAGCCGATATACATTTAGGAGCCAGGCCTGACAGAGACAAGGAATGGGCAAAGGAGCGCGAGCTTCACAGCTGGCAGGCGTTTAAAGAAGTGATTGATAAGGTAAAGGAAGAGCAGGTTCAGCTTCTTCTGATTGCCGGCGACTTATTTCACGGGCAGCCTTTGGTGAAGGAGCTCAAGGAGGTCAATTACCAGTTTTCACGCATTCCTAAGACTCAGGTGGCGCTGATAGCCGGTAACCATGATTATTTGACGCCTTCTTCCTGCTACTGTACGTTCCACTGGGAGGAAAACGTTCATTTCTTAAAGTCGCAAGAGATAGATTACATAGAACTGGAAGGGCTCTCTACAAGGATATATGGTATGAGTTATTGGCATAGAGAAATTTCAGAGCCGCGTTATAAGGACGTTCAGGCCAGGGAGGGCAATTACATTAATATTTTACTGGCGCATGGCGGGGATGAGAAGCATATTCCCATCAAAGGCAGTGATTTTGCGGATAGCAAGTTTGATTATGTGGCGTGCGGGCATATCCATAAACCCATTCAGCTTGTGCAGGACAAAGTGGTGATGGCAGGCGCGTTGCAGCCGATTGACTGCAATGATTTGGGGGAGCATGGATATTTCCAGGGAGAAATCAAAAATCATGCGTGCCATGTAAAGTTTGTGCCGCTTCATTACTGTGAATATGTTCCTCTGAACTTGAAGGTCAGCCCGGAAATAACGCAGGGGGCTTTGCAGGAGTTTCTGGAGAGTCGTATTCGTGTTGCACCGGCATACAAAAAATTTAAGGTTACGCTCAGCGGTTTTTGTGATAGGGAGGCGCCTATTGATACAGAGAAGATAAAATCTATGGACCGGGTGGTAAAGGTGATTGATCATTGTCGGGCAGATTATGATTTTGAGAACTTAAAACGGCAGTATGGGCAACAGATTTTAGGCCGTTATATCCGGGCTTTAGAAGAAATGCCACAGAATAAAATTACGGAAAAAGCATTATACTATGGTGTGGAGGCATTGATGGCAGAATGAGGATAACAGAGATTCAGATTAAAAATTTTGGAAAACTCCATAATATCAACATGCGTCCCCTTCCGGGGCTGAATGTGATATATGGGGAGAACGAAACCGGTAAATCCACAATGCAGAGGTTTATTACAAGTATGCTGTTCGGTTTGGAGAAGCAGCGGGGCAAGTCGGGGAAAAACGACCACTATCAGAAATACGAGCCCTGGAACAGTAATTCTTTTTTTGCAGGGGGATTGAAGTTTACGGTGGGGGATAAACCTTTTTATCTGGAGAGAAACTTTTACCATAAGGAGAAATCAGCGAAACTCACCAACGAGCTGGACAGCGAGGAGCTGTCTGTAGAACATGGAGATCTGGAAATGCTTTTGGGGGGCATGAAAAAGGCTTCCTATGAGAATACATATTGCATCCACCAGGCTGAGATTGAGACAAAGAAAGAATTTGCAGAAATTTTACAGAATTACTTTGTAAATATGTCTATGGGAGGCGAGGGAGAAGTCGACCTTGCCGGGGCGCGCAAAAGTTTAAAGGAGAAACAGAAGGACGCCAAACAGCGTTTGGAAGATCAGAAACGGCAGCGCGAGGATGAAACGGAGAAGCTTCGAGTGGAGGAGGGGCTTCTGCAAAGAGACATTGAGCAATTGCAGGAACAGCAAAAGGAGAGCCATGAAAATATTTCCAGGCAGCAGCCAGGTGCAGCTTTACCTGAGCATGACAGTAACCAGATGGCAGAGTATTTGTGGGACATCCGTCAGAAAAATGTGCAAAAAGGATATCGGGTGCGTCTGCTGGCATCCACACTGATTACGCTTTTCAGCCTTGTACTGGGAATTTTAAATGCCACGGCGCACTCATTGATGCGGGGTGGAAACTGGGGGTGGATTGTATTAGAACTGGCACTGCTGTTTGGATTCCTGGGCGGCGCCGGCAGCGTGTGTCACTGGTTCCAGAAAGAGAAACGCCTCAAATCGCTTATTCGCCAGCACGAAGAGGAAAAGCGGGAGCGCAACATTTCAGTCTCCAAAGACAGGGAATGGCAGAAGGTGCGGCAGAAACAGGAGACAAAGACTAAGCATCGTGTAGTGGAAGAGTTATTGCAGGAACAGCTTGCTGAAAAACAGGCTCTGCTGCTGAATTTACAGGAGGAGATAGCGCAGAAAACTGAGCCTTCGGAGGAAGAGCAGGAGCTGGAACTTCAAGCGCAGGCTTACGAGCTTGCCTATAATACATTACAGAATCTGTCCAAGGATGCATACCAGGACAGCAGGAAGCAGATGGAAGAGGAAATGTCCCGGGTTCTGACAGAAATGACCCAAGGAAAGTATGACAGGATTGGACTCGATGAGCAGATGAATCTCATCGTAGAGAAGGATAATCGCAAGCTGCAACCCTGGCAGCTTAGCCAGGGAGTGATGGAGCAGATGTATGTTGCTCTGAGAATGGGTGCAGGCGGCATCTTCACAAAGGAAGAGTCCATGCCAATTATTTTGGATGAAGTGTTTGCTTCGTTTGACGAGAAACGTTTGGAGTCAGCGCTGAATTGGCTGAGCAGGCAAAAGGGGCAGATTTTCCTTTTCACCTGCCAGCGGCGCGAGATGGAAATTCTTGAGCGAAATGACATACCATATGGAAAGATTTTGCTTAGCAGGTAGGAAAGGCTATGAGTGAAAAGAAAAAGCAGAAACATAAGAAAAAAAAGAAATACCGTGTATTCTGGTTTTTTGCAAGACTACAGATTTTATTGGTACTTTTAGTAGCAGTGGCGTTGGGATGGTACTATTTCGGCGGCTATGCCAATACGGTGAGCAAGCTTCAGAAAGAGGCGAAGGAGCTAGTACGCGCTTCAGACGAGAGCACGTTCCGTTCGGTGGAAACCAGCCTCGTATATGATGCGAATGGGACGCTGGTTTCCACGTTGAAAGGTGAAAAGGACGTTTATTATCTGGATTATGATGATATACCGGCTTATGTTCCAGCGGCCATGGTGAGCATTGAGGATAAGAAATTTTACAGTCACAATGGCATTGACATTAAGGCTATTATGCGTGCTGCTAAGGCGATGATTCAGAATGGCAAGGTTACGCAGGGCGGAAGTACGATTACCCAGCAGCTTGCCAGGAACATTTTCCTCACTCAGGATGTCAAATGGGAACGAAAAGTGGAGGAAATGTTTATTGCTGTAGAGTTAGAGAAGATTTACAGTAAGAATAAGATTATGGAGTTTTATCTTAATAATATTTACTTTGGCAATGGCTATTACGGCATACAGGCGGCGAGCAGGGGGTATTTTAATAAGGATATAGATAATCTTGATTTGTCGCAGATTGCGTTCCTGTGCGCAATTCCCAATAACCCTACACTGTATGATCCGGTGCAGCATTCCGAGAATACGATCAAACGGCGTAACAGGATTCTCAATCAGATGCGGGATGACGGCAAGATAAGGGATGATACCTGCGAGGAGGCAAAGGATGAAGAGATTGTCCTTGAGCGTCCGCAGAAGACGAAAAGCGATTATGTGGAGACGTACACATATAACTGTGCGATTCGGGAATTGATGAAACAGCAGGGATTTGAGTTTAAGACAGAATTTGATTCGGAAAAAGCGCGCAGTTCATATGAGGAGGAGTACAACCTGCTGTATAGCGAATGCCAGAAGAGCCTGTATACGCAGGGGTATCGTATCTATACGTCGATCGACTTGAATATGCAGCAGCTCTTGCAGGGCGCAGTGGACAATGGGCTTGCCGAGTTTACGGAACAGAATGAGGAGGGAATCTATACGTTACAGGCATCGGCTGTATGCGTGGATAATCACTCCGGGTATGTGAAAGCGATTGTCGGAGGAAGGAACCAGGATTTGCCCGGGTATACCTTAAACCGCGCGTATCAAAGTTTCCGACAGCCGGGAAGCGCGATCAAACCCCTGATTGTCTATACACCGGCGTTGGAGCGTGGTTACACGCCCGATTCTATGGTGGAAGATGTGAAGACGGAAGAAGGGCCGGCAAACGCCGGAGGCGGCTATGAGGGCAATATTTCCCTGCGCTATGCGGTGCAGACTTCTAAAAATACGGTGGCTTGGAATATGTTGGAGGAATTGACGCCGGAGGTGGGGCTTTCTTATCTGAAAGAAATGAAATTTTCCAGGCTGGATAAGCAGGATATGCGTCCCACGAGCGCGCTGGGCGGATTTACGAACGGCGTGTCTGCCGTAGAGATGGCCTCTGCCTATGCGGCATTGGAAAATGATGGAAAATTCCGGGAACCAACCTGCATTATGAAGATTACGGACGCCGAGGAAAATGTGATTTTGGAAACCCAAAGCGAAGAAAAGGAAGTATACAAATCGAATGCTGCGCGTATGATGACAGACATGTTGGTTTCCGTTGTCCAGTCCGGGACGGGGCGCGGCCTTGCGCTTGATAATATGCCGTGCGCGGGTAAAACTGGAACTACCAATGACAACAAGGATGGCTGGTTTGTGGGTTACACAGATTATTTTACCACCAGCGTATGGGTGGGGTATGACATGCCGCGGGAACTGCCGGGTCTGTCCGGTGCAAGCTATCCCGGGAATATCTGGAAGAACTTTATGGAGCAGATTCATGTGGGGCTTGAGCCCGTCAATTTCCTGCCCTATATTGATGAGAATAATTATAATTACAATGTGGTTACGCCGGAGCAGGGGGCGCCCCAGGATGGGACGCCTGCGGAGGGTGCTCCGTTATAAGTTTTCATTTCTTAGTGTATCAATGGTATTCTCCTTCTGAATGCGCTTCATGGAATAGAGCATGGTGGCGAACACTACCAGGAATACGCTGCCGACAGCAATCGTGATACTGTACCAAGGGATGAAGAAAGAGATTTCCAAGCCCTCCCCAATAGCGCCGTAAATCATCCAGGTCATCACAAAGGAAACCGGCAGACCGTACAATAATCCCTTAAAGCCGTAGAGCAGACATTCAAAATCCATCATTTTGGAAAATGCTTTCGGTGTCATGCCGATAGATTTGAGCATGGCAAATTCCCTCCGGCGCAGGTTGATGTTTGTGGAGATAGTATTAAACACATTCGCTGCGGCAATCAGGGATATCAATATGATAAAACCATAGGAAAAGATATTGATGACCGTAACCATTGCCCGGCTGCTCTTCACGGAAGCAGCATAATCAATAAGCGCTGAGGTGGAAAGCCCTTTTTGCATCAGCAGTTTTGACATGTCAGCGAAGCTGTCTGTCGTGTTGTGGTTCTGGCACTTGAAAAATAAGTTTACGGGTGTATTCTCACTGAGCGGAAGCTCATTAATTTGATAATAATCAGTGTCTTCTTCCAGTTCTGAGAAGACATAGTCCAGCATACTGTAAGGGTAGAACAGCCGTATACTTTCATAGTCATCGGAGAAAAAGTCCGGCGCTTGCTGTACGGTCGCTCCAATCGCTAAAGGGAGCGGCTGGCAGGACTCCTCCCGTGTTAAAGTCATAATTTCATCGTCGGCAGATTGAATATAAAAATCGCAGACAGGGACGCCGTTTTCCGTGCGGTGTGTTCCGCCATAGTCATAATTTTCCTGTCTCCTGGCAAGATATATGTTTAATTCCTGCGGGTAATCGTCCGTGAATGCCGTAAGAGCGGAATATTTCTGCGAAGCGTTGGAATACAGGCGCAGGGAGTCAGCCGCTACGGCCTTGGGCGCGTCTGTGTTGAAATATTCGTCTTCCGAGAGGTTTAGTTTCGCCAAATAAGCGCGGAAGTCTTTATCAGCAAGGAAAAACAATTGTAAGTCCATGTCGGTTTCTTCATATTCTTCATAAGTATCTTCCTGTGCCTCCACTTCTTTTCGTATAAAATCCAACAGTTTAGGATTGAGCTTAGCAGTTTCTACAGGGCAGCTCAAGAACAGCCGTGCCGCGTAGGTAGAGTCTGTGACGTCTGCAGCCGCTGATAATGCAGCGAGCAGGGAATCCGGGGTCTCATCCTTCTCGGAATGAAAATTGTAAGCAATATCGTAATCATTATCATTGAGTACAGTTCCGGCAGACAATGTGAGATATGCACAGAAGCTGCTGGCTGAAATAAACAGCACGATACTAAGGAAAAGCGAAATGACGGTCGCCCGGTATTTCCTGCGGTTGCGTTTATAGTTCTTGGTGGCAAGCATACCTTCAAAGCCGAAAAGTTTCTGGGTCAGCCGTGAAGTTTTCACTTTCTTAGAGCGGATAGAAATATCACTGCTTTGGCGGATGGCGTCAATCGCAGATTTCTTCATGGCGCGTCTTGCCGGGATATAGGCGGAGATAACCACCGTTAGCAGAGAGACGGCAATTGCAATGGCGAGTGCGCTGAAAGAAGGCTGCAGGCGCAGATTGACATTTTTGGCGGGTCCGAAAATCATGGTAAGCCGCATCAGTCGGTAGCTGTCGGAAAAGCCAACGCCCAGAATGCTTTCCATCATATCCTGCACGAAATAAAAAGTAATGCCGATGCCTAAAAGTCCTGAGAATATGCCAAGGGGAATGCCAATGATGCTCAGGAATAAGGATTCAAACAGGACGCTTCCGGTAAGCTGCCTGCGGGTCGCGCCGATGGAAGCAAGCAGGCCGAATTGCTTTGTGCGTTCGCTGACAGAAATAGAAAAAGCGTTGTAAATCAGTGAGATGGAGCCGAACATAATAATGAGTATGAGCAGGACTCCCAGGTTAAATAGCACGCGGTTGTATGAGGATTCCCCGGAATAACCATAGATTCTCAATAAATCATAATTCAACGCCCATCCAATATCGTCATAAGAGAGAAACATTTCCTCAATCGTATTGGGCACCTGCTTGCCTGGCGCTGTCCGCAGATATAGGCTGTAAGTGTGTTCGCCACTGTTTTCCCCCACGGTTAGCGCCGTATATCCAGGGGCTTGGTATGACTCATAATTGGGGCGTTCATAGACGCCAACAACGGTGTAATGATAAGTTTTCCCGGCGCTTAGATGTTCCGTCAGGCCAGAGACCACATCGCCATTTTTAAAGGAGTCTTCCTCTCCATCGTTGTAGGAATCTTCGTTCGTCAGAGTGGTTCCGGCACTGTCGACGCGTGTGCCCAAATCAAGGGAAAGCGTGTCGCCTACCTTCCAGTCGATGCCGCCGTTGCTGTTTAAATGTTCCGGCAGCAGGATTTCACTGCTGTTTTCAGGAAGCCGCCCTTCCAGGAGATGGACAGGCATCATATCCGTGAAATCTTTCTGTATGCCAAAGACGCAGAGATAGGGTTTGGCGTCATTGATGGAATCTTTTAAATCTGCAAATCCGAAAAGTTCCATGGCGACAGCGTTCTTTGTGCGGGGATCAGAGGCCAGGCTTTCTTTTTGTTCCGCAGACAGGCCGTAGGCTGCGCCATACCAGTTGCCCTCGGTGTAAATAGTGGAATTAATTAAGTAATTCCTCAGAGAAGAAATACTGGTGGTTACGGCGGTGAACATGGCCGCTGAGAGGACAATGCCTACAATCGTTACAAGCGTGCGCGTGCGATTTTCCTTCAAATACCGGAGAGTGACTTTGTGAAAAATATTCATGAACGGATCACCTCATCTCTAACGATTTTCCCATCTTCGAGTGCGAGAATGCGGTTTGCCTGCAAGGCAATGTTTTCATCGTGAGTAATAACAATCAGGGTCTGTTTATATTTCTCATTGGAATATTTGAGAAGCTCCACAATTTCCTGGCTGTTTTTGGAGTCCAGGTTTCCGGTAGGCTCATCGGCAAGCACCACGGCAGGCGCATTCATCAACGCCCTGCCGATGGAGACGCGTTGCTGCTGGCCGCCAGAGAGCTGGTTCGGTAAGTGACTTTCCCGACCTTTGAGCGAGAGTATGTCAAGCAGCTCGTGCAGGCGTTCCTCGTTGACGGGCCGTCCGTCCATGAGTACAGGCAGCGTCATGTTTTCCGTTACGTTTAAGACCGGAATCAGGTTGTAAAATTGGTAAATGAGCCCGACCTGTCGCCTGCGGAAAATGGCAAGCTGGCTTTCATTCTGTGCATAGACGTTTGTGCCTTCCATATAGACCGTGCCGGAAGTCGGGGTGTCTACGCCGCCCAATACGTGCAGCAGCGTGGATTTTCCGGAACCGGATGGCCCGATTATTGCAAGGAATTCGCCTTTTTCCACGGTGAAGGAGACGTCATCCAATGCTTTGACCTGGTTTTCACCAGCGCCATAGATTTTTGTCAAATGTTCTGCTTTTAAAATATCCATAACGATAACTCCTTTTTTATAATGCTTATAGTATAACCATCTATGGTGACACAACGGTGACTGAAAAGTGACAGATTTGTCATCCTTTAAAATAATATCAAAAATAATAAGACTGTTATATTACAATTGCGAATGTATCACACAGGCATAATTATTTTAACATGAGTGTCAAGAGAAAAGAGTTTTTCAGCGCCCCCATGCTGGAGGGACTAAAGGAGTTGATGCGGATTTGTCCGATATGTTCAGAGTAAGGGATTCTTCCTTGCGAAAGCAAGAGGCGTATAGTATGATAAAGGAAAAGGAAAGGAGATTGGGGAATGAGGAAACGGAATTTGTTAGCAAAAGTTTTGGCGGTTGCTTTGACAGCCACAATGCTGCCGCAGCCATCTGTATTGGCAGAGGGGGTATCTGCCGGGGAGAGCCAGGCAGAGCAGGTAATTGTCGAAGGAGTACAAGCGGAGATTGCTGCGCAGGCCGATTCTTTGCCGCAGCCTGCATATTTTTGGGATTTTGAGAATGGTGGGGACGGCAGCCTGGATAACCAGGGAACCGCAGGCGGCAAAGCGGCGCTTCACGGAGCCGAGACTAAGAAGTCTGCCATTACCATAGGCGCCGACAGCTATGCAGATGGCAATAATTCTGTGTTGTCGCTGAAAGGAGGTAACAAGGGAACCTCTTATGTTGAACTGCCGAGCAATTTATACCAGGGTGTTTCGGCAAATACGGGTATTACTTGGTCTTTTTGGATGAAGCCGGACGCAAATGTTACCAGTTATTCCAGGCTGTTTAGCTCTATTGGAAGCAGCAATAGCGGAGAATTCGCTTACGCGCCTTTTGCAGAAGACAAACAGTGGAATCTTATTTTTGATGATGGTAATATTTATCGGCAAATATATGGCAAAGAGCCGGAAAAAGGCGTATGGTCTTACATAACGGTAACGGTGTCTAAGCAGGGGGCAGAATTTTACATAAATGGAGACCGCTGTGGCTCCAATATTCTTGCCGGAAATGCTTCTCTGTTGGCAAATAGATTAAATGATTTAGCCTCTTTTAACAGCCATGCCCTGGGAAAGACGACGTCGCGCTGGACCGACAGGGATTGCTGCGCGGAGCTTGATAATGTTGCGCTTTACCATACGGCGCTGACGCCGGAACAGGTTGCAGAACTGGCAAGAAGCTACGGCTTACAGCCTCAGGGGCCTCGGCTTCCCCAGGACGCCCAGGAGGGCGTTTACGGCACGTCCCAAAAGCCGCTTGCCCAGGTGGAAACGCTTACCGCAGTGTCTCCGGGTGGGGTGAATCAGGTCAAAATTTGGAAAGATGATGAGAAGCGTTATTATTATTCGGTTTCCAGAAATGGCAAGACTG
>CAJUTD010000039.1:10434-28153 GCA_910589635.1 uncultured Lachnospiraceae bacterium | reverse complement strand
CGCCCACCGCGATTCCTATGATAATCGTCGCCGGCAGCCCATTGCCTGTAATAAAGAGCACAGCGCACAGCGCGACAAACCCATAGCAGATAAGGCCGGCTATTCCGCTCTGGTGGAACAGCAGCCTCCCATAATCTTTCGCCCGAACAGCATTGATAATGTTGAGCGCCATGGCAATCAATATCAATGCCCCGCCGAATCCGACCGCCAGCATTAAGGTTGTCATAATGTTATCCATAGGCTTCATCCACACTGCCGGCAGCACTTCCTCGAAGCCAAAAAAGCTGCCATAGAGAAAACCAAAAACCACCGACCAAATCCCTGCTACACCCACAATTCCTGCCAAACGCAGTTTCTTAAAGCGGTAGAGCAAAATTCCGCCAATGAAAAGACATGCCCCCTGTCCGACATCCCCAAACATAATTCCAAACATCAAAGTATAGGTCAACGCTATAAATAAAGTTGGGTCCATCTCATTGTAAGAAGGCAATCCATACATTTCCACGAACATCTCAAACGGCTTTAAAATACTGGGATTGCGCAATTTTGTCGGAGGATTGATCGCTGAATTACCCTCCTCTTCCTCCCAGTGAATCTTATCATCACCCGCAATCTCAGCTTCCAATTTGTCTGCATCCTGCCTTGCCATCCAGCCATAGAGAATATAATACTCTTCCCCTCCGTCATTTGCCTGGGTACATGCCGCATATTTGCGGATGTCAAAATTCCGGCAATAACTCTCTAAGCTCCGGCAGGCCGATAAGATTTCATCCTTCCTGCCCATGGCTATCTCTGACGCCTGCATCTGCAAGCATTCCAATTCCTGCGTACACTTTTCTAACTCTTCTTTGGCAAATGTAAATATCTGCCTGGGTGTCTTTTGAAACTTGTCCGATATCTCGATCTCTTCAAAATGGAAGGACGCATACACCGCTTTCACATCCATCAGATAGGTGTGCGGCACAAAATAAACACCCCAGACATACTTGCTGTCATTATTGCACTCATAAAACAAGGTATATGGATTCTTATAAATATACCGTTCCAGCTTATGGTAATCTTCCACTTTAATCCTGCCGAACTGATAGTCGATAAAGCGGAAATCCTTGAGCTTGCTCAACTCAAAATCAAGTCCGATGAACGGGGCTATTTCTTCCATCCACTCCTTAATCTCCAAGGTCTTCTCCCGCAATTCTTCCTGCCTGCCGCATAGATCGTTTATCTGCCCATAGACCTCATCGACGATCTCCTGTGCCTGCACCGCCCGCATCTCGATACTGCCCTCTCCGGCGCCGTCAAGATATCCTTTTAATTCTTCCCCCCGCTGCATGGCCTCTTTATAAAGATTCGTCTCCACAAAAGGACGGACATTCTTTAAGTTGCCAAGGCTTTGCATCGCATTCTCAAAATGAATATCATACTTGTTCAGGTAAAACTTCACAACCCGGTCAATATCACCTTTGGGCCCGGTAATATGCAGCAGCTTCATTTTCTCAACCAACGCGACCCCTCCGTTTCTTTCTGTAATCTCTGTTGTAGTCCCTAAACCGGCGTATGTAAAAGAATCATCTCACGAATATCCTTAGACGGAATCTGATAGCGAATGCCCTCAATTGCCGTTGTCAGAAATTGAGCTTCCAGCTCTTTCTCATAGAGATAATAGAACACCGGAGCTATGGAAAAAGGATACTTCCGGCAAATCTGCCGATACATTTTCCCCATCACATAACGGTAGGAAACCTCGTCCTGAACCTTCACCAGCGCGTCTCGGCCCCGGTAATAAGATGTCCCCTGTAAAATCTGCTGAAATTCCTCTGACTGCCGTACTTCCATAAGCTCCCGACGTTCCTGGCGTCTCAGCTTATAGCAGATAGGGATCAGCATCCCCTCTATGTCTCGCGGCTCCTGATGGAAAAAATACTTGGCGCGATATATCCACATGATATTCAACCAATCAATCTGTGTGCCAAAAATTTCCCTTAATACCCGCCGCATCTTCTTACCTGAAAAATTGCCAATCTCCTCCCACGCCCGCACAAAGTATGGGATATCGGCCTCGGAAGGCGCCTCTTTGAGCGCAAGCTGTTCGAGATACAGCTTCATGGCCCTGCGCTGGCTTTCATCTCCAAACCGGCAGAGTTTGCGGTAATCCTCCTTAACAGAATGATAAATTAATTCTTCCACCTGGCCCCGATGCTGAATTTCCTCACGCCCGCCATAAATTTTACCATAACTCTCCTGCTCCCGCAGAAATGAAATTACTTCTTGCACCGTTTGAAACTCTGTAATCTGTTCAAAATCCTCCCTTGTCAAAAGCCTGCCCCGCATCGCCCTAGACTTTGCCACAAGACCACTATATTCAAGCAATCCACCCATAAGCTGCACCTCAGTATTCCCCTATGTTCCTTGTATTACTGCTATATCTCTGTTATTTTCTTTACGATCTCCTGCGCATAAGCCGTAAGATTATCCTGATATTCTGCATCAAGCAAATCTATCTGCCGGCGGTTCTGCTCCACAAGCCGGTGAATGTCCTCTTTTGCCTGTTCCTCCAACTGCGCCTGCAAAATACTCATCCTTCCTTCCAGCTCTGCTGCAACACCAATGTTGATATCCTCCATCTGCCGCTTCTTCTGTTCCTGTAATTTCTGTTTGGAGAGGCTGGCATTCTCCATAATCTTCCCCGCCTGGGCTTCCATGTCATACAATTCCTTGATGACCTGATTCACCGCTATTCCTCCTCCCTTTTAAAGTACAACTTGAGCGCATAAATCTTGTTCTCCGATTTCTCTGCCATACGGTCCGACAATGCGCGCATAAGTTCTTTAATCGTACGCCAAAGCAGCTTTTGTACATCAGGCTCTACTTTTGCACCATAAGTCTCTGTTCCCCAACCAAACCATATGTGCAGTACATACATATCCTCTTCTGCCTCAAGCATGTTCTCAATGTGGTATCTCTCCAAACATTGTTCGCATAAGTACCCGACCAGAAACGTCACATAGGCAATCCGGTTCATCACTGTTACCGGAACTTTTCCGCTGAACTTATTTCTAATACCAAATACCTGGTTCTTACCTGGATGATGAAACTTATTTTTTAGGTAACTGAGATAAAAGATGAGATTCTTTTTCTCATACATATAGTACTGAAAAAACTCCTGCATAAGCTCTGTGCAAAACTCCTTGACAAGCTCTTTCTTCTCATCCTCAAAATCCGCCACCGGATAGCTCAAGTTGGTCTCAAGTATACCACGCATAGCATCAAGAATTATATCATGTCCCTGTTTCTTGCTGTCTACTTTCTTATGTAGCTCCTCCATCTCCTGATTGAGTTCCTGCAATTTCTTCTTGGCTTTTTTGATGGTCCCCTCATGCCACAAATTTTCCTTATAGTGCCTTAAAGCTTCACGAATTGGAAATACGAGGTCTTCCGCCACAAAAAAAGGTTTCAGAATCAGCTTGTAAATCTTAATTTGATTGAGAATTTCCAGGGAACTTGCCACATCCCGCACCTGTGTGATGCCAATCTTAACCGTTGCGGGAGACAGCATATCCACCATCTCAAAAAGTTCCTTCCCGGACATTACAGGCATATCCAGTTCACATACTAACACCTTGGTTGGATGTGATGACATATATTCCATGGCATCTTCGGGATGCTGAAAATAAACACAATCCCACTCTTCCAAAAAAGGCGTCAGCATCCGTTTATAGTTGGCAGTCCATTTATTATCGTTGTCCACAAAAACAATCGTCTCCATAACCCGCCTCCTTTTCGGAATATCCAAGTATCTGACATCTTTTTCTACTTCCACTTGCCTTTCATTATAACAGACTGCAAGTGATTTTACAAAATTTTTTTCAAGTCAGTGTGAAACACATACAAGCTGCTTACATATGATACAGTGTAATAAAAATTATGGAGGATTAGATTATGAGTGATTTAGCTGCTACAAACTGTGGATGCGGATGCGAAACTAATAACAATGGAGGATGCAGTTCTATTATTTGGATCATCATCCTGCTTTGCTGCTGCGGCGGAAACAATAGCGGATTCTTTGGCGGCGATGGCTGCGGCAACAACAGCTGCCTGTGGATTATCTTATTGCTCTTCTGCTGCGGCGGATGGGGCGGCAATGGCTGTGGCAACGGCTGCGGCAATTCCTTCTGCTAATTGCAACTATTTTCCATCAAAGGAAGTGCAAATTGCTTTCCTCTGATAAAAATTGGGAGCTGGCTTTGCCGGCTCCCAATTTTCTATGAAAGAAGGCCTTTTCACTCGAGAACGTGAAACCTGCCTACTTTGTTCTTGTCAGAACCCCATCCAATTTCTCCTATAGCTTTCCTTTCCAGAGGATGCCGGTCTGCCGCGCCTTTTGTCCATTTCCCTTTGGCCTTTCTCCTGATTCTCCTTCCTACGAATGCATTCCTCATCTATTTCATATACACAATTACCGTCTATCACTAATTTTCCCATTACTTACCTCCTATATTTCGCACATAAGGCTGTGCACATTTTCGTACAAACCCGTGAATCTTAATCACCGTTCACGTTCGCCTGGGGCGTAAACGCACGCTTCTCACCTGCGCTCATTATTATATATATGCTTTGTCATAATCTTTGCTTCCTAGACATAAATTAAAACAAAAAGGGGAATGCAATGGAATCCATTGACGCACTGATTCAAGACCGTCACTTAGATATGATCAAAGCAGCTCTGCCCTATCTGGACAATTCACGGCAGGGTACTATGGCAATGATGGTTAAATTTATGGAACTGCAGCGCACCGTCGCTCTCTTTCACACACCAGGAAATAATCTGCACATGTGCTCGGAAGAAGAACGCGAAGAAATCGGTCCCTTTCAAATGTTCAATGCAATACGGGAATACTGTACAGATGCGGAAAAGGAAATGGTAGACAATTTTATGACTTTCTTCCAGATGTTCTCTACCTACGAGACCTTGTTTACTTAGGCGGTTCCATGTTCTGGTTATCTACAGTACAACGTGGGCAGGCCCACTGGGGCTCCTAATTCCAGACCAAATATAAGCAAAGAAAGGAAACATATGAACCCACAGGATTTATTGAACAACCCACAACTTCAGAATATATCTCCCGAAAAACTTCAACTATTAATGAATCTGGCTCAAAGCACCTCTCCCTCCGCCTCCGCGCCGGGAGACATGGCGTCTTCCCTGAAAAATGCCTCTGAACGCGCCAGCAAAGAAGGCATAAATTTTTCTTCTGGGGAGCGGGACCTCATTATCGAGGTCTTAAAGCAAAACCTTCCGCCCCAGGAACGGCAGAAAGTTGAGCTTATGATGCAGATGATGAAGGGTATGAGGAAATAATACACCGGCAGCACAGTTCATGGGACTGCACTCCTTTTGAGGTCTGCGTTTTACTTTAGGCCGTGCTGAATAAGCCCATCGACATTTGAACTCATTGCCCGCAAAAGCAAAGGAAACTGCCGCTTTACGATTCTATATCGTCAAAACGACAGCTTCCTTTTTCATTTGCGACTTCCACACCTTTGGGAAGTATTCTTATTGCGCAAAGTACGCATCCACTCCATTGGCAATCCCCTGTACCATCCTTGCCTGATATGCTGAATCTGACATCTGCCTGTCCTCCGAAGGATTTGACATATATCCCATTTCCAGGATTGTCACTGGCACAGTACACCAATTAATGCCGCTCATGGTATCAGTCTCCCAGATACCACCATTTTTACAGCCACAGGCTGCCACAAAATTAGCCAGGATTTGCTCCGAAAGACATCTGCTCTGGCTGTAATACGCCCCGCAATATACATTTGCCGGCGTCTGACAGATCGTGATAGCGCCGTTTACGCCCGCATTGGTAGAACTATTTGCATGAATGCGGATAAACGCGTCTGCACGTGCATTGTTGGCAATTGCCGCCCGCGCGCTGTTGCTGATATTAACATCATGCGTCGTCCGTATCATCAAAACATCATACCCCCGCCGCGTCAACTCTTCCTGTAATTTTAACGAAACCTCTAAGGTCAACTGGTACTCCGGCCTTCCGGTTGCTGCGCCGCTGGTACCGCTTGCCACTTTGGCTTTCTGGGAAGAGGCTCCCGGACCGATTGGCTCTAAAGAGCTGTCGCCTCTCTGCTGGTGCCCAGCGTCGATGCAGATAAGTTTGACGTCCTTCGTCCTCACTTTCTTTTTCTTAGACCATGCAGAATAATACGTTTTGGCCTTTCCATGTTCCTTTACCTTTTTAAATGACCGCATCCTCACATAATAGGTGGTGGAATTTTCCAGATTTTCGATCGTTTTCTTGGAGACGCCCCGTTTCAACGTAATGCGCACGGCTCCTGAAAAATTAGGGTTCTTTGCATATTGCAATTGATAGCCACTGCATTGTTTGGACTGCTTTTTGTATTTGACAGTAAATCCTTTTTTCTCAGGAATCACTTTCATATTCGTTACTTTTTTAGGAACGATTTTAAATTTCCTTGTCACGCTCCCCTTGTACCTGCCGCAGAAGGAAATTTTCACCGCATGGGTTCCAACGTTCTTCGCTTTGCCATTTTTCACAACATAATATTTCGCGCTGACTTTTTTACCTTTGGCGTCCACAACCTTTACCCGCGGAGCACGCATTTTACCATTATATGTATAGGAAACGCTTGAAAGCGTTATCTTCTTAATTCGTGAAATGACAGTCTGTTTGCTGACTTTTCCGCAAACCGTGCAGCGTTTCACGATTTTCCCCTGCTTTTTCGTGGTTGCCCGGGTAAGTTTATCACGATAGCGGTGTCCGGTGGCTGAGATTTTCTCTGTTTTACTTATTTTGCAAACATTACAAGTATACGTAAGGGTTCCATCCTTGGTGCAGGATGATTTCTTTGTTATTTTGCCACCATCCCAATTATGTTCGGAAAGTTTCGGTAGGACAATTTCTGTCTTCTCTGTAATCTCCTGTGTTCCTGCTTCGTCCAAAAATATTTTTCCGCAGGTCCCGCAAGTCCAGTATTCGATATTGCCTTCCTCCGCACAGGTAGCGTCTCTGCGCTCTGTCTTCTCCAGGGAGTGTTCTTCCTCCGGCGCGTCTTCTCTGTCCTCCTCGTTATCAGCAACTGCTTTCTGCAAATCGTTTTCAAGAAGCGTTCCATCTACTGTCGTTCCTGCCCATACTCTCTCACTGCCACAGGAAAGAAACAGAACTATGCTCAGCAAAAGGGCGGTAAACCTGCCCCATGTTCCTTTTTTCATATCATGACCTCCGCATCCATAACGATTCAGACCCCCATAAAAAGAAACATTCTCACTTTCCAGATATATGGGGAAAGAGGGGAACTTTCATTTCCATGAGGGTTCTGCATTATCTTACGTTTCTTTACTTTGCTACAAGATTGATAATCCTGCCCGGGACATAAATTTCTTTGATGATATTTGCGGGCAATTTTGCTCCAAGCGCTTCTTTGCCTGCCGCAATCGCTGAGTCTTTGTCTGCATCCACCGGAATCGCTACGGTCGCCCTGGTCTTGCCGTTCACCTGAACAGCTATCTCCACGGTATTCTCCACAGTCTTTGCCTCATCGTACTCCGGCCAGGTATTCTCATATACCCTGCCCTTGTAACCGCAAACGCTCCAAATCTCCTCCGTGATGTGCGGCGCAACCGGATTGAGCAGCAAAAGAAATGTCTCAAATTCTGCACGGTTAATCTTACCGTCCTTGGAGAAATCATTCAGGATAGACATCATGGCCGCAATCGCCGTATTATATTTTAAATTCTCGTAATCTGTGCTTACTTTTTTAATGAGCTGATGCATCTTCGTCTCGAATTCCGGGCGGTAACTGTCGCCGTCCGCCAGAATATCCTGTAATTTCCACACACGCTCTAAGAATCTGCGGCAGCCTTTGACGCCATTTTCCGACCATGACGCGCTCAAATCAAAGGCTCCGATAAACATCTCATAAGTACGCAATGTGTCTGCACCGTAATCCATCACAATGTCGTCCGGGTTGACGACATTTCCTCTGGACTTCGACATCTTCTCACCGTTCTCGCCGAGAATCATGCCGTGGGACGTACGTTTCTGGTATGGCTCGGATGTCGGCACCACACCCTGGTCATAGAGGAATTTATGCCAGAACCGGGAGTACAATAAATGCAGTGTCGTATGCTCCATGCCGCCGTTATACCAGTCTACCGGAAGCCAGTAATCCAGCGCTTCCTTACTCGCAAGCGCATCCGGGTTCTTGGGATCTGTATAACGCAGGAAATACCAGGAGGAGCCTGCCCACTGAGGCATGGTGTCCGTCTCCCGCTTTGCCGGCCCGCCGCAGCAAGGACAGGTCGTATTCACCCAATCCGTCATGGCCGCCAACGGCGACTCTCCATTATCGGTCGGCATATAGCTGTCAACCTCGGGAAGCTGTAAGGGCAGCTCGCTGTCCGGCAGCGCCACATAACCGCACTTCTCACAATTCACAATGGGAATCGGTTCACCCCAATAACGCTGGCGGGAAAATACCCAATCTCTCAGTTTAAAATTCGTCTTGCCCTTGCCAATCTTCTTTTCCTCTAAAAATTCGATAATCTTCTTCTTGGCCTGCGCCACCTCGAGCCCATCAAGGAAGCCCGAATTCACCAACTTGCCGGTAGCAACGTCTGTGTAAGCCTCTTTCTGCACATTCTCACCGCCTGCCACAACCTCGATAATCGGCAAATTAAACTTCTTGGCAAATTCCCAGTCACGGGTGTCATGTGCCGGAACCGCCATAATCGCTCCCGTTCCATAGCTCATCAATACATAGTCCGATACCCAGATGGGGATTTCCTTATCATTGACCGGGTCAATAGCTGCAAGCCCGTCAATCTCCACGCCTGTCTTCTCCTTGGCAAGCTCGGAACGCTCGAAATCTGATTTGCGCGCCGCCTGTTCTCGGTAGGCTGTGATCTCATCCCAATTCTTAATCTCATCTTTATATTTGTCGAGAATGGGATGCTCCGGGGAGACAACCATATACGTTGCGCCAAACAACGTGTCCGGCCTTGTCGTATAGACCGTCAACTTCTCATCCTTGCCCGCAATCGGGAAATCCACTTCCGCGCCCTGGCTCTTGCCAATCCAGTTGCGCTGGGAAACTTTTACGCGCTCAATATAATCAACATCATTTAATCCCTCTAAGAGCTTATCCGCATATTCTGTAATCTTTAACATCCACTGGCTCTTAACCTTACGGACCACCGGAGCGCCGCAGCGTTCGCAGACGCCGTTCACTACTTCCTCGTTGGCAAGTCCTACTTTACAGGAGGTACACCAGTTAATCGGCATTTCGGTCTTATAGGCAAGTCCTTCTTTGAATAATTTGAGGAAAATCCATTGTGTCCAATGGTAATATCCCGGGTCTGTGGTATTAACCTCCCTATCCCAATCAAAGGAATAACCAAGTGCATGAAGCTGCCCTTTAAAACGTCTGACATTGTTCTCCGTGACCACCTTGGGGTGAATCTTATTCTGAATCGCATAATTCTCCGTTGGAAGCCCGAACGCATCCCAACCCATGGGATAGAGTACATTATACCCCTGCATCCTGCGCTTCCTTGCCACGATATCAAGCGCTGTATAAGGACGCGGATGCCCAACGTGAAGTCCCTGCCCTGATGGGTATGGGAACTCTACCAACGCGTAATATTTCGGTTTGGAATAATCATCTGTAGCGGCAAATGCCTTCTCCTCATCCCAAATCTTCTGCCACTTTTCTTCCAATGCTCTGTGATTATATGGTACTGCCATTTTTTATCCTCCTGGTCTTTATTTTTCAAAAGCTCAAATATTACTAAGTCATACTGTTAAAATTCTATCACACAGCACGGTTTTGTCAAGTTTATTTGGGGGTTGTCAGGCATTCTTATATATTTATTTCCTATATACATACTTTACACGCACCGTTTTTCTTGAACACAATACTATAATAGTAACAACAAAAATACAGGAGATTTTTATGTCTCATTCAAATATAAACAAATCTTATGAAAACCCTGGGCTGCTCTTTCTCGAGACAGCCCTTTACCGTATGCCCTCCGCTTATGCAGAAATTACCGGCAATCCCGGAAATGGAGAAATCACCGGCATCGTACGCTTCTACCCGGCAGACGACGGCGTTCTCGTCAACGCCGAAATTTATGGGCTTCCCACATCTAATACGGACTGTGCGGATAATATCTTTGGCTTCCACATTCACGAAGGAAATTCGTGCACCGGAAACAGCAGCGACCCTTTTTTAGACGCTGGAATGCATTTTAATCCCGCTTCATGTCCGCATCCCGCACACAAAGGCGACATGATGCCGCTATTCGGCAATCAGGGCTTTGCTTGGATGTTGTATTATACAGAACGCTTTTCCCTTCCCGACATCATTGGTAGAACCGTCATTGTGCATGACAAACCGGACGATTTCACCTCGCAGCCTTCCGGCAATTCTGGGAGCAAAATTGCCTGCGGCACCATACAGTCCGTGAATTAATGACAAAGGTGCAAGGCCTGAGCATTGCACAGGCTTTGCACCTTTGGTTTTGTTTCACTATGATTTGTCGGCTTCTATATTCCATTAAGACATAACTTCTTCCGGCTCCATCCGGTCTGCTTCCGCCTCCTCATCCGTCAACTGGAATTTATCAATCATATCATTCAATTCCGTTGCCTGCGCTGACAGCTCCTGGCTGGTCGCGGAAGTCTGCTCTGCCGCTGCTGAATTGGTCTGTACCACTTCAGAAATAATCTCAATCGCATCATTGACCTGCTGCATGGAAACATTCTGTTCATTGGAATTCTCCGCCACTGCCTCCACAGCTTTTACTATCTCATCCATGCCGTCGATTACGCCCTGGAGTACGCCCGCCATCTCGTCGGCAATTCGATTGCCGCTTTCTACCTCGCTCAAGGCAGCCTGTATCAGCTTGCGCGTATCCTCCACAGCATCTGTACACTGATTTGCCAAATGGCCAATTTCACCTGCCACCACTGCAAATCCGCGGCCTGCCTCCCCGGCTCTCGCCGCCTCTATGGATGCGTTCAATGACAATAGATTTGTCTGGTCTGCAATCTCCTCAATTGTCTGGATAATATTGGAAATCTGCATGGAGGCTTCGCTGATTTTGCCCATTGCTTTTGTCATTTCTGTGATATATGCGCTGCTGGCATTCGCCTGTTCGCCGATTTCCATGGTTTTCTTGTTCATGGTAACTGCATGTTCCGTATTCCTCTGCACCTGCTCTGCAACATCATTTACGGTTGCCAGAAGTTCCTGTACGGACGCCGCCTGGTCTGTCGCGCCTTCTGCCAGAGACTGCGCGCCGTCTGCAAGCTGTGTCGAGCCCAGACCCACCTGCTCAGAAGATTCCTTAATGTGGTTTATCGTATCGGTAAGGGAATATTTAATCTTGCGCACCGCTTCTAAGATGCCTTTAAAGTCCCCGATATAAGACTCCCGAGCCCTGGAATGCACGCCAAAATTATTCTCGCTCATCTCGCCCAGTATGTAATCCACATCCCCGATAATCTTCTTCATGTCCGATACAATATCTTCTGTGGCATTTGCAAGAATCAACGTTTCATCTTTGCTGGCAATCACCGGAACCTCCGTATGCAAATCACCTTTTGCCAGCGCAGTCAGACGTTCGGCACATAGATTGATAGGAGTACCAATGTTGTCCGCAAGCCTGCGCACCATGAAAACCGCCACGATGATGGAAATTATGACAATCAAAATCGTGATTACCATTCCCACAATCGTTTCAATGTTAAAATCTGAGATCGGCGCTGTGATGGCAATGCTCCAGTCGTTGCTGTTCTCTATCGGAGTATACGCCATAATCTTCTTCACGCCGCCATACTTGTAAGATCCAAACCCCGTTTCACCGTTGATCATCTTCTTTTCCAGCTTTGCCACGGGCTTCAATTTGGAATTCGTCTCCGCATCTTTAATACTATTATCTTTAATCTTTACCAGTTCCTCATCCTTATGAGCAATGACATTGCCTTCGCTATCCAGCATATAAGCAGAGCCATTGGCGCTGACATTGACTGCATCCATAATGTCATTGAGGAAGCTCTCCTCCGGCACCAGATAAATGGCTCCTACTACCTCTGTCCCATGAATCCCATCTTTCCATAAGGGGGCTGCAATACGCACTTCCAAAGAGGACTGATCCTCGCTGATAATCGGCTCTGCCACAAAACTACTGCCCCGCATAGCCGCTTGGAAATAATCTGCGTCTGCATGACTCTCCCCTGTAAAAATACTGGCGCCTGTACTGTCGAGAATATCCCCATAAACCAATTCGTTGACCTTAACACGTTCATCAACAATGGCCTTTTTATCTTCCACGCTTGCCGTATCGCTGGCTAGGCGCGCCGTCATTCCCAAATCCTCCGCCAAATTCTTGTAAGAAGTAATTTCCCACTCCACTCGTTCTGCTGATACGCGTGCCGTCGCATTCATATTCCGCTTTAGGGTAGAATTTGTACTGCTGTTATTCAGATAACTGGAAATAATCCCTAGAAGCGACAGCGAAATAATGACAAGAGCCAATACCGACACTGTTATCTTGCCCTTTATGGTCTCGTGGTATAACCGTTTTATCTCCTGTATGCTCCACTTTCCTTTTTTCGATGTCCGCCTCTTTCTATCTGCTTTCTCAGTTCCATTGGCAGTTACATTTGCAACTGCCGTTTCATTTCCATTTACAACATCATTATTTGTTGCGTTTACTGTTTCCATTTCGTTACCATATTCACTTTTATTTTCATCTTTTCTCATAATACAACTTCCACCCCTCCGGATTCCGGTACCCTAACGCGCAGCATCCCTATTCGGATTACTTCTAAACATCATATAGCATATCCGGCGCGCATTTACGTATTTCCATCAAACTAATTTAATCTTCTCCGTTATCCAGTTTATTCTTTCTTGCCTCTACTTCTTTCTCCTGGATATCGGACGGCGTCTGTTCATAACGTGCAAATTCATAAGAGAACAGTCCGCTTCCACCTGTCATGGAACGAAGGTCTGTCATATATCCATAAATCTCCATGTAAGGCACATCGGCCGTAACCTCTGTCTTGCCCGCCTCTGCCGGATTCATGCCCAGCACGCGACCGCGGCGTTTGTTCAGATCGCCCATAACATCGCCGGTATATTTGTCCGGCACAACAACCTTCATGGTTGCAATCGGCTCTAACAGTACCGGGGAGGCCTCCATGATACCTTTCTTAAACGCCTGGATAGTCGCCATCTTAAATGCCATCTCCGAAGAGTCAACCGGATGGTAAGAACCATCGTAAAGCACTGCCTTAATCCCCACAACCGGATATGCCGCCATCGGTCCTTTCAACACGGACTCCTGCAACCCTTTCTCAACTGCCGGGAAGTAATTCTTGGGAACAGCGCCGCCTACTACCTGCTGCTCAAACTCATAAGTCATCTCTAAATCACCGCTGGGCTCAAACGTCATCTTTACATGGCCATACTGCCCATGTCCACCAGACTGTTTCTTATACTTATATTCAACGTCAGATTTCTTACGGATGGTCTCACGGAAAGCAATTTTCGGCCGGCTCAACTCAATCGTCACCTTATAACGTTCGGCAAGCTTACTCACAACTACTTCCAGATGCTGATCGCCGATACCGTAGATCAAAGTCTGCCCATTGGCGCTGTCATTCTCAACCTTGAGCGTTAAATCTTCCTGCATCAACTTCTGCAACGCCTGGGATACTTTATCTTCATCGCCTTTATTCTTCGTCTTATAACGCTTGTATGTATAAGGTGTAGAAATCTGCGTCTTGCCATATACGACAGGCGTTGCCTTTGTAGACAACGTATCGCGCGTCGTTGATTTCACCAATTTAGCCAAAGCTCCCAAATCTCCTGCATGCAGCTCCGGCACTTCCTCCGCCTTATTGCCGCGCATCACATAGAGCTTGCCAATTTTCATTTCCTGCGCTTTCTCCTCGTTATATAATACATCGTCTGTCTTCAATACACCGGAATTCACCTTAATCAAAGAATACTTTCCAATAAACGGATCTGCAATCGTCTTGAAAATGTATGCGCTCTTGGATTTCGATATATCGTAATCACCGTCAAATACTTCGTTCGTCTTCATATTGACACCCTTACACGGACGCTTCTCGGGACTTGGCAGATACTTGATAATATCATCCAACAGTGTGTATACGCCCTGTACCAGTGTGCTGGAACCCATAGAAATCGGCACGATGCTTCCATCCACAACATTCGTACGCAATGCGGAACGAATCTCGAACTCAGAGAATTCTTCCCCTGAGAAATAACGGTCCATAAACTCTTCACTCGTCTCAGCAACTGCCTCCATCAAGGCCTCACGGCAAATCTCCAGGTTGCTCTTGGAATAATCGGGAATCTCAGCCTCTACAACTTCTCCTTTATCATTCCAGCGGTTACCTGTCTGTGCAACTACATTGACGTAACCGACAAACTTCTCATTCTCGCGGATTGGCAGATGGAACGGCGCAATCTTCTTTCCATACATCTGCTGTAAATCTTCCACTACCTGACGGAAACTTGCGTTGTCGTCATCCATCTCCGTCACAAAAACCATACGCGGAATCTTGTATTTCTCACAAATTTCCCATGCCTTCTGTGTGCCGACCTCCACGCCGCTCTTGCCGGACACCACGATGATTGCCGCATCGGCAACGCTGACTGCCTCTTCCACTTCGCCTACAAAGCCAAAGGAACCCGGCGTGTCCAAAAGATTGATTTTCGTATCTTCCCAAATCACGGGTACAACAGAAGTATTAATCGAAAAAAGACGTTTGGTTTCTTCTTTGTCGTAATCACTGATGGTGTTTCCATCTGCGACCTTCCCCATCCGTTTGGTAATACCGGACAGATACGCCATTGCTTCCACCAAAGTCGTCTTTCCACTACCACCGTGCCCCATCAGGACAACGTTTCTTATCTTATCAGTTGTATAAACATTCATATGCCTTCCTCCAATACATTTTATTTCATGTCTATATTCTACTAAAATATTAGGAATTTTACAACCTTTTTATTCAAAATTTACAATATACTAGTATCAGTTGAGCCATCGCATTATTATGGGCGAATCATGCTTGCATGAATGAGCACATAATATCAGCGATGAGGGGAACGCCCCTTAAGCCTCAGACAGCAATTGCGTCAGCAATGGATAGCCTGCGCAGCAGGCGGTCTGTGGCTTGAATAAAGGGCGTGGGCTGAACTGATACTCATTACAATTTCAAAATCTACTACACAAAAGAAATGTTATGCACCAAGAATTGAGCGCCTATGCCTGTTGACTTTTGCCCCCTTTTCCCTTACCATAGATAAAGAATATTTATACAAGTTCAGGAGGAGATTATGATACCTGATAAGATAGGTTTCGTCGGTCTTGGACTGATTGGCGGCTCCATAGCCAAGACCATTCACCGCATTTACCCAGATATTACATTGATTGCCTGTGAACAAGAGGAAAGCTCTTTGCAGCTTGCCGCAGAGGAAGGCGTAATCTCAGATGGCTTCACCGATATAACAGAAGATTTTGCCAAATGCCGCTATATCTTTTTATGTGCGCCTGTACAGAAAAATGCAGAATTTCTTGCAAAAATGTCTGACTTTGCTGGAGAAAATTGCATAATTACAGATGTGGGCAGCGTAAAAAATGCTATTCATGAAGCGCTTCCACGCAAACTTGCACCTTTTTTTATTGGTGGACATCCCATGGCAGGGTCAGAAAAAAGCGGCTATGCGCATGCGACCGCATATCTCCTTGAGAATGCCTATTACATCCTAACGCCAACCACAGCCACAGATATGAGGCTTGTGCAGGAATTCAGGGAATTCATCAGCTCCTTAGGCGCAATCACTATGGTACTCGATTACGAATCACATGATTTCATCACAGCCGCCATCAGCCACCTGCCGCACATCCTGGCCTCTAGTCTCGTAAATCTAGTGCAGGATATCGACAACGATGAGCGTACCATGAAGACAGTTGCAGCGGGAGGATTTCGCGACATTACCAGAATTGCCTCCTCTTCGCCCATCATGTGGCAGCAAATCTGCCTGACAAACAGAGAACAGATTCTAAAACTGATTGATTTATTCATAGATTCCTTAAAGGCAGCAAGGGGACTGATTTCTGCTTCCGAAAGCCAGGAACTATTTGACTTTTTCCAGAGCGCTAAGGATTACCGCGATTCCCTGGCTATCACGAACTCAGGGCCGCTGCCCAAAGTGTACGAAATCTATTGCGATATGGTGGATGAAGCCGGCGGTATTGCCGCCCTTGCAACGATCCTTTCAAGCCATGGAATCAGCATTAAAAATATTGGCATCATCCATAACCGGGAATTTTTAGACGGCGTACTCCATATGGAATTTTATGAGGAAGATGCAAGAAAAGAAGCCGTCTCTTTACTGAGGCAATATCATTATACAGTATATGAATAAAGAGAGGTACAATATGATAATTACAGACAAGTATTCTTTTCATGGGGAACTTTCCATCCCCGGCGATAAATCCATTTCTCACCGAAGCATCATGTTTGGCGCCATCTCCAATGGCATCACAATGGTCAGCAATTTCCTACAGGGTGCAGACTGCTTGTCCACCATTGCCTGTTTCCAGAAAATGGGAATCGCTATTGAGAATTTGGGAGAACAAATTCATATCCAAGGGAAGGGTCTTCATGGGCTCATTGCACCCGCGGGAATTTTAGATGTGGGCAACAGTGGCACTACTACACGGCTGATTTCCGGCATTCTTGCAGGGCAACCCTTCGAGAGCAGTATAGATGGCGACGCTTCCATCCGCAGACGTCCGATGAAGCGTATTTTCACCCCGCTCTCCCAGATGGGCGCTGAGTTTGAGAGCTGGAACCCTGATACATTCCCCTATTCATTGCAGGCAACGGATTCCGGCTGTGCTCCTTTCACTGTGCGCGGCAGACATCTACACGGAATTCACTACCAATCCCCGGTAGCTTCCGCACAGGTGAAATCGGCTGTCCTCCTCGCCGGCCTCTACGCGGAGGGCGAGACAAGCGTAACGGAACCTGTACTCTCAAGGAACCACACAGAGCTCATGTTGTCCGGCTTCGGCGCAGAGGTTACCTCCGATGGCAAAACTGCCACCATCAAACCGCAGCCGAAACTAGAGGGACAAGACGTTCATGTACCGGGAGACATCTCTTCGGCTGCTTACTTTATCGCTCTTGGACTGCTTACGCCGCACTCAGAAATCTTAATCAAGAATGTCGGCGTCAACCCTACACGAAATGGCATGATTCAGGCCGCTTTAGCCATGGGCGGCAACCTGACACTACTCAATGAGCATACGGTCTCCGGGGAGCCGGTTGCTGATATCCTGGTAAAGAGCAGCTCGCTGCACGGCACCATCATCGGCGGCGAAATGATTCCCACCCTAATTGATGAAATTCCCATCCTCGCAGTGATGGCAGCTTTCGCAGAGGGCACTACCATTATTCGCGATGCCGGTGAATTGAAGGTTAAAGAATCTGACAGGATTGCCGTGATTACAGAGAATTTAAAAGCTATGGGAGGCTCGATTACGCCCACAGATGACGGCATGTCTATAGAAGGAGGTAAACCTTTGCACGGTACACAAATCCGGACGCACCTCGACCACCGGATCGCC
>CAJUTD010000039.1:0-10424 GCA_910589635.1 uncultured Lachnospiraceae bacterium | reverse complement strand
GCCATGGCATTCACTATCGCAGGGTTCAATGCCTCCGGCGAGACTACGCTGGATGATGAGAGATGCGCCGCTATCTCCTATCCCTCCTTCTACGACGATATTTTCGCTCTCGCAGACTGAAATAATAACACAAAGCATCCATTTCAGCGGCATAATTCTACTCGCACGAGTGCGCATATTTTGCCCATAAAAAGGGATTGGAACTCTCGCATTCCAATCCCTTTTTATAGTCAATTTATGCAAGCATATCTATTTTCTTCATTGCCCGCGGGAATAAATATCTTCGTTATATTACCATTTCAATAGGACGCTTAGGCGCTATCTTGCTAAACTGTAAATCCGCTGACACTTTTCTCTAAATCGCTGGAAACATCTGCCAACTGATCCGAAACGTCCGAAATATTCTTCACCATTTCTTTCACTAATTCTGTCGACGCTAAAGTCTCCTCCGTGCCTGCTGCATTTCCCTCGGCAATTGCTGAGAGATTGCGCACTGCGTCCACAACGGTGAGCCGCTCCTCGTCCACACTTCTAACCATATCATAGATTGCCGTCACAGCCTGCTTAATCACCTCTATATCGTTATAAATCGCCGCGAACTGCTCTTCCGTATAGGAAAGCTGTTTGCTCTGTTCGAGTATGACATCCTTTGTCTCATTCATGAAGGCCACTGTCCTACTTGATTCACGCATCAGGTTATTGACGATATCATCAATATATTTCGTAGAATCGTTTGACTGTTCGGACAACTTCTGAATCTGGTCTGCCACGACTGCAAAGCCTCTTCCCTGTTCTCCGGCACGCGCCGCCTCGATCGCTGCGTTTAATGACAGAAGATTCGTTTCCTCCGCAATAGAAGTTATTAACTGTGCGGCGTCTTTAATTTTGATAACTGATTCATTTGTGGACAAAACTTGTGCGCTAATCTCATCCATCGCCTGTTCTGTATTGTTGTTGACTTCCGATAATGTCCGAATGGTATTGCGCATTGCCTCGCTGGTCTCTCTGATATTATCTGCGTATTTGCTCAGCGCCTCCGTCTCTTCCATCGTCTTTACAATATTCTCTCCAATATGGACAATGCTCTCTGCTGTCTGCTGCGTATCTGCCGCCTGCTGCGTAGCGCTGCCGGCAATTTCACCCATCGCCTTTTCCACATCATCCACGGAATTGTTGGTCGTAGACACACCTGTGCGTAAGGTTCCAGAAGTATTGAGCAGCTTACTGTTTTTCTCTTTAATCAATCTCACGGCCTCACTGACCGTATCTGCCAGGTTCTGCGTCGCTTTTGCAATCATTCCCACCTCATCCCGGCGGGCGGTAAATTTAGTCAGCTTATGCTTGAGCGTCAAATCCAAAGTGCCTATGTCGTTGATGACATTTGATACCTTGGCTATATCCTTAGCAATCAGCCGCCCGGCAATCCATACCAAAAATGAAATTGCCACTAGAATCACGGCGCACAATATCATCATCGTCGTCGCCATCTGCGTAACAGAGGCAAATGCCGTCCCACGTTCTATCAGCATCACAAGCACCCAATCCCGCTCCGGCATATATTGGTAGACAGAAAGTTCATCCTTGCCGTTTCCTTTGTAGCCATAAAAATCACTGCCCGCCCCGCCGCTTTTCGCAAGTTCAACGATTTTGAGCACATTTTCTTCTTCTATAGCAGCGCCCGTCTTCTCCTCATCCGGGCAGAAAATATATGTATTCGCCGTAGCATCTAAGAGCATATAATCTTTATTTTTACTGCCATCCTCCTGTAACTGATCCAGTGTATTCTTGAGTTCTTCCGCATAGATCGCTGCCCCCACATATCCAATAGGCTTATCACCATCAAAGATGGGATAGTACATAGACACCACCTGCTTTCCTGTAGAGGGAGATGCCATAACACCTGTATTCCAGACGTCCTTACTGCCAAATACCTGATCCTGTAACTGCTTTAATGCGTCGCCCTCCCTGAGGGTCTTGCCGATGGGTCCCTCCACAAAAGACACCAGCACTGTAGACTCGTAATTCGCAAGATATACATTCTCAAGGTTTTCATTCACTGCCCCATAATTCTTCGTATAATCTTGGGCCTTAGCAATAAGTTCTGCATCCTCCGGGTTTAAGAGCGCTTCCTTGAGTACTACAGACTGTCCATAACCAAGCAGATAAGCTTCCGCCGCTTCTACATACTCCTGTGCTATCTCGCTACGCGTCTCCGCAGCCTCGTTCATATTCTCTAAAATCTGCTTCTCCATCATAGAAGACACGCTTCCGTCCATGCTTTTCCATAACACGGCCAAACCAATTGTTAAAATGCAAATTACAATAACGCTTATCTTTGTTGCTAACTTCAAATTCTTCATGATAGATTCCTCCTTAGCGTCACTTATTGTGTCTAGTTTCCCCTCCGAAAATGCAAGACATTGTTGGGATAATCCCTTAACGCCTCATAAGGATTAAACTCACGAATAAATGTGAATAGCTTCCTTCCCAATGTCATCCCCTACCCTTCCGTAGTCATAAGAGGCGGAATCGCTATAAAAACAACCAATTGACTACTAGAAATAATCGCCGAACTAACATGTCCCGCAATTCTCAAAATATTATTCCCATCCATTCAAAAAAAGAATAGCATACAATATCATTTTTCGCAAGAAGGAATATTTTACTATTCTCCTTTAACCTCTGCTTCTTCCACAGGCTTCCACGCCTTTCCAAATTCCACGTCACGGAACAGCTCGGTCAGGCCGGTAATCTGTTTGAGACGCAGGATTTCATCACGGCTCATGCCCATATGTTTGGAAATCCAGGCATCGGAACGCCCAATCTTATGGAGTTCTTTGACAATGTTACTCATCAAATCTACGTCATGTGAACCGCGCGCCCGGTTATGACGTATCGTGCTCGCCATACGGTTGGAAAGCGGCTTATCAATGACAGTCACCGGCAACATGCCGTTCTCACGTTTATAAATGTCCTTATGCTCCATCATAATCCGATAACGATGAAAACCATCCACAATAACATAATTGTCCTTTTCCTTCAGGTAATAGCAGACAATGGGCATCGTATAACCATCTTCCTTGATGCTGTCATATAATAACCGCATTTCCGGTGGAGCGACAGCGTTGGGGTTATAGGAATTCGGTATGATTTTTTCAATTGGCACTGCGATCACATTATAAGCCGGGCTCTTGAATGTACTAGCGCTCATTTACAAATCCTCCATATTTTCTTCTGATAATGTCTATTTGTTCCTGTTCCTTTCTGGAAATACCAAATCCCATGAACCGGCAAATATGATCGTTTTTGAGGATGCAGTAGCACATCCGTTTCCAGCTGGGGATATCCTTGGTTGATTTTATATCATCTGTATGATCCGGAATTTTTCCGATAAACACCACTCTCGAATTCTTGTTTATCGTATAATTGGACACGCCATTTCTCCGAATATGGTACCCTCTGTCAATCAATTCCTGAATCGCCTCCTCCGGCAGTCCACCCCCGGTCTCATGCCAGAACTTGATGGATGTCTGGAATTTTCTGACATAGTTGTTACGTATCCTCACCGGCAAGGTATCTAAGAGGAATCGCGTGTAAGATTCCCATGTATGGCCTTCGGGAAGCGTAATGTTCCGGTATCCTACTGCCTTCGTCTTTGCATAAACAGCGCCAAAATTCGCTCCCTGCACCCGGCCGACTAATTTCGTCCAGATTTCCGGGTCAATCACCCGATACAGGTTCAAGCTGTCTTTGGCATAATCGTTAAATGGAGAAGCAACCCGCATCTGGCTTGGCTTAAGCCCTGCCTTATAATAAAGGTCATAGAGTTTATTGTAATCATAGCCAAACTTAAAATTTGCCGTCCACACGTCGCTGTTCGTCCAGTCGTAGATTGGAGATGCCGACCAGACATCCTTAAACTGCTTAGTAATCCAGCACTCCCCTTTATAGCCGTATTTCCGGTTCAGAAACCCGCTGTAACGCTGCAAAGACTCCTCCGCCCGCATCCCAAGCAGACAAACTGTCTTGCGATTCCCATGCTGCTCCTTGTAAAACCTGCCAAACTGCTTGGCAAGATCCTCTTGGGACATGCGGTAACGGTAATGGTGAAATGGGTCTGGCAGTTTTATAACATAGGGATGATCCGGCATGGGACGTACCCATATATCTCTTTTCATATCGTCCCATGGATACCAGTACATCTCATAACTGCTGACCGCTGTTCTCGTTGCCATTGGCAGACAGACCCAATAAGGGTCCACTTCCTGTTCTAGGCGTTGGAACGTGCTCTCTACATATTCTGTTGTCACCGAGTATTGTGCTTCAAAATCCTGATGGAACAAACCTATCACTCTGTTTGGATAGTGCTTACGCCTAAAGTCCAGCAGGAGATTGAGCAGCACACCGCTGTCTTTTCCCCCGCTAAAAGAAATATAGATGTTTTCAAACTCTTCAAACAAATAATGAAAACGCTTCTGAAGTGCCTCATATACATTGTCTTCTTGATATTGACGAACCATTCGGTGGTCTCTCTTTCTTAATCTTGTTTTTCTTCTTTTGTAAGTTACAGTATCTATTCAACTCCCTATACCACAGATATAACCGTATAGCATAATATCCGTATAGCATTTGGAAAAAATGAGCGGTGCGAGGACAACTTCCTGGCACCGCTTTTACGCGTTTATGATAGCAGGTTTGGGTGAAAAAGTCAATATAACATGACTAAAAATATATAGAATACCATCCAACAATACACGGAGCGCCTCTTTGGACTGATAACGAGCATCGAGATCCATTTTCATTTAAGTTGTTATTAGATACAACCGCGACACTTTTCAATATCTATCCGCATAAATTTGCTTCGCTTTTTTAGTATACTTTTCAACAAATTCTGTTTTCTCGTTCGTATACCTGTCCCTGTCATATTCATATTTTTTCCATAACTCAAATTTTATTTGCTCATATCGCTTTGCGACATCTGACTGCTCAATAAGATAATCTCTAAAATACAATTCATCATTGTCTCCCAGAAACTTTAAATGCAGATGAAATACTCTTTCGCTAAATCCGTTTTCAGAATACCCCTTGTTAAAAGAAATCCTATTTGGACTTTCAAACATACAGATGTAGCCACTATTTTCAATCAAACCTTTATAATACGACAAATCATATACTTTAGAGACTTCCACGAGAATATCTATAATTGGTTTCGCCCAAATAGACGCAATAGCTGTACTTCCTATATGGCTTATTCTTTCAATCTGTGGCAGTGCAGTTTTCAAAACATCTTCTTCCTCAGAATACCATTCTTTCCAGTAAGATTTATTTTCTGTTAAAAAAATAGGAAACAACCGCCACAATTCCTCTAAAGTCATTTCTGATAATTTCTTTCCCATTGTTTGCTCCTACAATCTAGTTTACCTATTTTCTGAAATACTCAATTCCTCTAATATAATTGTAGAGAATATTCAGACTTTCTGCAAGTAATTTCAAAGTGATTTTTTCGATTCCTGCTTATATGGTACGCTTACGGAGTTTTTGGTAGAGTAATGATCCTGCAATCATCAAAACACCCATAGCGAAAAGCCAGATTTTTGCTTTGTAGTTGCCGATAGCCATGGAGAACAAATAGAAGCTGCCAAGCTTCGGTCCCATACCGATATTAAGCGCATAGTACAAAAGCGGCGGCATATATCCAATCACCGTATTTCCTGTAAGCGCCGAAGTCAGCATCCCCATGGCTCCCAAAAAGACAGCGTCCGCGACCGTTCCCAAAACCATAACCGGCGCCATATCGCAGCTGCGTATTTTCATATATACAGTAAATGCGACTATGAGCAATATCGCTGCCACCGCGGAATACACGATCCGTATCAGATAGACTTTTTCCGTACTGAAATATTTTGAAGATACCAGATCGTTTATCTCTTCATTCTGCTCCGGCTGAAATACCGGCGTCAGCAGCACAATGCCAATCAAGGAAACAAACATTTCCAGCGGCATGGCCGCAGCGTTCCGATCCAGATTCGCTGTGCCAATGAGCAGTGGTACCAGCAAGCATAAAATCCCGGCTACGAAAATCGACATAAGCGAGTTATGCTTGAGATTGATTTTTGCGATTTCTAAAGTTGGAAAACACCCTTTTGATTGATTCATTTCCACCAAATTTCCCCTTTCTTTTTGCTTCATAAATTAGAATAGTAAAGATAACCAACAACAAAGAGATTCCTGCCATTAAAAATCTGTTTTGCATAAGGTTCTGGAAATAATCGAGATAGTCCTGGGTTTTGAACCAAGCTTTTGCCCCTACATTATGGCGGGGCGCCAAACGAAATAGGGAATATCCCGAATGGACTGTTTTGATACCCAGATTGATATCAAACATCCACCACAGTCCCTGCACCGCAACTGCAATCGGTGTATCGGTCAATTCTGTCAGGAACATGCCGATTGCTGTGGATATCATTACACTGGGCATAAGCCAGCCCAAATCATATTTCAGCGGAGCCAAGTAATCCAAACGCATTCCGCTGTAGGAACCCCATACTACCATGTTCGACAGGTATGAGAGGATAACCACTGGGAGCATTGCTGCAATAACCAATGCAGCATATCGGATCAAGGTTAATTTGACCCCGGACATCTTCTTTGTATAAATAAGCGCTTCCATTTTGGCACGTTGATCTTTCATACACAGAATCACTGCCAAAAAAACCGGCAAGACAGAAAGCACCATTGCGCCTGCGTAGTCAGAAAACAGACGGGCGTATCCGCCAGTAATTTGGTCTGAATTCAGAGCAAGCTTATATCGTTCTTTTGCCTCCTCATAAGTCAACGGAACCGTTCCATACTGAGACAGGGAATCAGGCGCATATTTTGAACCGCCACCCAGAAGATCGTCTGCCTGCTTCATCAGCTCCCGGAAGCGGGAATATTCCAAGTCGTCACGAACTGCAAAGGTCAGCTTTTCTGGTTCGTTATGCTGCTTTGCATCTGAGCCTATGGTAAAATTACCATCTTCCCCCTGTTGCATATTGTCCCCACCGATTTGGAAAGTGTAATTGTCGGAACCGGCAGAATCAATTCCTACTACTTCCCGCAGAATTGTTTCTTTGCTGCTCCCTGTAATCTCTGAGAGGATTTCAGCCATTCCTTCCTGCTCACCTTCACCGAGCTTGACATGCTTCATAAATCCAATGGGATAGGTGGTATAGTTATTATTACTAAACTCCGACAGCAGATTACGCAGGGCGGATGGCATGACCATCTGAGGAATTTCATCATACCTGTATCCATAGCTGCCATTAACGCCTCCCGGCTGCGGTTCCTGCAACGGATCTTTGTCAAAACGAAAAACGCCTTGGGAGTACAGTCCGATTATGATAGCTGCGACAAAAATCAGATAGGGAATTGACTTTACGATCTTTTTGATTTCTCGTACAAACAGCATCACCACTCACCTCCAATTTCCCCCAGGATATCACGAACGCCGCTAGTATGGAGATATAGCATATATGCGTCCTCAATATTCGGCTCGCAGACTTTGGCTCCCTGCATCAAGGTATCTGCAATAAACCGGATGTGAACTTTATTGCCCTGTGTGTGCATACTGGTAATGGAGAGCTGCCTCTTGAGCTGGGGAAGTTCCCGCTTGGAAGCCGTCATGGTAAATACTCTGCCTTCTGCTGTCTGCAAAAGCTCATCCACTGTACCGTTATAGATCACCCTGCCTTCGTTGATAATGGCTATATCCTCACATGTGGCTTCGATATCCCCTACGATATGAGTAGATAAAATAACAATCTTATCCTCCGCAATCTCAGACAACAGATTTCTGAATCGAACACGTTCCTCCGGATCCAGGCCGGCAGTGGGTTCGTCAACAATCAGTACTCTGGGGTTGTTGAGCAACGCCTGGGCAATTCCAAGTCTTCGTTTCATGCCGCCGGAAAGCGCCTTTACTTTTTTGTTCCTGTGTTCAGTCAGATTCACTTTTTTCAGCAGTGCGTCAATCCGTGTCTTTCTTTCGCTGCTGTTCAGTCCTGAAAGGATTGCCAGATACTCCATGGCCTCCCCCACATTCATGGATGGATACATGGAAAACTCCTGGGGCAAATATCCAATAATTTTGCGGATTTCTCCAGCGTTTTCAATGGGGACGCCGCACACTGTAATTTCGCCGTCCTTTTTCTGAAGCAACGTAGCCAGTGTCTTCATCAGAGTGGTCTTGCCTGCGCCGTTGCGCCCTAGCAGTCCGTACATTCCTTGCTGGATGGAAAGATTTATATCATATAGCGCCTGTTTCTTTCCATAAAATTTATTGAGATTTTTGATTTCAATGGAATTATTCATTTGAAAAAGCTCCTTTCTCCAGATGTATCTCTCATCTGATGGGTATAGGATAAAAGGAGATTTTCAACTTTTTGTCTACACAGGGAAAAAGTTCTATGTTGTATAAACAAAAATCCCCGCTGTGATTGGGTCTGTAAAATCTGAATCGTTTCGTTCCCGTCACTGCTTAAACGCCGCCAAGACCACAGCTCCGTTCCGATTGCCCAGCCGGATATATCCTCCATGCTTTTCACAAAGAATCTTGCAGATATTGAGCCCCATACCAAAATGCTCGTTGTCAGTTTCGCTTACCGTTTTGTAAAACGGCTTTGTAGCATTCTCCAAATCTTTCTCGGTAAACCCGGCTCCGTCATCTGAAACTTTCAGATATAAGTAGCCATCAGATGAATCTACCGAAACCGCTACCTTTTCTTCAGCAAACCTCACCGCATTGGCAAGGAGGTTTTCATATACACGCTGTACGATTGCTGCGTCCACATGAAGGTCCGTACCTTTATCTACCATACATTCACACAAAAACACCTTATTCCCGCATACGGCTTCTCCTGTTTCCTGAAGCTGCTCGTAAAGCGTGTCCATTCCCATAGACTGACGGGTGATTTCAATATCCTCCAACCGCTGCAGATCCCCCATGGTTTTTACATACGCTTCCAATCTCATGATATGACGATACATCATTTCTGAAGTGCCACTCACTTTTTCCGGCGACATTTTGAACGCAAATTGCCGCAGCAGCTCACTCTGTCCCTTCAAAACAGTCAGCGGCGTCCTTAGATCATGGGAAAACGCCGTGTTCAGCCGCTTGCGTTCTTCCATCTGCCTCCACATTTCCTCATTACTTTCCTGCAGAGCCTCACGCATTTTCTCAAATGAGACACACAGCTTCCCCATTTCGTCGTCTTTGTTATAGACCACTTTGAAATCCAGATTATTGTCTGCAATCTGCCCGGCGGCGTGATCCAGTATAGCAAGAGGCTTTTGTAGCTGCCGCCGATAAAATAGGATGCTGGTTGCGACAATGCAAACAATAAAACAAATCGGATAAACGGCTATGCCAAAAAAGCTCATTGCATCACTCAAACGCCGTTCAAGCGGTGTAAAATAGGGACGCAGATCCCTAGTGAAATATCCAATCAGATGCCCTTTCTCAATCTCTATTTCTTTGTATGTGCCTTCATAAATTTCCTGATATTTGTTATATATCCGTGCCTGGACAAACTGGCATATGTTGGACAACAGCAGGGAAAAGAGAATCGCCGTTAAGATACATCCCAGCATGTACCATACAAAAATGGTTTTGATTGACCTCTTGCAGAAGAAATTTTTTATTTTGCCCATTTATATCCCACTCCCCAGACTGTTTTCACATACGGCTCTGCTCCTGCCGCTGCAAGCTTTATGCGGATGCGGCGGACATGTTCAGCTACAACGGAGGACTCTCCTTCGCTGTCATAGCCCCAGACAAGTTCATAAATCCGTTCCTTGCTGAATATCTGTCCGGGATAGCCAGACAGCAGCTCTATAATATCAAATTCCTTTTTTGCAAGGGAGATTTCTTCACCATCAAAGTACAAGCGTCGTTCTGTATAGTCGATTGCCAGTTTATCGTCAAACCGTACTTTGGGTGTTTCTCCTCTGCGACGTTCCCGCCTAAGATGTGCGGCTACCCGTGCTCCTAGCTCATCCAGTGAAAACGGCTTTACAATGTAATCATCCCCGCCCAAGCCGAAACCTTTGATTTTATCACTATCTTCCACCCTGGCAGTTAAGAAAAGAATCGGGCAGTTGACAAAATCCCGTATCCGGGAGCAAACCTCTAATCCATCTATGTCAGGCATATTGATATCCAGCAGAATCAAATCCGGCTGCTTTCCCGCTTTATTAATTGCTTCCTTGCCATTGGCCGCTGTTATTACATTATAGTCGTTGTACATAAAGTAATCTTCCAGCGTGGAAACAATATCTGCTTCATCGTCCACAATTAAAATCGTATCCCTCATTTTGCGCACCTCCCATATATGGACTTAAACTTATCTTACAATTTTCAACCTTTTATCTACTTTTATTCCCAC
>CAJUTD010000038.1:25121-28356 GCA_910589635.1 uncultured Lachnospiraceae bacterium | reverse complement strand
ATCAAAAAACCTAATGCAAAGACAATATGCCCCCACATGAAACCAGTTACACTAATAATAGCCGCCATCAGCAGTCCTATTCCAATTATAATAAGTCCTATGCCCGATATTTTACAAAATGTTTTTTTGTTTTCTTCTGACACTTTGTCATAATGGTAGTTGTGAAATAATGTTATTTTTTCTTTTTTCCATACCAAATAGCCAAGCGCAAAAAATAAGATCGCAAACAAACCTATGATAATTGCACCAAGTATATGCTCCATAGAAAACCTCCGCAAAATTCCAATTTCTTTTTCTTAGTATACACAAATTTATAAGATCTTTCAATGCCCCGAACTTTTGACTTTCCACATTTTGTATAATAGTGGATATTTTAGTACCAAAAGGGGCTGTCGCACGAGGGCATTATTTCGTTCAAAAGGTCTTGCCGCTATCGCGGCAAAGACAGAATGCACAAAAATCACTCTGGGAAGCTAGCTTCCCAAGATGATTTTTGTGCATGTTGTTTCCATTGCTTTGCAATGGAAAACTTTTGAACGAATGAAAACTTTATTAATTGCTTCGTGCGGCAAACCCCACTTTTTGCGCAAGATGGCGTTATAAAATATAAAAGACTTCTTAATCAAAATATATACAAAAGAGCCACAGCATAGTATTTATGCGGTACTGGCGGAAAGGAGGATATGGAGTTATGAAACTTGACACGCTTGTTACCGACTTCCCCGACATATGCAGCCTTAGGGGGCAGGACGAGGTATCAGAAATGATTGAAACAAAAGTTGAAGTCAGAAAAGCTACAACAGAGCCAGCCTTGAACGCATAGAGCAAAACGAGCGCCGACAGCAGGACAGACAACAGAGTAGGACTAAGCGGAGGGAGGAATAAATTTAATGCGAATTTTTGTGTAAAAGTCACATTTATGGAATGTTATTTCCGTTCATTTTTATACAAAATATTTTAATAATTATGTTTCTGTATTTTCTTTTGCCATCCGATTAAGATTTTCACAAAAAACCCCTCTGGAAAGCAATTACTTCCCAGAGGGGTTTTTTTGCATATTGCCATGCATTTTTCTTATAGATTCAATACCTTCACCAGAGAAAATTCCTACAAAAAACCATCTCCCTACTCTTTCACCTGCAGCAATTCTAAAACTTTATACCGAGTGACCTGTATTGCAGCCGCCAATGTCCCACAGGCACATGCCAGGAAATACAGCAGCCAACAACGGGCAAGCGTCTGTGCGCCCCTTGCAAACAATCCCGGGCCAACCAGCGCGAGGATGCCGGCCACGAGGACGATTGCGGCAATGCATAAAAATATTTGTTCCAAAACCAGCATACATCTTGCCCGTTTCTTTGTCACGCCGAGAATCCGCATGAACGCTGCCTCCCTTGCCAATTGCAGTATGACAAGCCCCGGGCCGAACAGCCCAATCAACGCGGCCGCAGCCACGGCAATGGGGAACAACGACTCTAAAAGATCGCGCACACGCCTGGTATTTTTCAAAAGTTCCGAGTCGACACGGAACGTTCCCATCATCGAATACCGCTTTCCCTCATTTTTCCATTCCTCCAACGCACTCTCCAGCTCCGAAAGTTTCCCGTTATCTGTCAGCGTATATTCACAGTAGCTTACCGGAAACGGCTGTCCATAAAGGCCCTGCGCCGCATCATTTATCACGGTAAAAATACCGGTTCCCCTGTCCTCATCCTCCGTTTCCAGAATCCCCACAATTTTATAGGGCTTGCCTGCCCGCTCAATCGCAAACTCAAGCTCGTCAGGTTCATATACCTGGGGCATAAAATTATACAAATCGTCTGACATCATGGTAATTGTTTCGCCCAGAGCAACGCCAAGTTCCTCTGCAAGCGTCTTTTCCACCAGACATACGCCCCCGGTGCCTTCAAAGATTGTACTATCGTAGCCTTGCGCATACGTGACCTTGCAGTCTTTTAACAGATAACGGTCTATATCGTTGGTAACAGTTATCGCACTGCGGACGCCGGCTGTATTGACGCGCACATCAAAACGGTTATAATAATAAACATCCTTCACCAAATCAGATTCCATCATTTCCGTGATGCAAGAGGAAACAAAGTCGCTCGCCCTGCCTTTCACCTCGGTCTCACGACAGGCATCCTCTAAAGCGAGCCTTGCCATCACAAACGTTCCAATGCCAGCCGCCAGCACAATTGTCAAAATCAGCGATACCGCCGTTTTTCCAATGCTGCGCTGCATATGGCGCCGGATATAGGCGGCCACCTGGCGAAACGCATTGTATTTCCCATGCGCAGGGACTTCCCCTGCCGCAGAAAATTTCTCTAGGTTCAGCCCTGCCGGGACAGGGGCGGTGTCTGCAATGCCCGTCTTCGGCTTCCTGGCTGCGAAAGAATTCCCCAAACGCCTGGGCGTCCCTGCCGCACCTTTGGCTCTTACCTGCTCATGCAATAATTCCAGCGGGGGCGTTTTTTTCATTTTGCGCAGAAACGCCAGCGTCATGACAAACACAAATAGAATCTCACAAACCAGGCAAACGATTACCGCGTCCACCGGAACCGCCACATCCGGGACATAGGACAGGCTGTCAGGCATATTGCTGTCCGCCATGGCTTCCAGCGTCTTCCTCACCGTGCGGGATGTATAGAAAAGCCCTGCCATGCCGCCAGCCATAACTGCAAATACCGATAAGGCAGCTAACGGCGCCACGATAGAATTTTGGGCTTTCTTGCCTGGCACACCCAGGGTACGCATAATCGCATAAGACTCCCGGTTCCTGCCAATATAGAGGTATACTGCTAGAAACAAGGCAAGAACCGCCCCTAACACATATAACACCGTCGCCAATAAAGAAGTCAGCGAGCCGGAGCTAATACTATCCTTCATGCCGGACCATCCTCCGTCCGAAAAACGCATCGCCAGCCCCAAATCTGCCGCCATTCGCTCCGCCTGCTCCTGAAAAATTCCGATATCCTTGGGGTCTTCAATGAAGACGCTAAATTCTCCCATTCGAGCTTCATAATCTTCTGGAACCTCCACCGGCAAAAGTGAACGCGGCACAAAGATTGTCCCCACTCCATAACGCCAATTATAATCTTTCATCCGCTCAAAATAATCATTGTTATAACGGAAGGCTCCTATGATTTCCAATTCTGCCGTGGCGATAAATTCTGATATCTCTTCTGCCTCCCGGTAACGTGATCCAAGTCTTCCGCTGCGCGCCAGCTTATCTCCA
>CAJUTD010000038.1:17144-25111 GCA_910589635.1 uncultured Lachnospiraceae bacterium | reverse complement strand
GACAAACCGTAGGTTTCCAAAAAGAGTTCGCTCACGACACAGCCGTCTGCATCTTCCGAAGTCAGGGGCCGCCCTTTAGAGACAACCAGCGCATGTTCATTGATATATGGAATGGCACGCATATCCGAGGTATACACAATATCATACGTTTCCATACTCTGGTTAATTGCCTCTATCATCCCCTTGTACGCGGCAAATTCCTCCGTCTCTAAATAATCCTCCCCCACTCCGTCAAGCTCGCGTAAAACATCATGTTTCGCTTCGTCTTCCTCCAGTTCAAATGACCCTCCTGTCCGTTCACTATACTTGCCATAGGCAAGGTATCTCGCACCCTTCTTTAAGGTGTCAAAATACGCGCGTGGATATTTTTCACCCAGACTCCAGGCAAAATCCCCAGCAAACTGGACTAATACCCGCATCGTGTCATCCCTGAGAACAATGGCGCCGGCATGTGTCTTAACGTCCCGAAAGACCAGATACAAATTACTATAACCTTCCCCCCTGTCATATTCCTCATAGCCATCATACGTGCCTTCCACAACAAAGTTGTTATACATGTCGGAATCTTCTTCACTAATGACACGCTTGTAATCTTCCACCAAACCGTCCGTCACATACCTGGTATCTGCAAGCGTGACGCCGGGCAGCGAGGCAAATTCCTCAAGCTGCGCATCCGTCGGCCACGGTTTGGGGTCCGGCTCGATAACCATATCACCCATAAATATCAGCTCCACACTGTTATCCAGCGCGGCAACGCCGTGATACAGGCTCTCGGCCCTGGCCGCCTCCCTGCTGGTAATAACATAATCCGTCACGCGCGAAAATAGCGCAAATGAAGCTGCCGCAACCAGAAGGAATGTCAGCAAGGTTTTTACCCGGGAACGCAAAAGCGTTTTCAATGCAAGGGTTATTCTCATTTTTTACCTCCTTCGTATCATGTGTTTAAGTTGTTTAGAGGACCATCAGCATCCTTACAATGCCTGAAGTTTTCCGTCACGCATCCGAAGCTGCACGTCCGCCATCTCGGCAACCTCCAGATCGTGCGTTACAATAATCACGCAATATCCTCTGTCGTGTGCGAGGCTGCACAAGATTTCCATGATGTTTTGTGTATTTGCGCTGTCAAGGTTTCCCGTCGGCTCGTCGGCAAGCATGATTTTTGCGCTGGATGCAAGGCTTCTGGCAATCGCCACGCGCTGCTGCTCCCCGCCGGATAGTTTTGAAGGAAAACGACCCATCTGCTCCTTCGAGATGCCCACGCCCTCAAGCAGCTCTTCGGCCCGCGGTGTTGCTTCCTTCGGCGACACTCCGCGCAGCTCCATGGGGAAACAGACATTTTCAAGCACCGTCAGCATCGGAAAGAGATGAAACGCCTGAAAAATCATAGAAATCCCTTCCCGGCGATACCGATCCAAATTAAGCTCTGCAAGGTTTTCCCCATCAAATCCCACCTCGCCGTCCGTGGGCAGGTCAAGCCCTGCCAGCAGGGAAAGCAGCGTGGATTTGCCGGAACCGGACGGTCCGATGATCGTATAGACTTTTCTCTCCTCAAACACACAAGAAACCTCTGAAACTGCGGGTCTCTGCGTATTTTTGTATTGATACGTTACATTGTTCAAAGTTAAATTTGCCATGTTCCTCCTCCTTTACATGTATAATTCCAATCTTCTGTTTGCTGCTGTCGGCTTTCGGCTCTACTTCCAGCCCAAAAAATAATTTGAGCTTACCGACGAGAGAAAAATATTCTTACTGCTATACTCCTTCGCTAATTGGACTAACTTGGAATGGAACTCTCCATTCTTCATTTCAAGCGCTGTCCCTGCGTCCATTTCCTGCCACAGGCGCTCCACTGCATCCAGCATCCCGCCTACACATCGGTCACGTTCTCCCACGGTTACAGAATCCTTATCCGTAACAAAGTAAGACAGAAAGCAGTTCATATTATCCCAGGCAAAGGCAGTTTGACCTCCCTGTGGTTTTTTGTCGTAAAACAGGGCAAGTGAAATACCGCATTCAAGGCTTTGCGCTTCACCTGCAAAACTATATATACTGTTTGTACTGCTTGACAAGGCAGCCAGTTTTACCGTATGGGTGAGAAAATGCCGCTCCTCCTGCGACAGATTCCCCGGAATATCATCCCGAAATACGTCATTCATAATTCGATCGTAAGTTTTATCATTCTTAGCAGACCATTCTTCAAATACTTGGTCAAACTCTGCTGCCGGCATTTCTTTATAATCATCCCCTGCCTGCATCAGAGAAAGTATTGCGCGGTAATCCTCTTTTGTTGCGGATGAGTTCCCTTTGATTTCCTTTGCGGCGTCTTCATCTGACATCCCCAGACCTGAATAATACTTTGTCCACATTTCGGTCTCTTCTTGGGAATGCGCATCTTCCTGCCTGCAAATCGGCTCATATTCAAATTCAATATACACCCGCAGTTTGTAGGTACTCCATTCCTTCTGTATACGCTCGGCCGCCCGGCGTATCTCCATCTCCATATAGGTTCTGTCCGCAAGTTGCTTTTTGCTTTTCCCCTCCATGGTTTGCGAAAGCGCCTTTGACACGCCGCAAACCGTATCAGCATACTCGCCGACAGACAAATCATTTGCATTTGACACATACAAGGTTATATCGTATCCTAATCCCTGACCTTCTTTTTGTGGTACATCAGTGTCACCTGGCAAGACAATGCCGCTAAATATCATTTCTAACCACCGCTGAGCCGTCAGCGGCTTTAAAGCACAGAAGACAAAAGACGACAATTTATCACGATCGCGCATTTCATACAAAGTCTTATCCATAAAAAACCGATTCAAAAGCTCCCGGTATTCGTCTGAGGAAGTTGCCGCCAATACCCTGTTCCGAAAGTCTAATACGCTCATGTCCTCGTAACCATCAAAACGCAACGCCTCCAGCATGTCAGATTCTTCCGCCGTAAAATTGGCATTTGCCAAAATATCTTTTTCCGCCTCCGGGACCGCGGAAGTGGCAAACACAACCGTTACGCTCATCACAAGCATCATGGCAAAGCTGACAGCCCCCAGGGAAAATTTGCGGATTTTCATGATTGCACGAATTCTTTTTTCAATGCTGTTCTGGCTGAAATTACTGCATAGCGGCTTAATACCGTTCCTCTTCGCCTCCATGCCAATCAGAATATTGGCATAGGCAGACTTCCCGCTCACGCCTTTTTTCCTTACCACACTTTCATCACAGGCGAGCTCAACATCGCGGTTGAGGAACAGATGCATGAGCCACACAAACGGGTTAAACCAATGGAGGCAGCACACAAAGACCGCCAGCAATTTCAGCACAACGTCATAATGGCAGATATGCATATATTCATGCCAGAGTATGTATTCTAACTGTTCCGTCTTTTCCCATTCCAGTTTCTTGGGCAAGAGGATCACCGGACAAAATACGCCATAGGTAAGCGGCGTGTCCACCCTGTCCGATACGCGCACCTGCGTCCTCCTGCACAAACCAGGAAAGAACCGCCTTCCCTGTAACTGCCGCCGCTTGAGCCACTGTGCCACAAACTCATTTTCAACAGGCAAAGACATGGAAAACTCCCTGCGGCAGCGCACATAGGTCAGGATAAAGAATGCGGCACAAAGCAATGCGCCAAGCCCCCAGACAATCAACAGGACATTATTTCTCATCCAATTTTTTATGTCCTTCAGAAATATTGCCAGGCTGCCGGTGTGCGCTGCCTCCTTTTGTTCCATACCTACAGTTCCTTCCAGCGTAACCTCCTGTCCATTCACCATAACGCCAATCTGAAAAGACTGCTGACTGACGGTCCCACTGTCCGTTTCTGCAAGCTGGCGCCCAGTGGTTCCAGCATCCGCTGTCTGCTGCCCGGACTTCTCAACGACTGTCACTGCCTTGCATTCCATAGCATCCTGTGCACCCAACATATCCCACGTGCCATCAAACCAGCCGTTTTCTCTCACGGAAGCATCCACGGACTCTTTCACAGACTCGTATCCTACAAGCGAATAGATGCTAAATTCCGAGGGAATCTCAAATGGAACCAGCAGACGCAGCATAATAATCCCCCACAATACAAGAAAAGTCCTCTTTGGCAGCCGTTCAATTGCCACAGCCCGTATCAGAGCAGCCACCACAATCATGACTGTTCCGCAAAAGCTCATTTGCAGTAAATTCATCGACTCACCTCTTTCATTCCAATTCGTCGACAATCTTTTTCAGTTTTTGTACTTGCTCAGCGGAAAGTTTCTTCCTTCCAAGAAGCGCGGCAAACAGCTTGTCCGCACAACCGTCATAAATTTTATCAATTAATTCGTCGGTCTCCAATTCCTGCACCTCTTCTTTGGCAATCAGCGCATGGCACATGAAATTCGGCTCCGTACGCGCAATGGCTCCCTTCTTGATACAACGTTTAATCAATGTATATGTAGTGTTCTTGTTCCAGCCTATCTCAGCGGTCAGCTTCTCGGCAATACGCTTCGCCGGCAAGTCGCCTTCCTCCCAGAGACAGCTCATAACTTTTAATTCCGAATCAAATAATTTACTCTCTTTTTCCATTTCACATTCCTCCTTAAAATAGCATAAGACTGCGGTAGTCTAGTTCCTGCTTACAGACTACCACAGTCTTATAATGTTGTCAATATCTTTCTAAACTATATGATAATGCACACCAGCCCGCCGTTGCTGTCGTTGACAATCTTCTGCATCGTGTCTTGCAGCTTCACCTGGCTCTCATCGTCCATCATCGTGATTTTGCTGCGAATGCCGTCTTCTACCAGTTCCCCAATAGATTTGCCAAAGATATTTGTCTGCCAGATTCCTTCTTCCTGGTCTCTGGAAGTCTTGATATAACCAATCAAATCCTGCGCCTGCTCCTCGCTGCCAATGATGGGGGCAATCTCTGTCTCCACGTTTGCCCGGATCATATGTATGGTTCGGCACAAACAGAAGTTTCGCTGCCGCGCTTACGCTTTACCAGAAACTTCATCGACTCATCCGCGCCTCTCAAATAGAAGTTTAACTGCACGCTATTTCTTTGATCTGTTTTGTACACCTCTATCCGCCCAAGGATTGCATCTGCCATTCCGTCACTGACACCTTCTTCAAAATCCAGCTCATGGAAAATCAATTCCCGAAATGAATTAATCCTATCGGTAACAGACCTGTTTTTCTCCTTATCTTCTTCTAACTGTTTGATTGTCCCTTTTGCTTTTTCAATCTGGGCATTAAATACGTTATTTCTCTTTTCAAATTCATCGTCTGTAATTCTATCCTTAATGCTTAAATCTAACAGCTTGTCCTTTTTTTTCAGCAAATCCGTAATCTCTGATTTATATTTTGCGATACTGCGCTCTACACCCGTCCGCCCGGCTGCGTCCGAATATATTCTTAGCAAATCATGCGCGATACTCTGCTTATTGGTAACCAATTCCCTGCAAATCTGCTTCATCGCCTCATCAACCTCTGCTGTATAAACGGTCGGGGAAGTGCAGGCGCTTTTTCCCTTTTGCGCATAGACTTTACATTGCCACGCTTCCTTGTCTCCACTTTTGTATCGGTAAATCTTATGGTGATAGGAAGTCCCATGCTCCATGCATATAATTTTACCACTGTATTTGTAGCGATTGTTATATGCACCCGTGGCTGCAGCTCCTTTTATGGCCGTTCCCCTTTTATTAAGAATTACATTTGCCCTATCCCATAGTTCCTCTGATACAATCGGCGGGACATTTTCTTTATCCTCATACAGAACCCATTCTTGCGGATCAATATGTTTCCTGGCATTACGCCTGTAATCATATTTCTGTGTCTTATTTCCGCAATAATAACCTTTATACTTTGGATTTGCAATAATATTCCTGATTGTACTGGTAGCCAAGTCATTATTCTTAGAATTTTTAATGCCCCGTTCGCCTAAAACCCTCGCTATGACCCGCATACCGAAATGCTGGTTGACATACATATCAAAGATTTCCCGGATAATTTCTGCTTCTTCTTCCACAATGACAAGCCTTCCATTATCTTTTTTATAACCCCAAATCTTGTTATTGCCTAATACCGACCCTTTTTCTATTGCGCGTTTAAAGCCAAAACGAACCCTCTCTGAAATCTTGCGCACCTCATCCTGTGCAATGCTGCTCATAATTGCCAGCCGCAGCTCGCTGTCGGGCAGCAACGTATTAATATTATCTGATTGAAATAAAACGCCCACGCCAAATGATAATAACTGTTGCGTATACCGGATGCTGTCTACCGTATTTCTGGAAAAACGGGAAATCTCTTTGGTAATAATAAAATCAAATTTCCCTAACCTTGCGTCCTCAATCATAGCCAGGAAACTCTCCCTTTTTTTTACGCTTGTGGCGCTTAAGCCTTCATCTATGTACCCCTCTACAAATTCCCAATGGGAATTCTCATTTATCATATCAGAATAGTATTTGACCTGTGCAGATAAGGAATGTAACTGTTCATCCTTTTCCGTAGACACTCTCGCATAGTAAGTGACTTTCATCGGAATATCATAAATTGGCTTTCCGCTGCTTAATTCCTTTCTTACATTGTATAAATCCATAAATCCAACTGCTCCTTTATCGATTTCTCATTATGCCTTATCACGATGTCTTTTACACATTTTCCCTTATCCGTTTTTTATAATCATTTTCTTTGCCGCATCATATAATTCTTTTGAAATAAGGCCTTTATGGTACAGTTGTTCGTTAATATACAGCTTCACTTGTGTTTCGTATTCGTCCATGACATCTCTCTGTACAGCCGTCACTCCTTCCTGCCACCTCTTTTTTCTTTTTTTACATTTTATTCAGCTTTTCCCGATAAATGCCAGTTACTGTGAACGAAGTGAACAGTAACTAGTGTACTGTATCATTGGTATTTGATAAAACAACGCCGGATATTTGTTCATCGGCAAGGCGGCTGAATGAGGCGATGCGGTGGCATCGTTGAATGAAGCCAACGCAGTACGATGGGCAAATAGTCAAGTTGGTTTGCCTAATTATCAATGATACAGTACACTAGCGTTTCGCTCTATCATTTGCTTATTTTATATGGTATAATGTAGAGAAATTTGAAAGCAGGTGACAAAATGGAAATCTTAAAAAAGATAGACCTTTTCCAAAGGGAAATTAACGCACTGCGCCCCTTAGAAGGAGAAATGCTAAGACAGATAAAAGATTATTACCGAATCGGACTGACATGGACATCCAATGCATTAGAAGGAAACTCCCTGACTGAGAGTGAGACAAAAATGCTCTTAGAAGATGGCTTGACAGTAGGCGGGAAACCACTCCGTGATGTGTTTGAGGCAGTGGATCACGCCAAATCCTATGACTTTATGTTTTCACTGCTTGAGAACCGCCGTATTGATCAGCCTGCAACACTTAAAATGCATGAATTGTTCTACCAAAACATCGAACCGGAATATGCCGGACAGTACAGGGATATTCCGGTAATTATCACAGGGTCACGCTATCCTGTGGCATCTCCGAATAACATACCACATGAGATGGCACAGCTATTTACATGGATACAAAACAACCGCGAAAAATACCATCCCCTAGAGTTTGCGGCCCTGCTTCATAAGAAATTTGTATTCATCCACCCATTCAAAGACGGAAATGGCCGGGTGGCAAGGCTTCTGATGAACCTTGCCTTAATCCAGGACGGTTACCTGCCCGCAATTGTTCCGCCCATCCTGCGAATGGATTATATATCCCTGCTGGAACAGGCACACGAGAACGATAGCGGTTTCTTGGAATTTATCGCAGAACGGGAACTGGAATCTCAAAGAGAAATCCTGCGTCTGTTCCAGATCCCATTCCCCAAAGAAATTTAAGACTCTGCCTGCTTCTTTATATTAGATAAAACTTCCTCAATTGTGCTAAGCACCTTATCCTGGTCCGGCGGCTTTAAAATGTAACCGGCAGGCTTTAAGCGCAGGATAGTTTCCACCGTCT
>CAJUTD010000038.1:11371-17134 GCA_910589635.1 uncultured Lachnospiraceae bacterium | reverse complement strand
TTCTCGATCATCCACACAGTAACTGCATCCACATCCACCGTCTTCCTGTCTGCCGTACTTGTCAGAAAAACAACCGGGATATCTTTCGTACCGTCATCTGCCTGTAATGCCTCCATAACGGCTATACCATCCATTTCCGGCATTTTATAATCCAGCAGGAGCAAATCCGGTTCTTTCTCCTCTATAGCATGGAGCGCCTGTTTCCCGGAAGTAGCCAAATAAACCGTATAATTTCTATCCAAAATGCTTTTAATACTGCGAAGCATGACCGGGGAATCGTCTACAACCATAATTTTCTTTTTATCCTTTTTAGAATACATGTTATTATACATCTTATTTTTCCTCCATTTCATTTATTTTCTGTTCCAGTTCCTGAATCCAGTGGACTGCCTGTTCGGTATCAATATTGGCAACAGCATCGCCCAGCTTGCCAATCGCGGAAACCAGCGCTTGGGGATATCTGAATTTCTGTATCTGAACCATAATCTCATCCGCCTCGTCAATATCCATGTCCTTCATGGCTTCCTCAATCTTCTGAAGCTGTGCCGGCGTCACACTAAGATCCGCCATGGGCTTATTCGAGTCTGTTTCGTCTGCGCCGGCTTCCACATAAGGCTTTAACCTCTCTTTCATTTTCTGCCATTCTAAAAGAAATGCAGGCGTCACTGCCAAAATCATTTCTGCCTCCCCATCCTTTGCCGCGTATTCTAACATTCTTGCAACGCCGGACAGCGAAACCGCCCCAATCATAGCGGCGGCGCTTTTCATGGAATGTACCTTAATCTCAAATTGCGCCATTGCCTCCTGATGCTGTTCTTGCCGATTGCCCTGCAATATTTGGAAAAATTGCCTCAGCCCGTCCGCCTCTTTCTCCATTGCAAAATAGAAATGGTTCACGGTTTCCTTCAAAATACCGACGTCTTTTAAGTGCAATAAGGCATATTCCCAGTCAATTCCATCTATCTGAGGAAGGCTATCCGCCTGTTTGGCTTCCCCCGGCTGTGCAAAATCGGCTTCCCCATTATGTACCAAGCCGTCCACAGAATCATTTGTTATCTCCTCATAGGAAACCTTATCCAGCGGCAGCATTTCCATTAACATTTTTTCTAATTTATGCGGAATAATAGGCTTAGACAAAAAGCTGTCAAACCCTTCTTTTAAATACATTTCCCGCGCACCGGAAACTGCATTCGCCGTCAATGCAACAACCGGTGTGGAATGGTTCGGACCATCCGCAATTTTTTTGAGCCTGTGTAATGTCTCAATTCCATCTAAATCCGGCATCATATGATCTAAAAAAATAATGTCATACTGCTTTCGTGCCGCCATTTTGATACAGTCCATGCCTCCTGCCGCTTCATCAACCATCACTTTGGTTGCTTTTAACAGGCTTACAAAAACCTTACGGTTTACCGAATTGTCATCTACCACCAGCACTTGTGCCTGCGGCGCAGTAAAGGCTGCCTGATAGGAATACTCTGTTGCCCTCTTGCGGATTCTCTCACCCAAATTTCCAATCGGTTCCTTATTCATGATTTTTTGTTCCAAAACAAAATAGAATTTGGAACCCTCACCGTAGACGCTTTCCACCTGAAGTTTACTTCCCATCAGTTCCAGTAGCTGCGTGGTAATGCTCATTCCCAAACCGGTTCCCTCAATATTTCGATTCCGTTCTTCCTCGATCCGCTCAAATTCACCAAATAGCTTTGTAAGATCCTCCTTCCGTATACCGATGCCGGTATCTTCCACCTGAAACATCAGGGCAAAAGCCTTGTTGTCCAAAGGCTCGCTCTTATCAGTAATAACATGAACTCCATTGCCGCCGCTTTCGGCAGCTTTTACCGTCAATGTCACACTGCCTTTTTCTGTATATTTCACCGCATTATTCATAAGATTAACTAAAATCTGGCGGAGCCTGATATCATCCCCCCAAAATCGGGACGGCAGGTTTTCATCCACAGACAGATTCACCACAAGCCCCTTGTCCTCTGCTTTCATGGTAATCATATTCATAATGTCATGGACAAGGCTGCTTAAATCATATTCCTCCGGAAGAATTTCCAGCTTCCCGGATTCAATTTTAGATAAATCTAAAATGTCGTTAATCAACGCCAAGAGACTCTGCCCGGCATTCTGGATATCTAATGCATATTCCCTGATTGACACATCCGTACACTCCCTGAGGATCATAGCGTCCATGCCGAGGACTGCATTGATTGGCGTCCTGATTTCATGGGACATATTGGCAAGAAACCTGCCTTTGGCCTCGCTTGCCATCAGAGCCTGCTGCCTCTTTTTTTCCATATTTATCAATTGATGGACTGTATTGGCTGCCGCCATCAAAAGGAGGATTAATAGCCCTGCCGGCAAAACTGCATTACTCTTCACCCTGCCCCTGGAAAAATAAGAAACAATCCTCTCAAACGCTGCCACCCACATACATGACATTGCGACAGCCACAACCCAATATTCCCTGACATGCCTCTTATATATGTCAAACAAAATTGTGCCAAACACCAGCAGTATAGACAACGCCAGGCAAATCATACTGATTAAAAGGCTATCTTTAAAATTCCACAAATGTAATACATGCAGTCCGCAAAATACAATTACCTCTATAGACCAAAAGAACCTTGCCGCCTTGTAGCATATATGATACCGCCCTTTTTGAACTTCATCCATATAAAAGAAAAAAGGCAATGGCATAAACATCGTTAGCAAAACAACTATATTGGCAGATACCAAAGGAGTTTGGAAAAGAACCGGCCCAAAATCGGAATTTGCAATATTCCAAGCGGCTGAAATTACAATTCCCCATCCCAAATATTCCAGATCAATTTTCCTGCGGTACCATAGCCTTAAAATCACACTGCCGACAATGCTGATGGCGCCAAATATCAGTGTGACAACTGCAATAACCAGCTCTAAAAATCCAGCCCCTTCCACTCTCACAATCTCCTTCCGAATCCTTTACCTCTTACAATATTGGTGAAATAATGTTTATCATGCTTTTACTTTATGGCTCCTTCTTTTTTTCTCTATTCCCTGGTACACCTTTGCCATTGTCATCCCCTGCACAATCGTAGTAAAGAATACAATCGCATAAGTACCGCCAAGCACGATATAATAGGCCCCGCTTTCAAGAAACGGCTGGGTACTCATCGCCAGCGCCACTGACAAGCCACCCCGGAGCCCTCCCCATGTGAGGAGTTTCATAAAGCTAAACTTGTCATACCCATCCGGCAGCTTCCCTGACAAAAGCGACATAAGGCCGACACTGGAGGAACGACCAACCAGGTTAATTATAATAGCAGCGCACGACATCAGTAATACATGGGGCATCTGTAAAATATGGGGAAAACTTAAACCAAGCATCACATATAGCATGGAATTTAGCAGACTGTCAAGAATCTCCCAAAACCCATCAAACTGCCCAAACTCCAATACATTGCCTTTCGCTGCTTCAAAATTCCGGAAAGCAGAAAACATAACACCGCATACAACGGAAGCAATCGCCCCTGAAAAACCAAAATATTCGCATAACAGGTATGAAGCCGAAACAGCCAAAAGGCTTGTAAAAATCCTGCGCGTCAAATCTTTTGTACTCCGAACCACCAAAAAGCATAGAGAACTGACGACAAGCCCTACAAGCACCGCCCCAAACAGCTCCTTCGCCATAACAACAAAAAAGTTTCCGCTTTCTTCCGCTGTCACCATACCCGAAAAACATACAAATAAGGCAACACCCACTCCGTCATTGAGCAAGGACTCGCCTTCTATGATAAATCCTGTATCCTTTGGCAGATTAAATTTTTTTAGGATGCTGGTTGCAGCAATTGGATCCGTGGGCGCAGTTATGCTGCCAAACATCAGGCAAACCGGCAGCGAAAGAGGCAGACTCAGCAGGCGCACAATCGCATAAAATAACAGCCCGTAAAAAACGGCGCCCAAAAGTGTTGCCCCTATCGACAACAGCCCGATTATCCTTGCATGTTTTTTGAAGTCCAAAACCCGCATATGGCAAGACCCGGCAAACAACATAAAGCAGAGAACGCCATCCATCAAAAAAGCCTGTAAGTTTATTTTGTGAAAACTGTTTAGGATTTCCACAACGGGAACAGAACTGACGAAACTGTTTACCAGCAGCAATACCGTACTGATAACAACCGAAAACAGCATTAAAGATATTTCATATGTAAACTTTGTTACCTTTTCATTAAAGTACCCAATTATGACTATCAACAATAAAAGTACAACCGTATATATTAGAAATCCACTCATGCCATTCCTTCCTTTTTCTTTCGCAATTTTTTATAAAAATAACATAAAAACTTTTCCATAGAAAGCATTGTGGTATAATTCGCACTTTTTTTGGGACATTTTGTATTACAACGCATGAACAATTGTAATAAGATGCTTCCTTTTGTACCTTCCCATATGTATGGACGGCGACTGCGCCTTAATTTTTACGCCAAATTTATTGCCGTGGCGGATAAGTACGGGCTCCTCAATCTCAATGTCTGTAAGCTGGGGCGTTACCACGCCGTACCCTTTTTGTTTCACCGCCTCCATGGCGCTTCCCACCTTATCGTATTCCTTCTTCATGGCGGACAGTTCCTTAATCATAGAAATCAATTGATATTCTCCCTGGATGGGCACCCCGGTCAGCTCACTCATATTTTCATAATAATATTTCTCATCAATATCAAAAATAATCTGCACACATCCTCGGGACAATTCCACCTTATCCAATTTCATACGTCGGATGAATTCTCCCTCGGGCACAAGCTCTGTCCCGCGGATATCCTTGGCGAACGTAAATTGTTTGAGAATCTGCATGGCATTTTGAATGACATTTTCCTTGATTTTGTGGGTATTCTCCAGCATTTCCACCCACTTAGGCAGGAAGAAATCTACCCGCTCAATCGGAAATTCATAGAGAATACTCTCCAATATATGATAAATGTCGTCCTTCCTGAGCTGTTCACAGTTTACCGGCAGCACAGTTACCCCATATTTTGCAGACAATTCCTCGGCAAGCTTCTGGCTCTCCGCGCCATAAGGCTTCTGTGTATTGAGAAGAATGATAAAAGGTTTGCCGATTTTCTGCAAAGAACTGACAGTTTTCTCCTCTGCCGCCACATAACTTTCTCTGGGCAGTTCGGTAATAGAACCGTCCGTAGTAATGACAATCCCGATATTGGAATGTTCACGTATTACCTTTTGCGTACCAATTTCCGCCGCCTGCGTAAAGGGAATCTCATAATCAAACCAGGGCGTCTTCACCATCCGCTCCGTACCCTCTTCCATATGCCCGCTTGCACCCTCCACCATGAATCCCACACAGTCAATGAGGCGCACGCTGACCTCTAAATCGTCGCCTAAACGGATTTTTGCCGCCTCTTTGGGCACGAATTTGGGTTCGGTTGTCATGATTGTCTTCCCTTGCGCCGACTGCGGAAGCTCATCAATTGCACGCTCTCTGCTGTGGGCGTCCTCCATCTCCGGCAACACCATCACGTCCATAAAACGTTTGATAAACGTAGATTTTCCGGTTCTCACCGGCCCGACAACTCCGATATAGATATCTCCGTTCGTCCTTGCACTGATATCTTTATAAATATTATATGTACCGGTACTCACATTTTCCATACAAAAACCTCCTGTTCTACTGTTACCAGTATATGCAGGAGATTTTGTATTAGACTAAAAACCACTTATTTCTACCCCAAATTATTCCCGCGAGCAATGCACCCAAAGGGC
>CAJUTD010000038.1:0-11356 GCA_910589635.1 uncultured Lachnospiraceae bacterium | reverse complement strand
ATGCTTGCATGGATATTTGACTCACAGCAATGAGCAAAATCACAAAACACTGTGTCAAGCTTACTTATCAAATATAATCTCTTTTTGATACAGACAATGCTCCTCCAACAGCTCTTTAAAAACTTCTCCTTTCACACTCTCATCGTAGCCGCCTGACCACCAGACGCCTTTGAGTTCATCCATATATTCTACATAATCACAAATGTAAACGTAAATCTTTGACGTATCAAAACCGCTGACAGGCACCGTATTATCATAGCCAGGAACGCTATTGCCCATCAAGTTCCCATGCGCATCAAGAATAGCCGCCATACACTCAAGGTTTTCGGGCATCTCCACATGAATCTCTATCGGCGTTTTGGTAACAGAAAGTATTCCCAGGCCGTTTTCATTGAGATCATTAACCTCTTGGCGAATGACATTTTCATCGTTTTTCGCCACATCAAATGTAAACTCCCAGGGACCTTCCATAAACCAGTTATCATACTGATTGGGATAAGTCTGCCTGTCTGGATATAATTCATAATATGCATTCCACATATCATTAAAAAGCTGATGTTCAATGTCTTTTTGTTCTTCTGTAAACCGCTCATACTCTTCATCCGACAGCCCGAGGCCATTTTCTTCCATGGCCGCTTCATACTGCGCTCTCAACTCCTCGGGCATTGGGGGGCGTGTATCATGCAGCTTAGTTCCCACAATCTCAGGAATTGATAATTTGACCTGATAACTGTCCGGTATTTCAACGCCCTTATCTGCAAAATACTGTCCCATATCAAAACGAATGACCCCGGCAAACGTATTGTCATCCATCATCTTGCCGTCTATCTCGGAATCTCCAACATATACTAAGTCAATCGCTCCTTCCTCATCAAAATCAAAATCTATCTGGCCGTACATACTAATCATCGGCTTTCCATCCTCATCGTAAAAAGTGTCCGGGAACTTCTCTTGGGAATGGATAACAAGGCTCAGATAAAGCGCCGTCTCATTACAATATGCTTCCGAAAGCGTAATCGTTGTCCCATCTGCTGTGATGCTTTCTATCCCTTTGACAGTTTCTTGCAGCCGCTCTGCTAAATCTGCATAATCTCCTGCAAAATCCAGAGATTCCCCTATCTGCTCAAATACATGGCTTACAAGGGGCATTTGCGCGGTAACCGACGGATTCACCATATAAATGCAGGAGAAAGCTGCGGCTGCCACCCCGGCTCCAGCCAACCCACGAAAGAGAATTTTTTTCCGGTTCTTACCACACCTTCTGTCTCTGGTTTCCCCGCTAAAATCTCTGTCATTTTGCTGCTCACTGTCCGCTTCCTGGGCAGCCAGAGCGCGTACTTTGGCAAATGATTCCTCCCGTGCATCTGCGACCTTCGGTGGAAGCGCAAAAGTGGCATCCAAAACATTTTTAATATGATTATCCAGCTTCCTGTTTTCGACTTGCGATAAATTTTTTTGTTTTTCCATTTGAAACCTCCTTCTTTCCAATGCAATCATATTTAAGCTCTGCCTGAAATGCGCGATTCCTACTTTTGCAGATAAGCCGTACGAATTTGTTCCCTGGCCCGCGCAAGCCTTGTCTTCACCGTATTTACATTCATATCTAAAAGCACTGCGATTTCTGGAATCTTAAATCCTTCTAAATAATAAAGTGTCAAAACCAAGCGGTATTTCTCCTCCACAAGCCCCAACATCTCTTTAAATTCAAATTCTGCCAACGACGCATCCATTTTCATGCTTTCCGGCATTTCTCCCGGCAGGTTTTCGCGCTTGTAATGGCGCAAAATACGATTACAGTTATTAATCAAAATTCTGATGAGCCAAGTCTTAAAATACTCTGTTTTCTGTAACGTTCCTATCTTCTCAAAACAGCTGAGAACCGTACTTTGAATCGCATCCGCCGCATCATCATCATTATTCAATATGGCGCGGGCAACCTTATACATTGCCAGAGAATTTCTGTCCATCAATGTTAAAAATGCTTCCACATCTCCCTGGACAGCTTTCTCAACCAGTGTCTGCATAGATTCTGCCCCCCTTTCCACAGCTTTACAGCTATCTCTTATCATTGGAATATTTACTTGTTTCTACTTATTAGATACTGATAATGAACAAAAGGTTTCAAAAAAATTATACACAAAAGAACAATCCCATAAACTTATATACATTTAGGGGATTGCTCTTTTATGGAACACTGCTATCTCTTCCCGTCTAACCATTCTTCACTCAAGCATGATTTCTTTCACGGAAATTTTCTTAATTTGTTCTGCGTAACAATACATAACAAGCTCATATACTACAAGGAAAAACACCAGCGTCCGCAACATCATCGGGAAATCAAATTCGTATGCGGGCATTCCTTCCATATCCTTGAAGACGATATCAACCATAATTCTCAGCAATACATACTGATATACCGTCCCCAAGACAAAACCAATATACGACAATGGGCGATAACCGCCGAGCAGCGCACGGCAACACTCTTTCTGTGAATAACCGAACACGCGCATCATGGCAATCGTCTTTGTGTTGCCTTTTATGACTGTCGTTATTGCCAGCAGAAGCGTTGTAAACGCCAGAACCATTCCAATCAGCAACATCATCGCGGCCATCATCTCACTTGCCAACTCATCCATGCTGGCCGACATCTGCATCATCGCAGAAAAACAAAAAGAAGCAAAAACAATAAAGAAAGCAAGTGTTTTTTTCGTCCGCAGCGTATGCTTCCTCAAATCTTCCAGAAACGGACAATCCTTTCCTTCGCGAAATCTTTTTACTTTTGAGAAAGACTGAAAATCATTTTTTAACAGCGCAAGCACCGGCCTTTTCAATTTCAGAGAGGCATAAAATACCGCAAGCATGGCAAAGGCAATCGTCGGTAATATCACAAGATACAACAGCAGCGACGGATGAAACGAAATCGCAATCTTTGGTAAAATTCCCACTTCATTCTGCCGCTCATAAAATTCCGGCATCAATAAAAATGCACCAAGGAACCCAACCGTCGTGCCAAGAAAAACGCCTGTGCCAAAGACCCAGAAATTGCCGGCTATTTTCAGGTTGGAATACCCGAGCGCCTTTAGGATTCCCAATTCTTTTTTGTGTGTATCTATGTAATGCTTGACATAAAAAAATAACATCACCACAGAGGTAAGCAACAGACAACCGCCGCTGACAAGGCAGACAACCTTAGCGGTAGAAACTTGCGCATGATAATATATCACCGCTTGTTCCGAGGACAGCAAATCTTCTATCTGCAAAATATCTATATAATAATTTAAGAATAAGGCGCATACAAGCACTGCGCAGCAGGAAATAATGGAAATTCCCATAAGTTTCGCCACGTCTTTGATTCCTACAACCATACGCTCACCACCCAATCTCGTAAGCCGTCTTTGGCTTTTCATTTGTACTGACGTCTATAATCTTTCCGCTGTTCATCTTGATAACTGTGTTCGCCATCCTTGCAATGTTCTGGTTATGCGTAACCATTATCATCGTAAAGCCTTGTTCCTTTTGCAAGACGCTGATATAATCCAAAACCTGGCGTCCTGTCTCTTCATCCAAAGCGCCTGTCGGTTCATCCAAAAAAAGTACGCGCGGCTCTTTCGCCAACGCCCTGGCAATAGACACCCGCTGCTGTTCCCCGCCTGAGAGCTCGCCCGGATACTTTTTCAGCTTCCCTTCCAACCCGACAGCTTTTATGATTTTGCGGTAATCCGGCTTGCCGGCAAGGTCCGCCCCCATGCGTACATTCTTTTCCACCGTCATATTCGGCAGAAGGTAATACTGCTGAAAAATAAAGCCGACCGTATCTTTGCGAAATTTGGTCAACTCATTATCTGACAATTTCGTAATATCCCTGCCGTCATATTTGACGCTCCCGCCATCGGGCTGCTCCAATCCCGAAACCACATTCAAAAGTGTAGACTTGCCGGAGCCGGAAGCCCCCAGTATCACTACAAAATCGCCATCTGCAATCTTGGCCGTGATACCCTTTAACACGGGAAGTTTATTGTCTTTGTTCCCGTAAGACTTTGTGACGTTTTGCACTTCAATCATTCTTCTCACCTTCCCCTGATTCTTTTAACACTGCGACGAAAACCTCCGTCATCATCTTTGCCACATCTTCCTGTGTAAATGTACACATGTTTGTCGCACAGAGCGCTGCGATTCCATGGGTATAAATCCATAGATGACGGTACAGCCACTCCGCCTTTTCCCGGCTTAACCCATAAGCGCCGCAAATAGAATCCACTATCTGCGGATAATGCTCCTCAATAACCGGCAGCACATCCCCCACCGCCGGCTTCTGCGCCTGTTCCGACATAAACAATGCCTGGAACAGTTTGGGCTCTGCAAGCGCGAACTTTATATACTCCAGTCCCACGCCCTTAAAAGCAGGAAATCCAGTCTGCCCAAGGCCTCTGTCCACATATTGGGCATACAATGCCCTGGCCGCTGCCACAACTTCCCGGCAAACCTCATCCATGCCGGAAAATACCGTAAAAATCGGCCTTGCAGAACTGCCAAGCCTCGCGCCTAACGTTCTCGCTGTCAAGGCTTCAAATCCGTCTTCCCTGACAATTTCCAAAGCGGCTTTCATAATTTCTTCCCTTGTAAACTTTGCTTTTGGCGGCATAATATCGCTCCTTAATCTAAAACACTCGTTTTGCAACGTTTGTTTTATTATAATCGTTTGACCGGGTTCTGTCAAGAAAAACTGCCGTCCCATCACCTGGCTTCGATGATGAAACGGCAGCTAACTGCTATTCTTTTATTCTGTCAATATCGGTAAGATTTATGCCTGAGGCCGTAAGTATTACTTTTAAGTCCAAGTATCGTTCCTTGAGCGCTTGATACACTTCTGAGTCTTTATCTGCTAACGACATAAACCTTTGTATTCTTGAGAACTCTTCCACTGATATTTTTAACATTTCTTTTTCAGTCATGCAATCACCATCCTCCAAAGTATAGTCTGCCATCGGTAATAATAATTTCATTATAACCAATCCTTTAAAAAGTGTAAAGTCCTTCGCCAATGTTTTATACTTTGCACTCACTGCACGATTCTTCCATTATCTATCTCATATGTGCGGTCACAGATATACTCGATATCTTTCTCATTATGTGAGGCCAGCAAAATTGTCTTACCTTTATCCTTCTCTTCCTTGAGGATGGCCCGCATCTTCTCCGCCATATATTTGTCCAGCCCATTCAATGGCTCGTCCAATATCAACACCTGGGGATTTTCCATCAACGCCTGCGCAAGCCCCAGACGCTGCCTCATGCCGAGGGAATATTTGCGCACTTTCTTCCTGTCCTCCGGCTCCAGGCCAACCAGTTCCATATAGTCGCAAATCTCTTCCCTGCCAATTTCCCTGCGTATGCCGGCCAAGAGTTTTAAGTTCTCATACCCGCTCAAATAAGGCAGAAATCCCGGGATTTCAATGATGAATCCTGTGCTCTTGGGAAACTCTGTATCTTGTCCTATCCGCTGCCCCAACACTTCTATCTCCCCCGTAAACATACGGTTAAATCCACAGATACATTTCATGAGCATCGTTTTCCCGGAGCCGTTACCACCTATAATGCCCACAGCCTCGCCACTTTCCGCTTCCATGGATACATCCTCAAGAATCCGGTGTTTATTTATGGTAAGCGACACGTCTTTTACGCAAATCATTCTCTTACGTCTCCTCCTATCATATCAATGTTTACTCTTTGAACCTTGCGATATACGATTCCCCCAACAACCAGCAATATCATACAGAATAGCAATAAGGACAGCCATGGGGAAAACACGTATTTCCGAAAATACTTCTGGTAATGGATACTCAACACTGAATGGCTAAAAGGAAGCGTCCACATAAACGCGCTTTTGGTGACAAACAACCCACAACCCAAGACAATCTGTGAAACGATAATCACAAGAAACAATTGTTTCTTTCCATATAGGCATCCCAGCAGGAAAATCATAGCGCACAAAAATAAAAATAGCGCCAACAGCAGATAGGACAAGAAGAGCGCTTTATAGGGCGGCATCTGAAAGAATAAGTTTGGCGGTATGAAAGCGCCCATATGGATTCCCGTCATACTGCCCATCTTATCGTAATCCATAACCGGAATGCTCCATCCATTGTCAAGAAATGAAATATTCACAGTCTGAACAACCGTCACTCCAATTATAAGTATACAATAAGATATCACAGACAGGAACTGGAAAAGTATTTCTCCCAGAATCCAATTCCTTCTCCCCATGCGTGCGATATAATACAGCATGTTTTCATCCGCTGTCGGAAACGGCGCAATGAGCACAAGGTATATGAGCGGAAACAAAAGCAGCGCAAATCCTGAATTTGCCACGGCGATACTCGTCTCCAACATATTCAACGGCTGCCCCATTTCACCCGCCGCACTTGCCATCGGACGCACGATCAATTCATGCACCGGCACGGAAGCTGCAATTACCAGCAAAAACCTGGGATTTCCCAGCCATTTCACATATTCACTCCTAGCGACCAAAAATATACTTTCTATTCCCAGATTCATAGGCCGAATCCTCCCATAAAATATCTACGGAACAAATAATTTATCAGGAACACAAGGCAAAAATCAACACATAGATCATTATACAGATAAATAAACGCCCCCGTAAACATTGACAATACCATGCCATAAATTAGCAAATAAACAACTTTCGATACTATATGCACGCACAGTCCCGAAACTGTCACGCCCACGGCGCCAACCACCTCCATTTCCCCATAACTGGGATTGAGGGGAAATAAACTAGCAATTACTAAAATATATATTCCCAATCCCCCAAGAAGGATAGTGGCATTGCCGGCAAAAGCATAGCAAATCTTTGCGCGAAAGTAGCAAAACGGACTCTGTCTCCCTTTCTCAAACAGATAAAAGCCGCTCCTGCGTTCATCAGAAAGACAAGATGCAAAAGGAAGGGCAGCCACCGGCAGCAATAAAGAAAGCCAACCTGATACTCCTGAGTCAAAAGCTCTTTTTATGTCGCATATATGGGCTGCTTCTTTTGGGGACTCCCAAATAACCCGAAAGACAGAATAAACCTTATCGTTGACAATAACCATATCGCCCGAAAGGCAGATAAGAAGCACTGCCAAGACACAGAGCAGATAATATATCTTTTTTCTCCTAAATAATATTCCCATAAACACTCACCCAATGTTTGTAGTAACCTCGCCGGTTACCATATCCACAAAAATGACCTTGTACGCATTGCTTTTATTGATGCCAAATTCGGTATCATCCGTTCCTTCCGCTATTAGGAATGCATAAACCGGCCTGCCTTCTATTTTCTGTCCCGGCACAGAATACAGCTCTTCGTCTGTTTTGTATTGGGGATATAATACATACATGGGCAAAATTTTCGTAATTTTCAGCTCGCTAAATCCCGACATTTCTTCATTCATCAACTGAATGGCGCTTCTCAAATCTATAACCTCTTTTATCTCTTGACGGGAATCAACATTAATCTTTCCCACACCGTTGGAAAAGAAAGACATTTGCCCGCTCCCATCATAGTTGAGCTGAATCCCATGCATATAAAAATCCACTTGCGCATTATCCGCAGGTTCCTTGGACGCATAACTGTTAAACCGCATCCCTCCGCAGAGCACTTCAGCATAGAAAGAAAGCTGCTTCTTTTTCTCTCCTGTACTGTCCAATTCTCGCACATAAGCATCAGAAATATGATATTCACAGCCTTTCATAGGCATTTTTTCATTGAGCCATTTTTCCGCCGACTCCCGGACTTTTGCAATATCCGCTTCTCCATCCGCAAGCTCCACTTTCCTGCCGGAAATATCCTCTGCTTGTAAATCATACTTTTCCAGAGTAGATCCATAATGCGCTTTACCGTTGATGTAATCATAAGTCAGTCCGCTGATAAATGATACAAAACCATTATCTTCTACCGCAAGATACTTTTCATGGGCGGGACTGTCATATATGACAGTCCTGCCCATATTCCGTTCTTCATCAAACGTATCGCTTGTCAGGGAATGTTTATCTATCTCAAATAAATCTATGGCTTCGTCCTTATTTTCGGTATAATTTTCTTCAAATGACAGACTGAGGATTGCGATGTTTTCAATCTCCGAAAAATCAACGCCCTGAGGCAGAATAATGTTATCAAGGCCCATATCGGCGTCCGGCAGTTTCGCTTCTTTTAATTCGGCAACGGTACAATAAGTCCGTTCCTGTGATGCCATCTGCTTATTTTCCCCGTAACTATTCATCCGTTCCCGTACCTCTTGCGGCGTTTCCTGGCATCCACAGCAGAGCGAGGCCAGACAAAACGCCAGGAAAGATATTGTTATCTTTTTCGCTTTCATTTCATTTCTCCATTCCACAGGCTCTATAGAAGACATCCAACTCCCATTTTACGTTTAAAAGCCGAATATATGATTCAACAAATGAACTCCCATTAAAATTGCTAATAAGAATAATTTCCTCTAGGGCTGCTATTCGACGTTCCACATTTACTATATCTAACATAAAGAGTCACACTTTTTCCAATCGCAGTCGAAGCAGAAGCACTTCCTTGTCCTTGGAAATCAGCATTTATTCCATTTGTAGTTTTCGCGTTAATTATAGCACCCCCTCCAACGCGTTCAACCAAAACGGCTGTAGGAGATTTTGTAGTCACAACAGATTTGCTCCAACTTAAGGAGTTTTCACCTGGTGACCCATTAGGAGTATGATACAAATTAAATGTTGCAATTTTCCCCGCCGCAAAAACCGTAGCGCTGCAAAGCTGTGAACATATCACGCATGACAGTGCCAAACACGTCAGTTTCTTAAATAACTCCCATTTTTTCCTATTCATAAACGATACCTCCTTTTAAGATTTTATAATAATATTGTAATAGTATTTTTTTACAATGTCAAGTTTTTACTATATTGTCTTTGTTTCATTATACTTATAGTACAATCCATGCAGCAGCAATTTTCATATGTGCGTCAATCACTAATATAACGATTAAACTATCATGTTTGTCCAAAAAATAATAAATTATTTTTATAAATAAATCACTCCATTTGGAACATGAAAAAGCAGTCAATCCTAAAGACCGACCGCTTTCATAACTACAGGTTTGGGATTACCGGAAACATTTTAAGAATGCCATTCCTTTTTTAATATAGCAAACTGCAGTATTAGCTATTAATGAAATACTATTAAATCCTGTTATTCAGATGAAGTAACTTATCGGAAAACTGCCAAAATATTTATTATAAATCCCAAGGTATCTCGTCAAAACATTCCCAAAACTTTGAATTATCCGCATACGGTTCGGTCCTGTATTCATAATAAACGCCATTGACGCCAAAATTAGGGCAGCTATCTGTCGCAAGAGATAATTTTATGATTTCTCCATTGGCAAGCGTTAATTCCAGACAAGAATTGTTATTGCCGCAGTCGGCGCCGCCGAAAATATACGTTGCATTTTGGAACCAGTCTTCAAACAGTTCCAAAGTTGCCTTGTCTGTTATCGTTTGGCTGCAAGCTTCCCAGTTAGTACCGATACTGCAAACATTTAACGTTGCCGCTACAATATCTTTTATCTGCGTAACATCTACTGCTTCATAAGCAAGATGTTCCGCTAAAAGCTGCTGTACGAACTCACAGAGTTCTTTCTCCTGCACCAGAGATTCCAGCAAACCGCGTTCATCATCATTATCCGTCGCGTATAGGCAGCCGTCCTCAAAAACCATATATTCCTTCCCCTGGTAGCATATCTGATATCCCGCTTCTTTCCTGCCTTGCCAACGCATCTCATGTTGCTGCCACTTGTCTTTCAGGCCATCCATGTAAGATTTCAATTTCTCTTGCGCCTCGCCAGCTGGAATGAAATAATAATACATATCTTCCCTGATCCCGGAAGGCTCTACCTTAATACAGACCTGATCCGGCTGCGGATTACGGTATAACTTCACATCTTGATAGATCATATATTCTGTTGAATCCGAAGCATGGGCGGTTTCTGTTTCCCTAACATTGTTCTCCTTACCATTTTGCGTAAGGGAATTTCGCTTTATAGGAATGCAAAACGGCTCCCCTACCGGTTCCCAGCCATAATTTTCCTGCGCGTCTCCCGCTTTTGGCACAGCAAATACTTCTTCTATATCGTCCGAAACTTCTTCTGCATCCTCCAAAACTCCTTCTACATCCTCCGAAACTCCTTCTACATCCTCCGAAACTTCTTCTGTATCGTCCAAATTAATCTTGCGCTCATAAAGCTGTAAATCCAAATACTCACAATCCTTATCGGGGACGGCCATCTGAAACTCATCTTCGCCAATCACTTCCCCAGCCTCATAATCGCCAAAGAAATCTGTAACAAAAAGCATCTCATCATCTGAAATAAAACTTCCTCCTGTCAGAGTAACCGGATTTCCCAGGCTGTCTGTTCCCTTGAGTTTCAGATCATACCAATTTGCCCAGTCATCATCTCTTGTAATGCCCGTCACAATCATTCGGCAGTATAAATCATTCATCGTCAGTTCCTTTAACGTCAGGTTTCTTTTCTCTACTCCCGGTTCGCCGATTACCATCTCCAATTCCTGTTTGATGGTCTTTGACTTCAATTCCTCCGCCGTAATCACAAAATCATAGACAAACTCTGCCTCTCCTTCACCGCCTTCCAGGTCTGCCTCACCAGCTTCCAACACAAGATGAACGTTAACTTCGCCTTCCGGCAGAATCTGGTCTTCATAAATCTGTGCCAGAACTGTATCTCGCTGCGGTGCATAGACGTCTCCATCATTTCCCGCTGTCTCCATGGTCTCATAAACCATATGTTTCTCTCCGTTAATCAGTGTTTTCTCCTGATTGATCCATAACGCCAGCATCTCCTGCTTTGCATCCGTATGTACAGATACCATTAATACCCGATCATCCACAATGACCTCTTTCAAAGTCAGCGAAATCCCATTTACCGTCTGCGTCTGATTGACGATTTCCGCATAGGAAGACAAATCCTTGGTAAATCCAAACGCCTCACCTATTTTGGTAGTAAATGACCTTACGGACGCCTGCACGCTGGAATTACATAATACTACAACAAGGCAAAGAACCGCAATCACTGCCACACTGGCAATTTTGCGGCTATATAACTGAAAAACAGAACATTTAGGCCTTTTCCATTCCTTGCCTGCATTTTCTACAAGTTTCTCATCAATCTCCCCAAATTCCTTTGCAAAATCAAATTCTTTCTTCATGCCAGCGCCTCCTGCTTCAATATTCGGTATAGTTTTTTGCGGTTTCTGCAAAGATTCGTCTTGATGCAGCCCTCGGTCACACCATGCCTTTTGGCGA
>CAJUTD010000037.1 GCA_910589635.1 uncultured Lachnospiraceae bacterium | reverse complement strand
AGATCTACACAGATCCCGACACTCTTTCCCTACACGACGCTCTTCCGATCTTGGTCAAGAACCGCCGGGAGGGGAAGACTATCTATTACTCTCTTCTTGACTCTCATGTTTTCACAATTATTGCCCAGGGGCTTGACCATATTCGAGAATAAACTTATATCGTTCAGGAACTTACAACTTAACCGCCTTTGGCAATCTTCTTACCCAGGACGTAAAATATCCGAAAAGCCTGGTACACCGACACGCTCTGATTGTTCGTTTAGGAACGTGCCAGCAGCTTGGCTTTTCGGATATTTTTAATTCCTTTACATCTACTTCGTCCTGACTGTCTTCGGTTTACTCCAGGAGGAGAGGTATTTTTGCTTACCTACCGTCTTGTAGGTTCGGATTCTCACATAATACTTCTTCTTTGCTTTCAGTTTCGTTATTTTCTGGCTGGCCGCTTTGGCTTTTTTCACCTTTTTTATCACAGCTTTTGAAAACTTTTTACTCGTAGAATATTGCAGCTCATAACCGCTGACGCCGGTTTTCTTCTTCCACTTTACAGTAAACCCTTTTTTCACTGCCGTTACCTTGGTGAGCTTTGCACCCGCCGGTACAATCTTAAACTGCTTCGTCACCGTACCGCTGTAATTGCCTTTGAACTTTACGGTCACCTTATAAGCGCCAATCTTCTTTCTGCCGGATGGCTTTGTCACACTGTAGTAAGCAGTGGAAACCTTGCGGGAATTCTTGTCATACACTGTTACTTTTGGCATCTTCGCCTTGTTATTGTATGTGAATGTTTCCGCGGAGAGCTTGACACTCTTAATCCGAGGAATTACAGAGGTTGATTTCACATGGCCGCAAGCGCATTTCATAACAATTTTGCCATCCTTCTTCGTTGTTGCCGGCAGCACGCTCTTTGTGTATGTATGCGCATGTGTATTGTTCTTAAAATATGCCGTGACTGTGGTATCTTTCTCGCCAATGTCTGTGCGGGCCGCCGTTTTTACACCGTCGCTCCAACGGTCAAACACTTTCCCCTGATCCGGCACCGCGGTAACGGTAGTTTTCGTTCCCTGATATGGAATATAGGCAGTGACCTCGGCCTGTGCCGCGCCATTTTGGGCCTTTACTTTACCGCCAGCATCCGCTTTGTATACTACTTGCACATTTGCCGTTACTTCTTCCTGGATTCCTTGGTGCGTTGGGGTAATTTTTTTGATATATCCATTGGCATCAAAGCTGACTTTCTCTAAACATACCTCACGGTGGCATCCTTTGACATTCTTGTCACCCACATAATCTGAGAGCGGCGTGCCAAATCTCGCATAAGAAATATAATACTCTTCCGTTCCCGGAAGTTTTACAAAACAGTGATGCCCGGTTCCTAAAATATCCTCCTCGGGTACTTTATAAAGAATCGTCCCTTTGTTCTCTACCGTAAAATTTCCCCAGCTGTTATCAGCATTCTTCTGTGGATAGAGGGAATCTGCTACCGCATAGCTGATGCTGTAGGTATCTTCCCCAGTATCGTTGCAGGACCAGGTAAAATGATATTTCCCATCCTTTTTAAATACATGGATAGACTCACGGAAACCAGGAAATGTGCCATCAGGATAATGGTACATCGTGTCTGCGTCCCAGCTAATCATATCCTCATTCAGCTTGACAATATTATAACCGTTCCCGCCATTTCCGAACAGTATATAGGACTCTCCCGTCTCCTCGTCCGTATAGATTGCCGGGTCAATTGCCTGAGACAACTTTCCGCCTGCTGCTTCACAGGCCGCTTTCGTCATCAGGGGTTTGTCTTCTGCCACAAATGGGCCCGTAGGGCTGTCTGCTGCAGCCACGCCGATGGCCTGCTGGTTGGTTGACTTATCACGCCCGCAGAAATAGAAATAATATTTTCCATTCTTTCGCTCAATCGCCGGCGCCCACGCATAGCAATTTTTCGTATCTGCCCAAGCTACATCACCTTTGGACAAGTCGAGAATCACGCCCTCATCCTTCCATTCCACCATATCTTCGGAGGAAAATACATGGAATTTCTGCGTATTCCAGCCGGTATAGCCGTCTGTAGTCGGGTATATATAATACTTTCCATCAAACACGTCAATATCCGGGTCTGCGTACAGCCCGCCCAGCGCAGGATTGTTACAGGGAATGCCCTTGATTGTCCACTCTGCGCTCTCGGCTGCATCCGTCTTAGAGGTAATTGTCACCTTTGCGCCGTCCAACAAATTGTATGTGCCTTTGAGTCCGCTGATGGTGTAACCAGACAGCACCGTAAAGTCTACCGCAGCATTCTTTAAATTTTTAATCGTACTGTTATTAACGCTTACATACTGCGTTACCGTATGGTTTGCCTCATCAACTACTTCCCTGATAACTTTTGCCCCCTGGATAGAAGCCTTTTGCAGCACAGAATTGCTTCCAGTCTGCGGATATTTCTCTAAAATTTCCGCATCGGTCAACGCACGGTTATAGATTTCTATATTGTCAAAGGAACCGTTGAACAGCCCATTGTCCCCATAGAATGATTTGCCAAAATAACTCTTGAGGGATGTCCCTAAATCAGAGATTTTAACAGTCGTCGCCGCTTCCCCCACAAGCATTCCATCGCGGAACACACTGATCCGGTCCGGCTTGATCACATACATAACATTAACCATTGTACCGACATTCTCCATGGGCACGGTACTGTCCGCCTTAATCTCCGAGCTATATCCGCTCTTCGTGATATGCCCCATGATGCTCCCTTTGAGAACTCTACCGTAGAAATACTTCCCGGTTGCGGAACCACATGTAATCGATTCATCTCCCAAAACCCATGTAAAGTAATGCTTATGTTGGGAGGCGCCCGTGTCCACATCAAAGGAAATTGTCATGGTATTCATGCCGGAATTAAACATATCGGGCAGTTTCAAGTAACTTCCGTTGCCGCTGTCAACCCTTACCGTTGCGCTGTTGTTCAGCTTGAGCACACCATTATTTACGCTCCACTGGTCACTTCCGCTGCCCTTTGTGCCAGCCATAACCGCATCGTTGCCCCTGCCAGAGCTGTCTTTGATAACATTACCTTCAAGCGTCTCAAAATTATAAACTGCTATGGGCTTGCCATCATTAGGCGTAATCGTGCTATCGCCTTCATAGGGAGAATCTGGATACGCACTGAAAACCGTATGAGGAATCGTGGTCGAAGAGTTGCCGGTTCCATCCGCCGAAGTTTTTCCCCATTTTTCCCACAACGCCTCATACTGGTCTGCGGTAATTGGGATAACTGCACCGTGTTTGGGATTGCCGTCACCCTCGGAGAAATTGACTGTACAACCAGGTTCTGCCACTACGTCCCAATGCACAAGATCGTCGGATTCTGCCATACTATAGTATTTCTCCCAGTTGTTATCCGCAATCAATATCCATTTTTCCTGCCCATTCAACTTATAGACGTCTCCGCCCTCCACATATTTGGGCCCGCACAGTCCCCCCGGACTCTGTGGATTCTCTGTTCCCGCAGAAACATCATAACCAAGCGGCAGATAGCCCTCCGTCAGCTTATCGGATACTGCCAATTGTGTTCCCGCATTGGAGCCGCCGCTCCATTTATAGTACATATAGAACTTGCCGTCATGCTCCACGATATCTGCATCCAGGCAATTGGTATCAAGCGAACCCTGCACAGGAGCGAGATTGAGACCGGTAGGTCCGGGGTTATAGAGCACCTTCGGCTCCTGAGTCAGACTCTTGAAATCTTTCGTATAGGAATACCAAATCATTAATTTGTCTCCATACTGTTCTCCGCCCTCCATGGACCAATAGATCATGTACTCCCCTTTGTCCTTGTCCCAAATCGCCTCGGGAGCCCAGACCATGCGCTGGTTGTCCGCACTCGTACTGTCATACTCCCCGCGAATAGTAATCAGGGTTTCATTGTCCCAATTTACTAAATCCGTAGAATGCCAGGTGACAATGCCGGTGTTGGCTCCCCAGACATAATTTCCGTTCTTATCCAGCTCCTCCTGCTGATTACCCCCATACAAATCGGTAGCCATCATATAGTAATCGCCGTTCTGCCCTTTGATAATGTAAGGGTCGCGCGCCGACTTCCTGCCTACGGTCTGGGTAATGACTGCCTTATTGCCATTGAGCGCCGTGTAATGATAGCCGTCCGCGCTGACTGCAAAATGAATGGCCCGGCTGGCTCCTGTAAAGTACGCAAATAAATAGCCAACATACTCCTCTTGCCCTTGGGAAACAGCCGGCTCAGCCTTCGCTTCCCCTATCGTCCCGGACGTCTCCGACGCTTTTACTGCCATGCCCGGAAATACACTGCTCAGCGCCACCACTATCGCCAGAATAAGGGCAATGAGTTTGTTCTTTCCATCCTTCATAACCTTCTCCTTTTTATTTTTTCTGTACAAATATGTAAACTGTAAAATGCAGGGGCATGGAAACCCATGCCCCACATACATTACGCATTATTTTACAGTAATTGTAATCTTTGCTTTCTTCTTGTTAAAAGTTGTAACCGTGATGGTTGCTTTCCCTTTCTTCAGCGCCTTAACCTTACCATTGGCGTCTACTTTTGCCACCTTCGGCTTGTTGCTCTTGTAGGTCAGTTTATTGCTGGCGGTGTTTTTGGGGAATTTCACCTTAATCTGGAATGTTTTGCCCTTTTTCAACTTAGTTGATTTCTTGTTCAGGCTAATCTTCTTGGGCGCATTCTTAACGGTCACTTTACAGCTAAGGGTCACTCCGTTCACCTTGGCTTTAATTGTAACTGCTTTCTTGCCAGCTTTCTTGGCCGTAATCTTGCCATTCTTAACGGTCACTGCTTTCTTATTGCTGGTGCTCCAAGTCGGCTTCGTCTTCGTACCGCTCACCTTGAGGCTGAACGTCTCGCCTTTACCCAGCGTCAATTTCGTCTTGTTAAGCGAAACAACGGTTATCTTGCAGCTTGCCGTCTTGCCGTTGGCTGTTGTCACCTTGATGGTCGCCGTTCCGGCTTTCTTGGCTGTCACTGTAATCTTGCCGCTCTTATCCGGTTTGGAGATCGCCGCAATTTTACTGTTGCTGGTGCTCCAGGTCACCTTCTTGTCTGTGGCGTTGGTTGGGGCAACAGTTGCGCCAAACGTCGTTTTCTTGCCCAAAGCAAGGGTCAACGCTGACTTTTTAGGTGTTAAGGTTACGCCGGTTACCGGAACAACAGTGTTCGGGTTTTTCACTGTCACTTCACAAGTTGCCGTCTTGCCTCCTGCGGTTGCTGTAATCTTGGCATTTCCTGCTGCCACTGCCGTCACTTTTCCATTATCCACGCTTGCTACCTGCGGATTGTCTGACTGCCAAACCACATCTTTATTGGTAGCGTTGCCGGGCTGTACCGTCGCTATAAGCGTTGCCTGCGCCCCAATATTGAGGGAGAGCGCGTTCTCATTCAAGGTAATTCTGTCTACCGGCACCTCTTTTACCTCTACAATCGTGGTAAATGTTTTGCTAATCTTGCTGCTCAAGGCAACGGTGGTCGTTATCTCAGCTTCCCCGGCTGCCACTGCCGTAATTCTGCCTGCTTCGTTTACGCTTGCTACTTTCGGGTTTTTGCTCACATAGGAAGTGACAACCTTCAAATTCGCCGCTTTTGCCTTCTCTTCCAAGTCAGTGGGGCAAGTCACTGTGATATCCTGCGTGCCGCCGATAAACATTTCTAGTGCAATATTTCCGGCCGGAGCCGCCGACACTTGATCCAGGGAAGCCTTTGCCGCTGCTTTCTTTTCTTCAAGATCCGTTTTCTCGTCAGCCGTCATCTTTTTCTCAATCACAAGACCTGCAATGACCGGCGCAGGCGTCGAACTTACTCCATTTGCATTCTCCGCATAGAAATGCACTTCTGCCTGCCCTGTCACGCCGCTGACTGTAATTGTAGCTGTTCCGGTTAATTTTGAATTTGAACTGCTCAAGGAAATGCTGACGTCCTCACTCTTCACTTTCTTCCCGGTAGCATCGGTATACTGTGCATAGAACTTGATAGGCCTTGTGGTAGACCACCATTCCGCGAAGTAGCCGGTTGCCTCGTAAGTTCCATTCTCTAAAGGAATGATATACTCACATGCTTTTCCATCCTTTGCCCACCAGCCGTTGGCATAAATGGAATTCTCCGCAGACGTCCTGTTTCCTGCATTTGCATAGCCTTCTTTACTGCTGTCCTTGGGGTTATTGATGCCCCAGCTTCCCTCTGTATAAATCTGATCCGGCACTACATTACGAAGATCCGCTTTCTCAGCCGCCAAATCAAAGTATGCAGATTGTGACAAATTGCTGTTCCAGCTGCCAACGCCGGAATCAATATAATAAATCCAATCTTCAGATACGGTAATTACCTCAATCTTCTTTGTAGAGGTCCCCTCTTTACCATCCACGGTAAAGGTTCCCGTCACGGTAACAGTTCCGGGCTCTTTGAAATCATCCGCTGTCTTATCCCAGGATACCGGAACTTTTTTGGTCTCTCCGGCATATACTACGTCTGCTTCCGCCGGCAGCGTATATCCTGTCTCCACTACAGTCGGAAGACTGTTGGCCGCCAGTGACGGTTTGCCCCATTTGGACGTCAAAGCCTTATATTCTTCCGCCGTGATATTCATTACCGTACCATGCCGCGGCCTTGCAGGAAGGTTCGCGGAAATCTTTGTAAATTTTCCGCTGGACAAATCATCCGTTATCATCGGATAGTAACCGCCTGCGCCGAACGCATCCTGCAACAGGCACCATTTCGCGCCCGCCTTTTCAACGTCATCCTCATTAAAAGCGAAACAGCAAGGGCCTTCTACTCCGCTGGCGATATTAGGATTCACCACTGTCCAATCACCCAGCAGCGAATCGGATTTTTCCAGATAAATAAAGGTTTTGCTCTCATTTTTGGTGAAACGGTAGTAAGTGCCGTCTACGTCGCGTACCACGGTGGAGTCAATCGCACTATGGCTCTCGTCAATCCATACCTTTGGCTCGGTAAATGTATAGAAATCCCTGGTCTTACAGTAATAAAGCCTCTGTTTCCCATAGTTATCTGATTTTACCTTGGACGCCCAGAATACCATATATTCACCGGTTGCCTCATCATAGAAGATTTCCGGCGCCCAGGTACATCCGGCCTCAATACCGGCGCTGATTGTCATCATCCGCTGTTTCGTCCAATTTACAAGGTCTGTAGATTCCCATACCATGATCGCCTGGCTTCCTTTTGTCTGCGCGTCGCTCCAGTTGCCATTCTTGGCGATACATAAGTCTGTGGCGATCAGATAGAATTTGTCGCCTTCTGGAGAACGGAGGATAAACGGATCCCGCAACCCAGTCGTCCCCATATCAGATTCCAATACAGGCTTTCCGTCGTTTAACTCTTCCCAATCCAATCCATCTCGGCTGGCAGCAAAGTAAATCTGCTCTTCACCCGCCCCATTTCCGATAAAGTAAGCAAACATATAATCTGTCATAGCTCCAACAGACGCTTTCTTCTTAACGGTAACGTTAAACTCTTTCTTCCTGTCTCCGCCCGCCGCCTTAATCGTCGCGGTCAGTTTTACGTTCTTGTCTGCATCCTGCCTGTTTACCACACCGGCAGGCTTTTCTCCCTGAGGCTTGGAACTGATTACCGCCTCATCTGAAGAAGTCCAGGTGATATCGGAGCCCGCCGCCCCCTTAGCCGGAAGCGTAATATTTCCTCTGATATCATTCTCATTGGGTATTGTGAGCGATTCATACTCAACGTCGCTTTTGCCCAATACCTTGACCGCATACGTCTCTGTCTGCACACCGCGTCGGTTATAGGAAGCTTCCACTTTTATCTGTGCAGCCGCCTCCGTGTCCTTAGGCGTAATCTCGCCCTTATCACTGATGACGTCCGGCGTGAGCGAGGTCCATTTTAACGTAACGCCTTCTATCTCTGCCGGGAATGAAAGGTTAGAAACAATGTGGTCTTTGTCCACATTCCCATTCAGCATAGCCGGCAGTATTTTTCCTTTGACTGCATTGACTTTCTCCAATGCAGGAGCCTCCAACGGCGCTGCGATCTCCTGATGGTTCTCGCCGACCTGGGCTTCCGTCAGGGCAGTTTCATATACTTTAAAATCCGAAAGCGTGCCTTTGAAATATGGATCAGGCTTATAGAGGGACTTGCCAATATATCCAATACAGGTTGAGGTACTGTTGGCGCCCAGTATATCCTGAATCTTATAATTTGATTCGGTGGTCTTTGATTTAAGGCCATTCATATAATAAGTAACATTTCCATTGTCAAATACCACTGTGACAACATTCTTTCCTTCTTTCTCACAAGCTATCGCTGTCTCGCTGTCGTAACGCAATTCGTCACTGTCATTCTTAATTGCCGCCAGCATCTTTCCTGAATAATCGCTGGAACATGGCGCTACGAAAAGATAATTCTTTACATTAGGCCATTCAGCTACGGTTGTTCCTAACGTAAACAGCCATGCCGCCGACTGCACATTGTCTGTGAAAGTGGCTTCAATCGTAAACGCCTCTTTACTGCCTCCCTTAATAACGCTTGACGGAATCTCCACATACTTTGCCGTACCGTCAAATTTCAATACATCACCGTCATCATCCGTGACAAAATCCGCATCCGTAAAACCATTCATCTTGCCGTCATGTGCATTGCCGCTGACATCCGTCAGCTTCCCATTTTCATGGCTCATGTCGTAATGCAAGACAGGCTGCGGCGCCTGTGCGTCTGCCGCCTGAACCGTTCCCAGCGTACCCGCCGGAAATAGCGTAACTGTCATGGCAAGCGATAAAATCCCTGCCAGACACTGTTTGAAAATCTTTTTCTTTACCATATGCTCCTCCTTTTATAAACTTGTAGAAATTGTCCAGAATGCTTTCTTTATATTAGCATCTGCTTACGCCCATTTTACTAAATTATTTACTAAAAATCAACAAAAAATATAGTAATATTATTAAAAATGCTTTTCGTATAATACAATTCATGCTATACTATTGGTAAATTTTATACAAAATTATATTTTCAAGGAGGGATACTATATGAGACCTAAGAACTTTCTCAAATCAGCAATTGCAGGATTTACCGCGTTTGCCGTGGCTGCCACCATGCTGCCGATGGGCAATATCAGTAAAGTACAGGCGGCAGGCACAGACACTGCTGTCGAACAGCCCATCTTCGCCAATGCGGCAGGCACGCCGGAGACCACCGATTACCTGTTTGTTTATTTCCCCTATACTTCTACCAAAAAGGATGAACGTATCTATTTTGGCATCAGCGAAGACGGCTTAAACTTTACTGCATTGAACAACGAAGAGTTTATACTGGAATCCAAGCTGGGAACACATGGGCTGCGCGACCCCTTCGTCATCCGCTCCCACGAAGGAGACAAATTCTACTTGATCGCCACGGACCTTACCGTAGCAGGCCTCACACAAGACGGCGTAAACTATCCCGGACAGGGCTGGAGCGAGAACCAGGTGAACGGCAGCCAGAAGATTATGGTGTGGGAATCCACAGATTTAGTAAACTGGTCCGAACAGAGAGAATGCAAGGTGGCCCCGGATAACGCAGGCTGTACCTGGGCGCCGGAGGCTTACTGGGATGACGAGCTGCAACAATACGTTGTGTTCTGGGCATCTAAGACCAGCGATGATAATTATAGCAAACAGTGCTTATATTACGCGACCACCAGCGACTTTTACGAATTTTCAGAACCGCAGAAATGGATAGAAGAGCAAGGTTCCGTCATTGACACCACCGTCATCAAAGTGGGAGACTACTATTACCGCTATACCAAGAACGAAGACGGCAACGCAAACAGATATGGCACCGGCAGCAAGCATGTGTACTGTGAACGGAGCAAATCCCTGACAAGCACTGAATGGGAGCTCGTGTATAAGGATTCCCTGACGGAAGACGTGAGCTGGGCCATTGAAGGACCCTGTATTTATAAGTTCAACGAGGATGACAAAGAAAACGCGAAAAGACTTGCCGCGCTCAAAGGATTTACCCTGGATGATACGAAAGACATTTACGGCCTGATCGCAGACCGCAACCAGCATTATATTTTCCCTGGCATTTCCGATGATATCACCACCGGCAAGTTCAACAGGCTGGGCGATTCCAAATCAGCAGAAGTCGATGGAACCTCCATCTACTCCATGCCGGAACCGGTTGCCAGCCACGGCACAATTATGCCGATTACCTCCGAGGAATACAATAACTTACGCCTGAAATACGACCAGGCATACAAGACCGCCGCTACTCCATATGTAGAACAAGTAGAAGCAGCCACCACAGAATTGACGCTTCCGACCGGAAAAATCACCTCTAACCTGACGCTTCCTGCTGTTACCGCTAACGGCGCAATGGTTACCTGGGAATCATCAAACCCCAATGTCATTGCAGCAGACGGAACTGTGAATCGTCCAAGCTACAGACAAGGTGATGCAACCGTTACCTTGACAGCAACGATTACTGCGAGGCCAGATGATGTTACAATCCGCGACCAGATCCGCAAAAAGACTTTTACACTTACCGTAGAGAAGAAAGCACAGGAAGTATTTACCGTAACCTTTAACAGCGACGGCGGTTCGTCTGTGAAAAAACAGTCAGTAAAAGACGGAACTAAGGCGGCTGCACCCAAGAACCCGACCAAAAAGGGCTATACATTCGCAGGCTGGTACAATGGAAAAGCCAAATACAACTTTAACAGCGCAGTTACCAAGAATCTCACACTGAAAGCAAAATGGAATAAAGTAACAGTCAAGACTCCTTCCAAGCCTACTTTGAAAAACAAGAAGTCCAAACAACTTACCATCACGTATAAGAAGGTGTCAGGCGCAGTTGGTTACAAAGTTACATACTCCACAGACAAGAAATTCAAAAAGAAAGCCACGAAAACAAAAGAACTTACAAAAACTACGCTTACCCTCAAAAAGCTCAAAAAGAATAAGACTTACTATGTAAAAGTCCAGGCCTACAAGAAAGATTCCAAGGGTGGCAAAATCTACTCAAAAACCAGTAAGGTAAACAAGATTAAGATTAAGAAATAACTTAACAAATGTTGGCCGGATTAATAAAATAAGCAAAAAATACTCTGCTTTCATACTACCATAATGAAAGCAGAGTATTTTTCTTTTGCAGAATTTTACAAAAACCTGGCAACCACATCCACGCTCCCGGCAATCAGCAAAAGCCCGCCCAGGACATAGGCTTTCATCTTGTGCTCAAATCCAAGGCGGTAACCGGTATACATACCGACCACCGTAACCAGGATTGTCGAAAACAGGGTCAGAAGCAGAAGAACGGAGATGCTGCCGCCGAGAAATCCCAGGGCAATGCCTGCAAGAAACGTGAACAGTATGCCTTTACTGTAAATTACAAGGAATCTTTTTACCTGAAATTTTTCCTCACGCCGTTCGACAATCCGCTCGTTTTTCCATGCTTTAAGCAACAGGCGGAGCCCCAAGAGCAGGAAGATTGCCGCAGCAATCACCTGTCCCAGAAAATTCTCCTTAGCCTGCGCCCCATGCCGGGACAAAAACAATGACAACACATCCCCGATTCCCAGAGCCAACGCCTGGCCGGCGGCCAGCACAGTACAAAACACCAACAACTGTTTTTTTTCTATTTTTGCCACCAGAGAACCCTGGCACTCCATCGCGCCAAAAATTTCCAGTGATATTCCCAATACGACAAGCGTCTCTACTAATATGTTCATCGGCTTCTCTCCAAAATTGCGCGATTGCTTACTCTTCCTCTGCCTTCACTGCGTCCGTGCGGAAAATAAATTTAACAGAACCTTTGACTCCGTCGGCAACCTTAGTAAAGGTTTGGTAATCTTCCCCCGCATTTACAACTGCTTTCAACCTGTTCAACAACTCCTTGACATCGCCGTCATAAGCCTCTGTCAATTTCTGAATGCCTTCCTCGTCAAACTGAATCATGCCGTCCATCAATTCCTTAGAACCATCGTCCAGTTTTTTCACTCCCTCTTCCACCTGAGAGGTTGCGCTGGAAAGTTTCGATGCACCATCTACCAGAGCGGAATTATTAGCGACAAGCTGAGCCGCCCCATTCGTAAGCTGACCGATACCCTCTGTCAACGCAGGCATACTGTCGCTCATAGTCTGAGTCCCCTGGCTCAACGCCTCCATGCCACTCACCAGACTGTAACCGCTGTTTGAATCTGTGGCATTGATGGCGTCTGAAATCTGTGCTTTGGTCGCGTCCACTGCCGAAATTGTTGCCGACTCTGCCGCCGTCTTTGCCGCCGTCTTTGCAGTATCTGCCACTGCAACGCCTACCGTATCTTTTGTGCCGTCAGCAATTCCAGCCACAATCTGGCCTGCCACCTGGCCCATAGTTGCATTCAATGTCTTATCTGACATTACCGCGCTCACTGTCTGATTCACTAACCCGTCTACCGTAGCTTTAATCTGTGCCTGCCCTTCAGCAGAATTGATTCCCGCCTCAATCTGGCCTGCCACTTCTCCCATCTTAGCATCTACATTGGAAGCTACCAGGTTGTTAATCGTCTCCTGTTGTCCGGCGACAAGCGCATTGATCTGCTGCTGGGCTTCGGAACCATCCGTATTGACTGCTGTATTTACAGCATTACAAATCTGTGCCACTGCCTCCGCGTTTAAGGCGCCGCCCGCCTGTGCTGCCGCCTGCTCTGCTGCGGCTGTCTGCTGCGCTATCGCTGTCGCTGTCACGCCGGAAGTTACCTGTCTGGTAACCTGCTTTACGACCTCCTGTGTAACGCCCTGCACAACCTGTGGCTTCACTTCCGCCATCTTTTGCTCTTTGGCTGTCTGCGTTGCCACTTGCGTATATGCCGGCGCCAATGCAGAATTCAAAACACCCTGCGTATAAGTTGCTAAACCTGCGGACACCTGCTCTTTGGCCTGCTGGTTACCGGCCAGGCTGTCATAGAATACCTGAGAAGCCTGTTTTTTAATCGCTTCCGTGCCCTGATTCTTATCCTTAAATGTGCGATCAATGGCATCGTCTGCCTGCTTCACAAGCGACGCTTTCTCCTCCGCCGTCATCTTGGCCTTCAAAGTCTCATTGAGCTGTGCTACGCCCTTGTTTAAAGTAGCCGCGCTGCCGTTTAAGGTTGCCACTCCGCTGATTAAGGTTCCTGAAGATGCGGAAAGCGTGCTGATTCCAGCATTCAATTGGGAGGCCCCGTTTGTATAGTTCTCGATACCATTCTTTAACGTACCAATTCCGGCAGAAAACTCTTTCATGCTGCCAGCTAAAGTGTTCAGCCCATCCGACAGCTCTGTTGTTCCGTCCACCAGTTTCCCGGAAGACTCTGATAAAGTATCTACATCCTCTTGTAATCCGCTCAAATCAAATGCCTCGCTCAATCCACTGCCGCCAAGCAAATCGTTCATAGCGATTGTCATCGTCATTTCTAAGGAGAAGTTCTCTACATCTGCAGTAATTTCCACATACTCTGGAATTTCTACGTCCTCGTCAAGATCCTCCTCCTGTATGTCAAGACTGTCCTTCAATCCTGGCATGGCTACGCCTACGGCAACCTTGCGATTTCCATCAGAAATTACTTTTCCATTCGTTATCTCGACATTGCTGTAGTCCTCAGGCAGAATCATGCCCGTCATCACGGTAAACGGCACATAGACCTCATATTCCTCCCCATCCACTATTTCTGTTGTTTTGAGATGATTCGTATAATCAAAACGTATTTTCACCTCGCCGCTCTTACCGGCAATCTCCTCCGGCGACATCTCCTTTCCATCCAGGAAATAAGTGATTTTCTGGGTAACCGGAAGTTCTTTGTCCGTTGTTCCTTGGTAATAGATATCTTTTCCGCCGGCCTGCCAGGTAAGTTTGTCACCTTTCTGGCTAAATGTCTCATCTCCCTTTACATTCTCAATATCCTTTAAATCAGATTCATCTTCCAATGTTTCTTTGCCATCTTCATTTTTCAGCCACTCACTGACAATTATATTATCGGCAGCGCCATCCGTGCCTGCCACGACATAGACGGTCTCCTCTTTGCCGGCATCCTCCGCCTCTTTGCTAGCAGAAAAGACATTTTCCAGTGCACTTTTGATATCCTTCTCATCCGCGCTATCCTTCTTGTGAGACTGTTTCATTGTCCCATCCGCCTTCTCAGCGTTCACCGTATAGGCCATGCCGGCGCTTCCGCCCAACATGGCAATGGTAACTGCCCCTGCTACAACCTGGATCATATATTTGTTTCTGAATTTCTTTTTTAATTCTAAATTTTTCATTGTGATTACCTCCTGCATTGAATGTTCATTTTACCGCTGCTAATTCGTTTCCCGTCTATAAACTGCTATATGATAAGTTTTTGTTCCATCTATATTTATACTGTATTTATTTTTCCTGTCTTCTCCTTTTTTTCTCTGCTCGTGCCAAAATGAAGGCTTGTGACACAGATGACTTTGTCAAATACCATAAACATGGCCGGCAGAATAAAGATTGCCACAAACATACTAATAATTGCCCCTCTTGACATCAGGGTACACAGGGAACCAATCATGTCAATCCTGGAATAAAATGCTACACCGACCGTTGCTGCAAAAAAGCTCAGCGCGCTTCCCACAATGGAGGAAATAGATGTCGCCAAGGCGATAGTGACCGCCTCTTGCTTATCGGCTCCGCGCCCACGCTCTTTCTTATAACGGGTCGTCATAAGGATGGCATAATCCACAGTCGCCCCCAGCTGTATCGTACCGATTACCACAGATGCAATAAACGGAAGCACCGTCCCGGTGTATGCCGGGAGCCCCATATTGATAAAAATCGCAAACTCGATAACCGCTACCAAAATAACCGGAATGGAAATGGATTTAAAGGTAAGCAGGATAATCAAAAATACTGCCACGATAGAAATTACGCTCACAACCTTGAAATCCTTATCCGTAATCGTTATCAAATCCTTCGTACATGGCGCCTCGCCAATCAACATTCCTTGGGAATCGTACCCTTTCAAAATCGCATTCAGCTCTGTAATCTGGTTGTTCACCTCATCCGAAGCAATCTTGAATTCTGAGCTTATCATCATCATCTGGTAATTTTCACTCATGAATTTCTCTTTTGCTTCCTCCGGTATCATCTCCAGGGGAACGGAAGGACCAACCACAGACTCAAGCCCCAGCACTTTGGACACGCCGGCGACATTTTCCATCTCATCCATCATCTTCCCCACATCCTTCTGCGACATTTTGCTGTCAAACAGCAGGATATGGGTGGCGTTCATCTGGAAGGTCTCATCCACCTTCTCATTTGCCTGTATGCTGAGCAGATCTTTGGGAAGCGTACCCGCCAAGTCATAATATACCTGCGTATGGGTATAGCCATATAATGCCGGTCCCAGCACAACCAGGAAAATCACGACAAATATTTTATAGTGTTTCACCACAAAGGGCGCTATCTTTCCAAGATCGGGAATGAGCGGCCTGTGCTTCGTCTTGGAAATCGGTTTATCAAAGACCAGTATCATGGAGGGCAACACTGTCACGCAGCAGATAACGCCCAGCAAAACGCCTTTCGCCATGACAATTCCCAAATCCAGCCCCAGTGTGAATGTCATAAAACAGAGCGCCACAAATCCGGCAACCGTGGTCGTGGAACTGCTCAGGACAGAACCCAGCGTATTAGAAATCGCATGTGACATGGCGCGCTTCTTATCATCCGGGAACCGCTGCTGGTTTTCCTCGTAGCTGTGCCAGAGGAAAATGGAATAGTCCATCGTCACGCCCAATTGAAGCACTGCGGCCAAAGCCTGGGTGATATAACAAATTTCACCGGAGACAATATTACTTCCCAGATTGTATAGAATTGCCATACCGATACTTAAAAGGAAAAATACCGGCGCCAGGAAAGAATCCATTGTCAACGCTAAGACAATACAGGATAACACTGCCGCAATGGCTACATAGGCGAACATTTCTTCCCGGCAGATGTCCTTAATGTCTGTAACTACCGCTGACATACCGCTGACAAAACATTGCTTATCGGCAAGCGCGCGAATCTGTTTTACCGCATCCATAGTCTCATCCGACGACATCGAGGTATCGTACATAATCGCCATGATAGTGTCTTCCCCATTCACAAACGATTCTTTCATATCATCCGGTAAAATCTGCATGGGCACCGATAAATCTGCAATGGAATCATACCAGATTACCGTCTTCACATGAGGCACTGCCTCAATCTTTTTGCGCAGGGCAGATACGCCTTTATTGTCCATGCCCTCCACCACACAGATGGAAAATGCACCCGTGTCAAATTCATCCATCAGGATATCCTGCCCTTTCATAGTCTCGATATCCTTCGGCAGATAGGAGAGAATATCGTAATTGATTCTTGTGTTCACAATCCCGATTACCGACGGTATCAAAAGCAGCAGGCTGATAATCAGAATCGGTATTCGCATCTTTACTACGCCTTTTCCAAATTTTCTCATTTCTCTTCTCGCTCCTCTTTCATTTTGTTTCATCGTTCAAGAAGAGTATAAAAAAAAGAATTGAAAAGATAAATATTCAATCCTTTTTCCATGTATCACCTAACTATACATTTCTGCCATTTTGTAGTTTTCCATATACATTTGCCATCATTTGTCAGAGTTCTTCGATGACATCCATCATTGAGCGCGTGATAATATAATTATAAATGTCGGTAATCTCCCGGGGCTCCACGGTCATGCCGCTCTTAATCCAGCTTACAACCACAAAGCACATAGACTGCGCGTAATACTGCGCGATATGTTCCGGCGTCAGCCAGGGATGACGCTTCCTTCCTACTTGCTCTTTCCCATGAATCACTTCCAGCAGCGCATCCTCAATACATTTCTTGGTAATCTGCTCAAAGGAATTCTGCCCTTCTAAACGCACTGCATTCCGGTAAAATTCTCCATCTGCTTTGACAGAGGTAAAAATCAGCATTAACGCTTCATCCACCATCCCAGCATGAATCAACGGCTTCGTCGGCTCCAAAATCTGGGTATAGATAATCCACTCCAGCAGTTCATATTTGTCCTGAAAATGATTATAAAACGTAGGACGAATGACGCCCGCCTTATCTGTAATCGCTTTGATGGTTATCTTATCAATTGGCTGCCGGCAGGCGAGTTCCTTAAAACCCTCGGCCAGCAGCACGTCTACCGTTTCTTTCTGTCCTGTCATTGATACACCTAATATACCGGAGGCACCAGGACTCCTCCGTGATCCCTTTATACAATAAGTTCCAAAATTGTCAGGCTTCTAAAATCATCGTCCGCCTTCAGATCAATAATCTCACCTGTGGGAATGACTTTGACCTTGGGCCTCAACACAAACTCTTTATAATTCTCCATGACCACTGCCGTCCTTCCGTCAGACAAGCTAACCTCACAGCCCACCGGATAAACGGCAATCCTGCGCAGAAACACATCCACTAATTCCGGGTCGAACTCCGCCCCGGCATTTGCCATAATATACTCTACTGCCTCGGAGGGAGAAACTGCTTCATGATAAGGCAGCTTGGATGTTAACGCGTCATACACATCCGCCAGTTTAATAATCCTGGCATAAATCGGAATCTCTGAACCGGATCTCCTCATCGGGTACCCACACCCGTTATACCACTCGTGATGCTCCAGTACGCTGTTATAGATTTCTGGCAGAAAATCAAAGTTCTCTTTCAAGAACTCATAGCCCAACTTGGGATGTTGGACAATCATAATCCGCTCTTCCTCGGTCAGCGCACGCCGGACATTCAGCACATCCTCCTCCACAAACCGCTTGCCCACATCATGGAGCAGAGCGGATGTCGTCAGAATATTCAGTTCTTCTTTGTTCATGTTACATGCTGCTCCGATCATGGTGGACAGCACTGCCACATTTACCGAATGAAAATAGACGTAATCATCGTATGTCTTGATATCCAGCATGTTGCACATTACATCCTGGCTGTTGAGCACATCATCCATCACATTCATAACAATTTCTTGAAGATTATGCTGTTCCATAGGAATATTCTTATTATCTAAAAACAGATCGTGCACCATTTTCAGCGCTTCCCGTTTTAATTGCGGGCGAATTACCTGCTCAATCCTCAAATCTTCCGTAAATTCATCATCAATGTAGATGCCCGGGAATCCCAGCTGAAGAAGCTGTTGCAGGGAATCTTCGTTCAAGACTAGATGCCTGCCCAAAATCAATTGCCCTTCTCCATTATAAATATCCTGTCCCAAGGCCATACCTGCCTCTACTCTCGCTATCGGCATGTAACGCATAACCAGCCACCTCCTAAATTAATGTATCTCACTATTATTCTTTATTGCTTTCTGTCTCTTCTTGCACCGATACATTTGCGCATCTGCACGCACAATTGTATCTTGTAATTTTAAGTCCTTACTGCGGCTATATTTTGCAAAACCAGAGGCAATCTGCATGGCGTCTTTCACATAAGCGCCCTGCAGACTTTCCATCCAGCTATTTATTCTTAATCTCTTTTCCTCAAAAACATCTTCGGAAAGGACATCCGAAATCAAGCAGAACTCATCCCCGCCAATACGGTAAATCTCTCCCATATCTCCAAATACATCGCGGATAATCTCACTGCCATTGATAATATAACAGTCGCCCACACTATGCCCATACTTATCATTCATCATCTTGAGGTTATTCAAGTCAAACATTGCCACGCTATAGCGCGGAAACTCCCCTTTGGGGATTTTATGTAAATCAGACTCAAAACTTCTGCGGTTCTTCATATAAGTGAGCGCGTCCAGTCCCGCTTCCTCTAATATTTCCTCGGCATGCTTTCCGGCTTGAATCAATTTGATAGATTCGTCCAAAAATTGTTTGCTCAATATGAAAATATATACCAGGCAGCCAATTCTGGAAAAAAATGCCACATCTCCATAAAAGGCAAAATAATAATTCATAGCATCCAGAACGGCACAAGCGCTGATAACACAGACACACGCCACATTAACCCAGAACCGCCTGTCATGTTTGACTGAGACATGCCCTTCCTTAGACAGCGTACGGGCACCCATTACCAACACCGCGACAACCGCCCCAAGCCCCAACAAATGAGTAATCCACAACGTCTCCCTGAAATCATACCAGCCCAGCAGCTGCATCAGAAAACAAGCAGCAAAGTCCAGTACACAAGCCCAGGCAAATACATTGAGAAATCTGCTTCCCTTCTTATTATATATAGTGCGGATGAAAAACACAAACGGAAGAAGCATCAATTTAAGGCTCATGAATGTAATCATACTAGACAACAGCGGCCGTTCAAACATAAGTACTGGAATCTTTGTCTCAAATGCCGACCATACTGCAAAATGTATGGAAAACAACCCCAGCCAGGGAACTCCCTTATGAAAATACATTTGCTTGCCGACGGCAAACCACATCGCCACCAGCACTACACCCATGGTAAACATGATAAAGCTGATTACCACAGACAAAAACCTGCTTTTTATCTGACTGAGTATGATTGCCGACTGCGGCCCATAGTATACGGTGGGCATCTTCATACTGGAAGAACTGTAACAATTTCTGATATGTATCTCCAAAGTCTTTCCCGCATACGCTTCACACAGCCGTATAAAGTTCCAACAATTCCCCGGTGTCTTGCTCCTTGCCCACTCAGGAACCTTACGCTCAAAAACCTTTTTGCCATCTATATATGCCTCTGACAGTTGGTGTGTTGTATAATATCCAACGGAATCCGCAGGCCGATAATTCTGGGGCAGTTTTTTTCTTATTATAACCACTTCCCCGCGGTGTGACAACCCTACCACCTCTGGAAGCACCTCATATTCTTGATTCTCCCCACCAACAACAGAAGTCCAATTCTGATTATAAGACATATCCTCAATTACTTCTTCTTCATCTCCATGAAAAAGAACGAACACCAGCACTACAAACAAAACTGCTGCCGCAGCTTCTATCAAGTGCATTTTGAGAATCTTCACTAATTATCTCCTTTCACGCTCCCCCGCCCGCTACTGCTTTTTCTATTCTAACACATTTTCATAGAAAATAAAACAATTTTCCTCGAAAATGAAAACCCCCTGCCTGGCACAAAATACCGGCAGGGGGCGCTTGCATCTTACCTTATCAGCTCATTTACATCATCATACTTCCCCAACGTGTCCACCATATCCGTCAATACCGACACGTTCTTTGGAGAAAGTCTGCTTATTTTCTGTAGGAGTTCTTCACCAGCATGATTCGATTGATAGACCAGCCCATCCTGAAGTAAATACTCAGGAGACACCTTCAATGCATTGCAAATTCGGACCAGCATGTCGACCTGCGGCAGACGCCTGGATTTCTCATAGTTTCTGATTACATTCTCGGAAGAATCACACAACTCCGCCAATCTAACGATTGTCATATTGCGCTCCTTCCTAACCTTCCTTACTCTTGTTCCAAAATCACTCATACTCATTACACCTCTTCTCTTTTGTGCAGGCTTACCAAAAATATTGCTAAGCCTAAGCAAAGTATAGGATGTTCCGCGGTAAAGAGAAAGGTGCCATTCGACATGGTTTCATTACCTTTTTGTAACGTTTTGATGCGCATTTCGCATATTGGGGAAATCGGAGAGAACAAAAATATAGCGGAAACTGATTGTTTCCGCCATTAGAAAAGCGATAGACGGGGCTCGAACCCGCGGTCTCGACCTTGGCAAGGTCGCGCGTTACCAACTACGCCACTATCGCAGAAGCGGGTGATGGGAATCGAACCCACGTATCTAGCTTGGAAGGCTAGTGTTCTACCATTGAACTACACCCGCAAAAGCAACACTTCTGTGTCAGTGCCCAGTTCCGGAATCGAACCAGAGACACGAGGATTTTCAGTCCTCTGCTCTACCAACTGAGCTAACTGGGCATTTGCATTATTTCAACAACGATATTATTTTACACGCATATGATAAATTTGTCAACACTTTTTTATAAAAATTCACAATAGACGGTTACCATCCAGCTTAATATATTTTACGGTTTGCGCAGCGGATGCCTGCGCAGTAGTTAGGGCGGCTGCCCCGTAGATAATCATTTCCACAGAAACAGCCGCCCTTTTTGCTATTTCATCTTATAATTTTTCGTCTTTGCTTTCTTCAAAAGCTTTTTCACAAATTTCTTCTTAGACTTTTTCACACTGAACGCCGCATTTTTCTTGATGCCTTTAAAGGCATTCTTGCCGATGCTCTTAATCGCCGTCCCGCTGAATTTCACTTTTGCAAGCTTCTTGTCACCCAGGAATGCGCTCGCGCCAATCGTTTTTACGTTCTTACCGATGGTAACGCTCTTTAGCTTCTTCTTATTCTTAAATGCATTTTTATTAATGGCCGTCACCTTAAAGGATATTCCATTATATTTGACCGTTGCCGGTATGCTCAGAGTAGTAATGTTCTTCTTCGTTGTGCCTGTCACAGTCACCTGTTTGGCAGATGATGTGGACTTCGTAATCTTATACTTCACATTCTTGGAAGTAAAGGTCTTCTTCATGACAAAAGCAGCGTTTTTCTTAATGCCCTTAAAAGCATCCTTGCCAATCTTTTTCACAGCTGTTCCCTTAAATGTTATCTTTGCCAAGTTCTTGCAATTATAGAACGCTTTTGCTCCGATACCAGTGACATACTTGCCGATCACTACACTCTTTAAATTCGTCTGCTTGGCAAATGCACTATCCGCAATCGCTGTCACCTTAAATGTCTGGTTTTTATATTTTACGGTATCGGGTATCGTACAGCTGCTGCCCTTCTTGCCAACTCCCGTAAATGTCACATAATTCTTACCGCCGCTGCTGGCAGTGACTTTAAATTTTTGCCCGCTGCTTGCAGAAAACGTTTCGTTGACGGCCGGTTTAGATACCGGAGGTTTCTCCTGGGCATTGGGGTCCTTCACCACAACCTTCATCTCCACATTTTCATTAGCTTTTGCAAGTTCCAGCTCACCTGACATATAGAGTACCGGTTCGCCGTCTGCGCCAAAATGCACAGTTCGCAATCCTGTATTCCTGGTTCCTACATTTCCAGCTGCATCCACCGGCCTTGCATGGTACACAAATACGAGATTGCCCGCTGCATCAGTAGTGTAAGAATTGTGCCCTGGTCCCGTTTCCCCTGCTACGGCACGCGCATAGAGAATGGGGCTATTGTTCTTTGTCCAACTGTCAGCGTCCAGGAAATTACTGTTGATATCTGCACTTAAAAGTCCTACACAATATGTTGCGCCGATGGAAGAACCAGAAAACGTAATAAACACTTTATCGTCGCGGATAATCGCGTACGGCCCTTCGTCCACAGGCGTATTGTCATTGTTATCCCAGCCGTAATCCGGGCGGGAAATGATTACCGGATCACTCGTTAATTTCCACGGTTCCGCCTCATTGATCGTGCCGATACAGAGAACAGAGCCGGTGCGGCGTCCATAATCCCTCTGCGCCCATACCACATAGCGGGTGTCTTTTATCTTAAAGGTCGTCATATCCAGGGTAATTCCGCCGAAATCAGCCATTGCCTGATTTAACGGCGTACCATTCTTGTTCAGGAAACGTTTGGGACGTTCCCAGCTGTCTTTATCTTCCAGATTTCCGCCTTTATAACGCATCACATGAGACTGCACATCCCAATTTTCGGGGTCTCCCGGATTAGAGCTAAAGAATATATAAAGTTCTCCACCTATTTTGTGGATTTCCGGCGCCCACACCATACCATTGATATCTGGGTACATCTCCAAATTTAAAATCTCCGTCTCCTGTGCATCTTTCAGCCCTTCCAGGGTTTGCGATTTCTTCATGGAAAACGTCCGGTTGCCATCTTTATCATTGGTCGCGATGAAGTAATAATAACCGTCGTCTGGATTGTAGTAGACACATGGGTCCGCACGGTTTACGCCAAGAGAAGTATCATCTGAAGACATCATGGAAGGCGCCCTCTGCACCGTGCCGCTCACATTATAAGTTCCGGGCTTGCTAAAGTCAACACTGCTAAGATCCCAGTCCACCTTCTTTGATGCTTTAGAGCCGTCGCTGTATGACAATTCAGCCTGCACCTTCTCCACCTCTTCTTTTTTCAGCACAGAAACACTCTGCGGAACCTGAACCGAAGTGTTGTATATGGTGCTAAATTTGCGCAAGAGATTTTGCCCTATCTTCCCTGGCACATAGAAACGATTGCGTTCACATGCTCCCTCTATGGACGTATCCTGCGTATCGTAGCCAAAAATACTGCCTTTTTGAGTTTCAGCCGACAGGCTGCGAATATCCGCCGTGGTACTCCTGTAATAATTTCCATCTGTATCGCACCAGCGGAGTACATATTTTTGAGCGCTGCTGTCGTAATCGCAGGTAACATCCGATACAAATACATTTTTCTTTAAATCAACCAATCCTACCTCTTCATAGCGTATGAAGTCTTTGGTGGTGAACAGAAGTACTTTGCCCCTGCTGAGGCTGTCTTGGGCATTTGCCATATCTTCATTGGAGGAATCCGTGCGCACAGCCACAATTCCATAACTGCCGTCTGCCATGGCAAACACATAAGGATTCTTAAAGTTTTTCGCGGTCAGAGTGCCCTGCGCAGATATATCCGCTTTCGCAAAAAGTAAACCGTTGTTAGAATACAGCCCTTCATAAACGCCGTTTTCCTTTTGATACGCCAAATGCAGGCTGTAGGCAAGCTTTCCACTATAGACATTCTTCGCCAAAGGCTCGCGGGTGTATGCCTCCAAAGCCACAGCGTCTTTTGCCAGTATTTTCGCGGAAAACGTTTTGGAGGCGCTAATCTCTCCTGCCCTCCAAGTTGCAGTAAACTCTACGCTCTGCTCCTGCCCTGTAGCCGTAATTTTTCCATCGGAAGATACAGAAGCGCCGGACCATGTAATAGTCCCCTGCCCATAAGAGGCAGGAAGCGTTGTTTCCCCGGTAACAACATAGGGAATCATAAAATTATTCTCAAACTGTGTTTTTTGCCCAGATGCCGGAAGGACAGACACAACAAACTTTTTGCTTGTAGTCTCACCATTCAAAGAAATCTTAGCTGTCAGCGTGACCTCCGTGGCTTCCTGGGGAAGATGTACCGTTCCGTCTTTGCCAAGTACATTCTCTTTGCTTGAGGTCCAGGTGATGGCTGCGCCGTCAACCTGTGCCGGGAGATTCAGTTTCCCCTCTGACATCACAGCGCCGTCCGGGATTACATTGCCGAGTGTCAGACTGTCATAACACCGTTGCATTGATTCAGTAGCTATGTACGAATCGTCATCTAAATCTTTTCCATTGTACAGGTTATTGACCTGGCTATCGGTCATGGCATAGCCATAGACGGAATAATCGTCTATCAGGCCGTCGAAATATTCACCGGTTCCCCAGCAAGCCTTGCCGATATAGAAAATATCATTCTCGCCAACGATATCCGAGAGTTTATATGTGCTTGCCTGCGTTCCCGCTTTTTTTCCGTCTATGTACAAACGCGTCTCCGTCTCTGTAATAACAACGGCAACATGTTTCCATTGTCCACTCCTGCCACTTCCAGTAACAACCGTCGGGCGGCCTTCCGTATTCAAGTATCGTTCCACTGTAACCTTGGCATTGTTATCCATAATTCCCAAATACTGTTCTTTACCAAATTGCGGCGCATTATCATTGGGTGCCAAATATGTTGCCCAGTTGGTCTTGTCCTCCGTCTTGCTCCAATAGGAAATTGTCAAAGCGTCACGGCCGGTAAGCAGGCCGGAACCATCCTCTTTGGTAAGCGCAAGATATTCCATTTCATCTTCGTTCAGGAACATTGCCTTACCATCCACGCCATCCTGCGTAAATTCGGGGCTTCCATTGACCGTGACTTTCACGCCGTCACTTTTGATTCCGTCCTGTCCATCGTCAAAACTGAACCGAAGCAAGGGCTTTTCTGTCTGTGCAGGCACAGACTCTTTACGGAAAATCCTGCGCATGAAATTGTAAAGTCCATGCTTATAGACGTCGCCGTCATGCCCTCCGCTGCCTGTCTGCCCACTGGCATTGATTCCTTTCGTAGCATAGTAAATATGAGGAACGTGGTTTGCCGCCAGCGCATTATGGTAACGCTCTGGCTCCGTCTTGACAATATCATCATTCGTACCTGCCGCAATCAGAACCAGCGTGTCATCCATATACTTCTGCTGCAAGGTAAATGTCTCCTCCGTAAACAGCCCATCCTCATGCACACCGTAATTTTCATATTCAAAAATACCAAACGCAGGGTTAAACGCGCCGACGTAGCGTACCTTGTCCTGAAGCGTAAACCCGATATGAAGCGTCACTCTTCCACCCATGGAAAAGCCGGAGATAGCCGTATTTTCCCTTCCGACAGCTGTGGAATAATGTTCATTGATATAAGGCATCAGGCAATCTTCAAAATCATTGATAAAATTGTTATACGCCGCATAATGCTCTAAGTTAAACCCTTCGCCGCTGCCAGTCTCGTTGGCACAGGCATTAGGCAGCACGACAATCATCTCCTCGCTGTCGCCGGATGCGATGGCATTGCCGATCACGTTCTGTACGCCTTCGCCAAACAGCGTTGTCTCATTGCCAAAAATCCCATGCAAGAGATAAAGCACAGGATATTTTTTCTCTGTACTGTAGCCTGCCGGCAAAATGACCTTAGCCTTGCGAATGGAATTGGTCGCTGTAGACTGATATTGAATATCCTCCACTCTTCCATAATCAATACCTGTCTTCTTCTGCATGTAGTCAGACGGCACATTGTAATTTGTGTCCTTCACAAATTGGTCGATGGGCGCCCATTGTTCCATTCCATCTTCCGCAGACACCAGCGCCGGCGAATTCGTGTTTTCCGCGTACACTTCTGACTGCATATTTACAGCCCCAGTGGATGCTTCTGCTATGATATCGACAGGTACTGTGGTAGAAACCATAGCAGCCGTCAATATCGCAGCAAAAATCCTTTTTCGCTTGTTTTTCCTCATTTTTTGCATAAAACCTCCTTCTTCCAGAAAACCCCAGCGCATATACATGCTCTGGGATTTTCTAAATTATTATATTTTCCCAATATTATTATTATTGCATAATCTTTTCATGCTTTCATCCCCTAAAACTATATATTTTAACGAAAGAGGTCTATGGAATCTTTAGTTTTTGACATTTATTATCATCAACTTGGCCCGAAGTTTATAACTGATTACCTCCTCATGAAAATTTTATTTTGATCCGTGTTTCATTTCATGAAAAATTCTTTTCTTTCGGATAAACAACCCAATACTGATAATTATAACGGCTGCGACTATTCCTGTAATGGGATTAAAGAAAATTTCTCCCACTGTTGTCAATTTTACAAAGCGGCTATTAGTAACCAAAGCAGTAGGAACGGCATCTTCCATAGCATGTAAAATTACGCAGGGCCAGACACTGTATGTAACACGATAGATTTCAACAAATAAAATTGACCATGCTATCATTAGCACACAACCGGCAAAAACCATTCCTAATCTTGAGATAGCCTGAAAGTAAGTATCAGGTAAAAATACTATATAATAAGCTGTATGCCATAACCCCCAAATCAGTCCTGAAACTCCATATAGCATCCAATCATTTAATCCCTGTTCCATCAGCTTTGGCGTAAGATACCCTCGCCATGCAAATTCTTCAAAAATATTTTTTATAAAGCTGCTTAAAACATATGATAAGGCAAGCGGCAAAAATGTATTCCACACTGAATTAGAAAATTCTGCACAGTTAAATATTAAAGCAAGCGACAATGTAATTGCAGTTATAATCGGATAAATAAAAATTGATAAAATATACCATTTACAATTACTCTTTAAATTAAGTGCGATACCAAAACTCTTCCAATCGTGTTCCTTTGCTCTAAAAATAATTGCCGATAGAAAAGGAAGAATAAGCCATACACCCATACCCAGACTGTTCCCCTCCGGTTGTTCTGTTAAAATATGATCAACTGCAACACCAAGCCAACCACTGATGAGTGTTATCCCTATAAAATAGAAAAGATAACGCTTTGATTTTTGATGTTTCATACCTCTCCTCCTATACATAAATAATACTTTACCGAAGTATCATCAATAATATTTAACCTCTTAGGATTTTCCGTTCATTTTTTTCCTGAAATTTTCAAACCAATCAATTTCAAACTTTATTTTATCAATAGATAAATCAAGCATTGCACATTGAAAATAAGCAATTTCTTGTACGTCAGAAACAGTTTGTATCTCTGAACCTTTTTCTTTGAGCATTGATAAGTAATCCTCATCAAAATCAGGTTGACTTTCAGTAGCAGACTTTATCTGTTCAAGACAAGCAAGCTTTTCTTGCAGTTCTACGATATATGCTTCAATAAGATCCAACCGCCTACTTTTTGAGGCAAACCCCATAAAGAAAAACTTGCTCAGTTCCATATTTTTTTCTTTGTAGCGCATTGGCGTTGAAATAGAGGACAAGAAATATTTTTTACCCTCATTGGTTATTTCATAAATCTTCTTATTTACGCTGTTTTCAACATACTCGCTGAAGCAAATCATATTATTACTCAATAATTTTTTTACCGCCGCCTGCATACTTCCTATACTGTTGCTGCTGATATTGCCAAAGTTTTTTTCGATAACCTTCTTCATCTCGTAAATTGTGAAATTCTGAATCATGAGAAGTCCTAATATAATAATGTCCATTTTTCAATCCTCCATTTGAACTAATACTAACATATCTTTTAGTATATGTCAATGTCATTGAGGAGAAAGAGCTGTTACCAAATGCGCATCTCTACAAAAAACTTGATTTTGTTACACAAAAGAAAATGCCCACAACAGAAATTTGTCCACCAATTGGTCTACGGCATCCTTGCCGGAAACAAAGCACAGCTCAGTATCTTCTCTGACTTTATTGTGTATTTTTCTGCCACAAACAGGGCATAACAACCATTCTGTTTTAACATCCATAAATATAATCCTTATCCTAATTCTTTTAACGCCACAGAAACATCATTTTAATATTCAGCTACCGCTTCTCTTTTGGTTTATTTAGTTGCTTCTGATTGCTTTTGAAGTTTGCATATACATCAAAACACAGATAACCGCTAAAACGGTTTCTACAATCGGTTGTGCTGCAATAACGCCGTTCAATTTCCACAGACTATTCAATAGAATAATTGTCGGGATAAACAATACGATATTTCTCATAATCGTAATGAGCAAAGATTTTACCGCCGCACCCAATGCTTGAAAACAGCTTGTTACCATATTGATGATACCAAGCATTGGCGCTGACAGACCTAAAATACTGATAAAATACCCCGCTTGATTTATAAGTGATTCGTCATGTAAAAATATGCTTGCAAGATTTTTCCCGAACAAACAAAATGTAATTAAAAAGATAACACCCAAAAGTATATCGTAAATCGTTGACAGCCTCATCACTTGCGACATACGGTCTTTATTGTCTCCTCCGTAACAATACCCTATAAGTGGGGCGACTCCTTGTGAAAGACCAACTGAAAGCATAATCGGAACCATATCAATTTTGTAAGCAATTCCATATGATGCAACGGCGTTTGAACCATAAATTCCAATAAAGTTGTTGAGAACAATATTGGAAACACTAAGCAAAACGGTGATAAGCGCGCCGGGTATTCCGATACTCACAACACCGCTCACCATCTTCTTGTTTGGGGCAAAATGTCTGATGGAAACCGACACAAGTTCATTTCCTTTTCTATCTGCTTTAATCATACAGATTAGATAATAAATCGTAGAGCAGAAAAAGCCAAAAGATGTGGCAAGTGCTGCACCTGCCGTTCCCCAATCCAATAACACGATAAATATGAAATCAAAAATTATATTGATTGAATTTCCGAGTGCCAGACCGATAGTACTTTCCTTAATAAAT
>CAJUTD010000036.1:25097-28983 GCA_910589635.1 uncultured Lachnospiraceae bacterium | reverse complement strand
GGATTCCTATGAGGATATGGGAGATTATGCAAAACGGATGGAGCGCAGGCTCAAACAGATTTTGGGGGATATGGAAGGGGTTGGGAAAGTAGAGGTGATGATCACACTCAAAGATGAGGGCGAACAGCTGGTGGAAAAGGACACGAGCAGGAACAGCCAGAATACGCAGGAGGGGAGCGGGGAAACCACGCGGACCAATACGCAGCACCAGTCCCAGGAGGAAACTGTTTACTCCAGCGGGAACAATGGAGAGCCTTTTGTGGCAAAGGAGGTAGCGCCCTGTGTAGAAGGCGTTCTGGTGGTGGCGGAGGGGGGTGGAAATTCCCAGGTGGCAAAAAATATTTCTGATGCAGTTTTAGCATTATTTCCAGTGGAAGTACATAAAATTAAGGTAGTTAAGATGAATTGACAGGAGGGCATCATTTTGAAAAAAGTTTTCAAGAAAAACCAGATTATCATTACGGCTTTGGCTCTTATGATTGCCGTTGCAGGCTATTTGCAATATACGGGAAGCCGCAGTGACAGTGATCTGGCACAGGAGGCAAGTGCGGACACAAATGAGGGTACATATGACATATCCGATGAGGATATGTATAATGCGGAAGATATTTTCACAGATACGGAAGAGAGCGCGGAGACAGGCACAGAGGCGTTGGGCGTACAGACTGGGGAGCAGATTGCCAGCAGCCAGAACGCAGACGCAGAAAATCCGGGGGAGGCAGTTCTTACCAGCAGCAGCGTAAACAATGTCAATTTTGTGTCTGAGGTAAAGCTGAATCGTGAGCAGATACGTTCTCAGAATAAGGCATCTTTACTGGAATTGATTAACAATGTGAACATCACGGAAGAGCAGAAGCAGGATGCGGTAAACGCTATGGTTGCCATGACGGATATTGCAGAACGTGAGGCGGCTGCGGAGATGCTTTTAGAGGCCAAAGGGTTTACGGATGTGGTGGTAAGCATCACGGACGGCAATGCGGACGTAGTACTGAATATGGGGGAGGTTACCGATGCAAAACGCGCGCAGATCGAGGATATTGTGAAGCGTAAGACCAATGTGGAAGCACAGAATATCGTAATCACACCGATTCAGGGAAATGCGGACACAGGTGCAGATAACGGAACTGGGGCAAACGGCGAAACCGGGGCAGCCGAGGAAGCCGGCGGCGAGAACGCAGCCGACACGAATGCGCAGGACGGCAATGCGCCGGCAGACGGTGCACAGGACGACGGCGCAACGAAGTAGCTGTGAAACGTATGAGGAAATATAGGGGCAGCGTCCACGATACGGGCGCTGTCTTTTTCTTGCCCTTTCTTTTTTCGTATGCTATGATAGAGCGATTCATGGTATAATATCTGAAGATATTATACGCGCCGGAGTGCGTTGGAGTAGCTTGTATTTGACAAGGGAATTAAAGAAAGCTATACTAAAAATAAACAGTACGAAGGAGGAAGATTCATGAAGTGCCCGTATTGCAGCAGTGATAACACCAGGGTTATCGACTCCAGGCCGGCAGACGATAACAATGCCATCAGGCGCAGAAGGCTCTGCGATGACTGTGGGAAACGTTTTACTACATATGAGAAAGTAGAGACTATCCCGCTGATTGTCATCAAGAAGGATGACAACAGAGAGCAATATGACCGTTCCAAAGTGGAGGGGGGGATTCTGCGCGCCTGTCATAAACGTCCGGTGTCTGCGGGACAGATCAGCCAGCTTGTGAATATGGTGGAAGTCGATATTTTCAACCGGGAAGAGAAGGAAATTTCAAGCTCTGAGATTGGCGAGATTGTCATGAACCGACTTCAAGAACTAGACCCCGTAGCGTATGTGCGTTTTGCATCGGTGTACCGTGAATTTAAGGACGTCAATACCTTTATGGACGAGATAAAGAAGATTTTAGATAAGTAACAATATCGTTTCAGGAGAAGGAAAGATGTTTGAATATTTTTATCCTGATGAATATCTGGATTCTGCATATGAGATTGAATTTGACCGTCTGTACGAGGAAGGATACCGAGGGATTATTTTTGATGTAGATAATACGCTGGTGCCGCATGGGGCGCCGGCAGACGAACGTGCCATAGGGTTGTTTGCCCATTTGAAAGAGGTGGGGTATCAATGCTGCCTTTTATCAAATAATAAAGAGCCAAGAGTCAGGTCATTTAATGACGTCGTTAAGGTGCAATATATTTTTAAGGCAGGAAAACCCAAAGTTTCCGGTTACCGCAGGGCAATGGAGTTGATGGGAACGGATGAGGACAGTACCTTGTTTGTGGGAGACCAGATTTTTACGGATGTGTACGGGGCGAACCGTGCCGGAATCCGCACCATTCTCACGAAACCTATCCATCCCAAGGAAGAGATTCAGATTGTGCTCAAGCGTTACTTGGAGAAGATAGTGTTGTTTTTTTATCAGAGAAGAAAATAAATGTTTTAACGGTGTGTCAAACCGGCAGAATTTTAACAATCAGGAAAGGAAGGAAATGAAATGAAAGTAGCAATCGGCAACGATCACACAGCAGTGGATTTGAAAATGGAGGTTATGGAATTTGTAAAGAGCCTTGGACATGAGGTGGTGAATCTGGGGACAGACAGCACGGAGAGCTGCCATTATCCGGTATATGGGGAGAAAGTCGGACGTGCAGTGGCAGCCGGGGAAGCGGACTGTGGAATTCTTATCTGTGGTACGGGAGTTGGCATTTCCCTGGCAGCAAATAAAATCAAAGGCATACGCTGCGGCGTTTGTTCTGACACAACAACAGCGCACTTAATTAAGGAGCATAACAATGCCAATATCATTGCGTTTGGCGCACGTATTGTGGGCAATGAGCAGGCCAAAGACATTGTGAAATCATATCTGGAAGCAGAATTCATGGGCGGCAGGCATCAGACCCGCATAGATATGATTCATGAGATTGAAGAAAAAGGTTGAAAAATCTTCCATTTTAGTATAGAATGGTACAAGTGTGAGGGCAGGATACGCCCCATTGCATTATAGTTTAAGGAGGAAAATCGAATGATTTCAGCAGGAGATTTTAGAAATGGCATTACGATTGAATTAGATAATAATATTTTTCAGATTATTGAATTTCAGCATGTGAAGCCGGGGAAGGGCGCAGCCTTTGTCAGGACGAAGTTAAAGAATATTAAGAATGGCGGTGTGGTTGAGAAGACTTTCCGTCCTACGGAAAAATGTCCTCAGGCAAGGATTGACAGGGCGGACATGCAGTACTTATATTCTGACGGCGACTTATTCCATTTCATGGATGTTGAGACATACGAACAGATCGCGTTGGATGCAGAGGCTATCGGTGACGCGCTCAAGTTTGTAAAAGAGAACGAGATGGTGAAAATGTGTTCTCATAATGGCAGTGTATTTGCAGTCGAGCCGCCATTGTTCGTTGAGTTGAAAATTACGGATACGGAGCCCGGATTCAAGGGAGATACGGCGACCGGTGCTACAAAGCCGGCGGTTGTGGAGACTGGCGCTACCGTAAATGTGCCATTGTTCGTAGAGCAGGATGACGTAATCAAGATTGATACGAGGACAGGAGAATATTTGTCCAGAGTTTAAATAGATTGCAGTATAATTTACCAAAGACATCAAATAAGGAATCCACGTATTAATTTGTGGAATTCCTTATTTTTGTTTTGCGTAAGATGTCTTGTGTAATTTTCTTTTTTGTATTATCATTGTAGAAACAATAGGAGAATAGTGATAACTAAGTGGGAAATTATATTAATCAATTTTAGGAGGGTAAAGATATGGGTAAACCAGCATTAGTTATTATGGCGGCAGGCATGGGGAGCCGCTACGGTGGATTAAAGCAGATTGATCCGATTGACAGCCAGGGCCATATCATCATGGATTTTTTTTTTTTT
>CAJUTD010000036.1:0-25087 GCA_910589635.1 uncultured Lachnospiraceae bacterium | reverse complement strand
GGCGGCAGGTTTTGAGAAAGTCGTGTTCATTATTAAAAGGGCGAATGAGCAGGCGTTTAAGGAGAGCATTGGCAACCGTATTTCCAATAAGATTCAGGTGGAATATGTCTACCAGGAATTGAGTAAGATACCGGCAGGGTTCGAGGTGCCTGAGGGCAGGGAGAAACCTTTCGGAACCGGCCATGCTATTCTCTGTTGCAAGGATGTGTTAGACGGGCCTTTTGCAGTTATCAATGCGGACGATTATTACGGCAAACATGCTTATCAGGCAGTCTATGAATATTTGGTGAGCCACGAGGACGATGAGAAATACCGTTATGCCATGGTGGGTTATGCGCTCAAGAACACATTGACGGAAAACGGGCATGTGGCAAGAGGAATCTGCCGGACGGATGCAGAAGGTTTTCTGGAGGAGATTGAGGAGCGTACACATATTGAGAAGCGGGGGGAAGGCGCTGCCTTTACAGAGGATGACGGCAAGACCTGGACAGAGGTTTCCGTGGACAGTACCGTTTCTATGAATATGTGGGGATTTTCTAACAGCATTTTAAAGGAGTTGGAAACTGGCTTTGTGAACTTTTTGCAAAATGATTTGCCTGCAAATCCACTTAAAGCGGAGTATTTTCTCCCTACGGCTGTTGGCGGATTGCTGCGGGAAGGAAAAGCGAGTGTGCGCGTGCTCACATCTGAGGATAAATGGTATGGGGTCACATATAAAGAAGATAAGCAGATGGTAGTGGATGCAATAGCCGTACTGAAAAAACAGGGGTTGTACCCGGAGGAATTTTAAGATGAATATAGAATTAGAAAAACGTGCAAAAGAAGCTGTCCGCCATTTTCGCATACAGGGTGAGACTGGTGAAGTGCGCCCTTGGGGCAGCGGGCATATCAATGATACTTTTCTTGTGGAAGGCGTTCCAAGATACATCATCCAGCGCATGAACCGCAGCATATTTATAAAGCCGATGGAAGTCATGGATAATATCACAGGTGTGACATCATTTTTGAAGGAGAAAATTAAAATAGCGGGTGGCGATGAATTGAGGGAGACGCTTACAGTTATTTTCAGCGAGGATGGAAAATCTTTATATAAAGATAGTTTTGGCGATAGTTGGCGCATGTACTATATGATAGAGGATGCTGAATGTTATGATCAGGTGGAGACGGAGCAGGTCTTTTATGAGAGTGCGAAAGCTTTTGGCAATTTTGGTCGGCTTTTGTCCAATTATCCGGCAGAGACACTTCACGAGACGATTTTTGGTTTTCATGACACAAAGGCGCGCTATGAAGTTTTTCGGCGCGCAGTGGAGGCGGATGTCTGCGGCAGGGCAAAGGATGTTCAGCGGGAAATTTCTTTCTTTAAGGAGCGGGAGGACATTACCGGTGTGCTGGGGCAGATGCAGGCAGAGGGCAAGCTGCCTCTGCGTGTAACGCATAATGATACCAAGCTAAACAATATCATGATAGATAAAAAAACCGGAAAGGGTATTTGTGTGATTGACTTAGATACGGTGATGCCGGGGCTTTCTGTTCATGATTTTGGTGACTCTATACGTTTTGGGGCTAGTACCGGGGCGGAGGATGAACCAGATTTGTCTAAAGTGAATTTCGATATTCATCTCTTTGAGTTGTATACCAGAGGTTTTTTGGAAGGGTGTCAGGGAAGCTTGACGGAAACGGAAATTGCCATGTTACCGATGGGGGCAAAGGTCATGACTTATGAGTGTGGGATGCGTTTTCTTACGGATCATTTGCAGGGGGATTCTTATTTTAAAATTCACCGTGAGGGACAGAATCTCGATCGCTGCCGTACGCAGATGAAACTGGTGGCAGACATGGAAGAAAATTGGCAGCAGATGGAACGGATTGTGCAGGAGTGCGCGGCTTTAGTCTGATTATTTAAATAAAATGGTACATTAGAAATTGCATACAGGAGTCAAATCCCCCGCAGCAAGCTGATGGGGTATTAATCTTGCTGTGGGGATAAAGTTTTATTTCAGTTCGCACCTATGTTATTTGCAAATATTTTACTAAATATAGCAGTAAATAAAATAAGTATTTACTAAAATATGCAAGTGTGCTATACTGGTTTCAACAGAGAAAGCCGCAGACAGGCGACGTATCAATGATGACAGGAGGTAAAGATTATGGCAATTTTAGTAACCGGCGGGGCTGGCTATATCGGGAGCCACACATGTATTGAACTTATTCATGCAGGATATGAGGTTGTTGTCGTGGACAACTTGGTGAATTCCAGTGAGGAAGCAGTAAAGAGAGTGGAAAAGATTACCGGGGCAAAAGTTCCGTTTTATCAGGTGGATATCCTGGATGCCCAGGCGTTGGGACAGGTATTTGAGAAGGAGAAGATTGACAGCGTCATTCACTTTGCAGGATTAAAGGCAGTGGGCGAGTCTGTACAGAAGCCTTTAGAATACTACCATAACAATATTACCGGGACGTTGATTTTATGCGACGTCATGCGTAAACACGGTGTGAAGAATATTATCTTTTCTTCTTCTGCTACCGTATATGGAGATCCGGCTATTATCCCGATTACAGAAGAGTGCCCCAAAGGGCAGATTACAAATCCTTACGGTCAGACGAAGGGCATGTTAGAACAGATTCTTACCGACTTCCATGTGGCGGACCCGGAGTGGAACGTAGTGCTTCTGCGTTACTTTAACCCAATCGGGGCTCATGAGAGCGGGATTATTGGGGAAGATCCCAAGGGCATTCCGAACAATCTCGTTCCTTATATCGCGCAGGTTGCAGTTGGTAAGTTAAAATGCCTGGGTGTATTTGGAGATGATTATAATACGCCTGACGGTACGGGTGTGCGTGATTATATCCATGTGGTAGACCTGGCAAAAGGACATGTCAAGGCGTTGAAGAAAATTGAGGATAAATCAGGTGTGACAATCTACAACCTGGGTACAGGAAAAGGTTACAGCGTGCTTGATGTGGTGAAAGCATATGAGAAAGCATGCGGTAAGCCCATCCCCTATGAAATCAAACCCAGGAGAGCGGGAGATATTGCAACATGCTATTCCGACGCCTCCAAAGCAAAGGCAGAGCTGGGTTGGGAAGCAGAATATGATATTGATAGGATGTGTGCAGATTCCTGGAGATGGCAGAGCATGAATCCTGACGGTTACCGCAGTTAAGAAAAGGGATTTTTGGTGATATAAGTTGTAGATTCGTTCAAAAGGGGATGTCGCACAAAGTAATCAATAAAGTTTTCATCCGTTCAAAAGGTTTCCATTGCGAAGCAATGTAAACAATATGCACAAAAATTATCTTGGGAAGCTAGCTTCCCAGAGTGATTTTTGTGCATTCTGTCTTTGCCGCATAAGCGGCAAGACCTTTTGAACGAAATAATGTCTTCGTGCGACATCTCTATTTCTGTACAATATTGTCATATTCTTCCTGCAGCGGCAAGTTTTTTGCGTTTTTGTATGTAACGTATTGTAGTCTCCCGCGTGTGCGCATCTGTTTTATATTGTTTAAATGTGTCGCGATCCACTTTGAGGCGAACGTCCATGGTTTTCATGATATCGGCAATATGCATACTTTTCTGGAACTTTGCTTCCGAGAAATCAATGCGTTGATTATTGGAGAACAGGACAACCACAGGCTGCGCGTAATTTTTGTGATTTTCTGAAATAACAATCCCTTTCTGTCCGTTGGAAAATTCCACGCAGCGGCCGTCGGGGAGGATATGGATGCTCTGGGTCAGCGCAGTCACAAAGGGAGCCGGGAAATGATCCGTATGCTTGCGCAGGAAACGTACGGAGGCAAGTTCGGAGGCCGGTTCTCTATCCAGATGCATAGAGGTCATTTCGTCAAACATACTTGCCGTGTGCAACACATGGGTCCCGTTCTTCCAGCGGATGTTCTTAGGCATAGACGCGGAAACATCAAATGGAAGCCGTGTCATTTGTCCAACAATTTTCAAGGTAAGTTCCGGGAATTTGTAATCATTATAATCCGGGTGAAGCATTTGGTAACCTTTTTCCAGATAGCCACGGATCATCCGGCGTTCATCCGGCGATAAAAGGCTGTCGCCTTTTTCCAGTATCTCTTCCGGCACTAAGAGCCGCCCAATATCGTAGAGTAATGCGGCGCAGATAATGGCTAATTGTTCCGGGTAAGCGTAGTTGAGCTTATTTACCATCATGGAGGCAATTATTGCTGTGTTCAGGCAATGCTTGTAGACATAATCGCCGCTGCTGCGCAGTGTTGCCGCAAAGTTGAGTTTGTTTTCAGAATTACCAAATTTTTTGAGGATTTCCTGGGCCATCGGCTTGATATTCTGCGGCTTCATGTTGTTAAGCAGCAGAGTTAAATCATCTTTCAGTCGGAAGGTGGAGACGGTGAGAAAACGCTCCAACTCCACATCCTCTTCAGAAAGTGGAGGGACTGGTTCAGCTGGTTCTAAAATATAAAGACCCCACAGGCCGAATTTGCCAATGCTGGAAATACCCTGTGGCGTCAGGCGGGTGTCACGTTCGTAGAGCATGACGCCGTTTTTGTTATAAATGGGGCGTGCAAGGCGCATGCCTGGTTTTACTTGGTTAATTTTTACATATTGCACGAGTACACCTCCGTTATTCTATCTGTTCCAATCCTGGAGCATGAGAAAAGAACAAATATTCCCCTTGCGTTCAGATTAGGTATCGTCTATATTATGGTTATCGGATAAAACCTCCGGATTTTTTACTGTTCCCTGTCAGCAAAATATTTTTTCGACAGGATTTATAGAGAGAACACTGAGAAGTTTTAGCCTTTCACTAGGATTGGAGGAGAATGAGAAATGAAAAAGACACTGATGAAAAGGCTTGCCGGATTTCTTGTCTTGTGCATGATTTTCCCAATGGCTGTCTACGCAACGCAGGAAAAGATCGACAAAGTGCACGATGAGATTGAGGATTTGCAACAGCAGAAGGAGGAGGCGCAGCAGAAAGCGGAAAGCCTCTCACAGGAGGCAGGCGGTTTAGAAGGCGATCTTGCCGTGTTCAATGACAAGCTGGCAAAGATTACGGAGGAGCTGAACGTGACAGAACAGCAGCTTGAGAGCACACACAAGAGCCTTGAGGAGACGGGAAAAGCATTGAAAGAGGCGCAGAAAGAGGAAAAGAGCCAGTATGAGGCGATGAAAAAGCGTATCCGTTTCTTGTATGAGATGGGAGGAAATGGACTTCTTGAAGTACTTCTCAGTGCGGAAAACTTTGCGGACTTCCTGAATAAAGCCGAATATATTTCCAGCATCCAGGAGTATGACAGGATGATGCTCGACAGATATAGGGAAACCAAGGAAGTGATAGCGGGCAAAAAGCAGGAGCTTTCGGAACAGGAAGCTTCACTTGCGAGTCTCAAGGAGCAGCAGGAGGAAAAGCAGCAGGAGGTTGCCGAGTTGGTTTCCGATACCTCGGAACATCTGAATGCAGCCAAGAAGCAGCTGGCAGACGCGCAGGCAGATGTGGCAGGGTACGCTGCAAAATTAGAGAAACAGAAGGCGTATGAGGAACAGCTTGAAGCGCAGAAAGCAGCGGAGGATGCCAGGCGTTTAGAGGAAATCAAACGGCAGGAAGAAGAAGTCAAGCGGCAAAAGGAGCAGGAAGCCCAAAGGCAGAAGAATGCTAATACTAATAATGGGAATAGCGGAAACAACGGAAATACTGGAAATAAGGGAAATGGAGGCGGCAGTGGAAATAATGGAGGCAGCAGCAATGCTTCTGACCTCTCCATGCTGGCAGCTTTGATTCAGTGTGAGGCGGGCGGTGAGAGTTATGAAGGAAAGCTTGCTGTCGGCAGCGTAGTTATGAACCGGGTAAGCAGTTCCCATTTCCCCAATACGGTAGCAGGAGTTATTTACCAGCCGGGGCAGTTTTCCCCGGTAGCCAGCGGAAGATTTGCTTCTGTGCTGGCGTCGGGCGCGGATGCAAGCTGTACGCAGGCGGCAGGCGAGGTTCTGGGCGGCAGGATAACGATTGGCTGTCTGTATTTCCGCAGTAATAATGGAAGTATTTCCGGTACAGTGATTGGGGGGAATGTTTTCTATTAAATTCTTGCATTTTATGACGAAATGTGCTAGGATGTTTTTAGCGAGGGCTGAAAACATGGGAAACACAATATATTTGAGAATATTCTTGCCAAAATAATGGTAAGAGAGATGTTATCAAACCTGTTTTCCTTTTTTTTGGCAAAAGATTGTTAAAAAAATAACAGGTTTTAACTGCCAAAATGTAATACTTAGAACGTTTTCAGGATCCAATCAGCCCGGTTTTTCCGGGCGATACACAAAAAATATAAAGGAGACGAAGAGAATGGCAAAGAAAGTTGTTTTAGCAGGCGCATGCCGTACCGCAATCGGAACTATGGGTGGAGGATTAAGCACAACTCCGGCACCAGTGCTTGGTTCTATCGTAATCAAGGAAGCACTGAACAGGGCTGGTGTTCCGGCAGATAAGGTAGACCATGTATATATGGGCTGTGTTATCCAGGCTGGTTTGGGACAGAACGTAGCACGTCAGGCTTCCATCAAAGCAGGGCTTCCGATTGAAACACCGGCAGTTACCGTGAACGTTGTATGCGGTTCTGGCCTTAACTGTGTGAACATGGCAGCACAGATGATTCAGGCAGGAGATGCCGACATCGTGGTTGCAGGCGGTATGGAGAATATGTCTATGGCTCCTTATGCAGCTATGCAGGGACGTTACGGTTACAGAATGAACAATGCCACATTGGTAGATACCATGGTAAACGATGCATTGTGGGATGCATTCAACCAGTATCATATGGGAATCACCGCTGAGAACGTTGCAGAGAAATGGGGACTGACAAGAGAGCAGTTAGATGAGTTTGCAGCAAGCTCACAGCAGAAGTGCGAGAAAGCTATGGCTGACGGCAAGTTCAAGGACGAAATCGTTCCGGTAGAAGTTAAACAGAAGAAGAAAACAGTGATTGTAGATACAGACGAAGGCCCGCGTCCGGGAACAACAGCAGAGAGTATTGCCAAATTACGTCCTGCATTTAAGCCGGATGGTATCGTTACCGCAGCAAATGCTTCCGGTATCAACGATGGTGCGGCAGCAATCGTCGTTATGAGTGAAGAGAAAGCTCAGGAGTTAGGCGTTAAGCCGATGGCAACTTTCGTTGCAGGCGCACTTGGCGGCGTAGATCCTTCCATCATGGGTGTTGGACCTGTTGCTTCCACCAAGAAAGTATTTGAGAAAACCGGCCTTACGATCGGCGATATGGATCTTGTTGAGGCAAATGAAGCATTTGCAGCACAGTCCTTAGCAGTTGCACACGATCTTGAGTTCGATATGAGTAAAGTGAATGTAAACGGCGGAGCAATTGCGCTTGGACATCCCGTTGGAGCCAGCGGATGCCGTATTTTAGTTACATTGCTTCATGAGATGCAGAGAAGAGACGCTAAGAAGGGTCTGGCAACTCTGTGTATCGGCGGCGGTATGGGATGCTCTACCATCGTAGAAAGAGACTAATAAGAAAATGATAGGCGCGCGTGTTTTAAAGGCTGCGATAGCGGTCCCGCGCGTCTTTCGGATAACGCGGACAGCGTTTTAAATTATGGTACAAATTTAAGGAGGATAATCATGAAAGTAGGAGTTATTGGCGCAGGAACCATGGGTTCTGGAATCGCACAGGCATTTGCACAGACAGAAGGTTATGAAGTATGTTTATGTGATATTAATGACGAATTTGCTGCAAACGGCAAAAATAAAATTGCCAAAGGATTTGAGAAGAGAATTGCCAAAGGTAAAATGGAGCAGGCGGCAGCAGATGCTATCCTTGCTAAGATTACCACGGGCACCAAGGAAATCTGCGGCGACTGCGATTTAATCGTAGAGGCTGCTTTGGAAGTTATGGATGTTAAGAAACAGACATTCAAAGAGCTTCAGGATATCGTTAAGAAAGATTGTATGTTCGCAACAAACACATCTTCCCTTTCCATTACAGAGATTGGCGCAGGGCTTGACAGACCGGTTATCGGTATGCATTTCTTCAATCCGGCTCCTGTTATGAAATTGATTGAGGTTATCAAGGGTGAGAACACACCGGACGATATGAAAGACAAGATTGTTGCTATTTCCAAGGAAATTGGCAAGACTCCGGTAGAAGTAAATGAAGCGGCAGGATTTGTTGTAAACAGAATCTTAATCCCAATGATTAACGAAGCAGTAGGCATCTATGCAGACGGCGTTGCATCTGTAGAAGGCATTGACACAGCTATGAAGTTAGGCGCTAACCATCCGATGGGACCGCTCGCTTTAGGCGACTTGGTTGGACTGGATATCTGCCTTGCAATCATGAATGTACTGTATGATGAGACAGGCGATCCTAAGTATCGTCCGCATCCATTATTGAAGAAAATGGTTCGTGCAGGCAAGCTTGGCATGAAGACCGGAATCGGCTTCTACGATTACAGCAAATAACAGTTATAATAAATTCAGTAATTGACAGTTTGGGCGCCCATTTGCATTGACGGCTGAACTGAGAAAAATTTTAGAAAGTTTGGAGGAAAAATATCATGGATTTTTCTTTAGATAAGAAACATGAAATGGCGAGAACTCTTTTCAAAGAGTTTGCAGAAAATGAAGTAAAACCTCTTGCACAGGAAGTCGATGAGACTGAGAAATTCCCAAGAGGAACAGTAGAAAAGATGCAGAAGCTTGGATTCATGGGAATTCCAATTCCCAAGGAGTACGGCGGACAGGGCTGCGATCCTCTCACTTATATTATGTGCGTAGAGGAATTGTCTAAAGTTTGCGGTACGACTGGCGTTATCGTTTCTGCACACACCTCTCTGTGCTGCGATCCGATTATGACTTACGGTTCCGAAGAGCAGAAGCAGAAATATCTCGCTCCGTTAGCAAAAGGTGAGAAGTTAGGAGCTTTTGCCTTGACAGAGCCTGGTGCAGGTACAGACGCACAGGGATGCCAGACCAAAGCGGTATTAGACGGCGAAGAGTGGATATTGAACGGTTCTAAGTGCTTTATCACCAACGGTAAAGAGGCGGACATCTATATCGTTATCGCTGTAACAGATGTAAAAGTTGATGCAAGAGGCAGGAAGAAAAAATCCTTCTCCGCATTTATCGTAGAGAAAGACACTCCGGGATTCTCCTTCGGAACGAAAGAGAAGAAGATGGGTATCCGCGGTTCTGCTACATATGAATTAATCTTTGAAGACTGCAGAATCCCCAAAGACAATCTCTTAGGGCCAATGGGCAAAGGATTCCCAATCGCTATGCACACGCTCGACGGCGGACGTATCGGTATCGCTGCTCAGGCGCTTGGTATCGCAGAGGGCGCATTAGATGCAACGATCGCTTATACCAAGGAGAGAAAACAGTTCGGACGTTCCATCGCAGCTCAGCAGAACACACAGTTCCAGCTTGCTGATATGGCAGCTAAAGTTGAGGCTGCTCAGATGTTGGTATACAAAGCTGCTATGGCAAAGGCAACACAGAAAGTTTATTCTGTTGAAGCAGCAAAGGCTAAATTATTTGCAGCTGAGGTTGCTATGGATGTGACTACCAGATGCGTACAGCTGTTCGGAGGATATGGCTACATTCGTGAATATGATGTAGAGCGTATGATGCGTGACGCTAAGATTACAGAAATCTATGAAGGAACTTCAGAAGTTCAGCGTATGGTTATTTCCGGCGCATTGTTGAAATAGTCGTGGATAAGCGAAGCATTTTCGAGGCTTTGCTTATGGGCGGTCAACGCATGAAATTAAAAAACAATAAAACATAAGGAGTGAATTACCGTGAAAATCGTTGTATGTATAAAGCAGGTGCCAGATACCAAAGGCGGAGTAAAATTCAATCCAGACGGTACTCTGGACAGAGGTGCAATGCTTACCATTATGAATCCAGACGATAAAGCCGGACTGGAAGCAGCATTGAGATTAAAAGAACAGTATGGCGCAGAAGTTACAGTACTTACCATGGGACTTCCGAAGGCAGACGAAGTGCTTCGTGAGGCAATGGCAATGGGCGCAGACAAGGGCGTTCTTGTAACGGACAGAGTATTGGGCGGAGCTGATACATGGGCTACTTCCACTACAATTGCAGGCGCAATCCGTAATCTGGAATATGATTTAATTATTACTGGACGTCAGGCAATTGACGGCGATACCGCACAGGTAGGACCGCAGATTTCTGAGCATCTGAATATTCCAGTTATTTCCTATGCACAGGATATCAAGATTGACGGCGATCATGTAATCGTTCAGCGTCAGTATGAAGACAGATACCATGAAGTAAAGGCTAAAATGCCTTGCTTGATTACTGCTCTTTCCGAGTTAAATGAGCCGCGCTATATGACGCCAGGCGGCATTTTTGAGGCTTATGACAAAGAAGTAACTGTATGGGGCAGACCAGACCTGAAAGATGTAGATGACTCTGATCTTGGTTTAAAGGGTTCTCCGACCAAGATTGCAAAGGCATCTGATAAAGTGAAGAAGGGCGCTGGTGAGAAAGTTGTTCCTGATACACCGGAAGATGCAGTTGCTTATATCGTTGGCAAGATGAAAGAGAAACATGTAATCTAATAAAAGGAAAGTGGTGAAAATAATGGGTTTAGAAGCATATAAAGGAGTATATGTCTATGCACAGCAGGTAGATAACGAATTAAGCGGAATTGCTTTTGAGCTGCTTGGCAAGGCAAAAGACTTAGCAAAAGATTTAGATACTGACGTGACAGCCGTATTGATTGGTTCTGACGTAAAGGGTCTGGCAGATCAGCTGGCAGAGTATGGCGCAGACAAAGTAATCGTAGTGGATGATCCAGAGTTGAAGGAGTACAGAACAGAGCCGTATACACATGCGCTTGCATCTGTTATCAATGAGTACAAACCGGAGATTATGCTGGTAGGCGCTACGGCTATCGGACGTGATTTAGGTCCTCGTGTTTCCGCGAGAGTAAAAACTGGTCTGACAGCAGACTGTACGGTACTGGAGATTGGTGACTTCCCACTTAATCCAGTTCCTGGCAAAGAAGACGAGCAGAAACATAATCAGCTTCTGATGACTCGTCCTGCATTTGGCGGCAACACAATCGCAACGATTGCATGCCCGGATAACCGTCCGCAGATGGCAACCGTACGTCCTGGCGTAATGCAGAAGATTGACCCGATTAAGGGTGCAAAGGCCAATATTATTGAATACAATCCAGGATTTACCCCGGACGATAAATATGTTGAAATCTTAAACATCGTGAAAGCTGTCAAAGAGACAGAGGATATCATGGAGGCAAAGATTCTCGTATCTGGCGGCCGTGGCGTAGGAAGTGCAGAGAACTTCCAGTTGTTAAAAGATTTAGCAGCAGTGCTTGGTGGAACGGTAAGCTGCTCCCGTGCAGTTGTTGAAAATGGATGGCTGCCGCAGGATTTACAGGTAGGGCAGACTGGAAAGACCGTACGTCCGAACGTATATTTTGCAATTGGTATCTCCGGCGCAATCCAGCACGTTGCAGGTATGGAAGAAGCCGACATCATCGTTGCCATCAATAAAGATGAAGACGCGCCTATCTTTGATGTAGCTGATTACGGCGTTGTTGGAGATTTGAACAAGATTGTTCCAGCTCTGACAGAGGCATTAAAAGCGGAGATGGCTGAATAAGAACTGATTCCCGCGAGCAATGAGGAAAATAGCCATGCTTGCATGGATATTTGACGAATGCCGCGAGGGTAAGTGCCCTGTGGGTGCAAATACCCCGCCCCTTGGGGCGGTCTTGCTAAAAAGAAGCTAAGTCATGCCTCAAGGGATGGGGTATTTGACTTGTTGCTGGACAGATTATGAAAACATATAAGAAGGAGGACTAGAAATGGCAAATATTAGAGAAAGCAGCATGTGGAAAAAGGGAACGTTTTTCTTTGTGTTCTTGCTGTTTCTGGCTTTCGTTCCGCTATGTGCACAAGCCAAAGAGACGGCCCCAAATGTGACAATATATGGATTGGACAGTGATGTCCGGGAAAAAATAAGTATACCGGCTGATCTGCCTCAAAGTTATCAGATTCCAGCAGGCGGCGCGGGAAAAGCAAGCTATCGTATCATTAGTGGGGAATCGGCGAAGGTTTCACAAACGGGGCTTGTGACCCCCAAATATACTTATTGGAAGAAATATCCGGGCTACAGCACTTCCGTCCCCGAAGGGGAGGCGTATGACTATTATACGATAGAAAGCGGTGATACGAGCATTGAGGTTAAGACAGCGGATAGGACATACACGGTTATGGTGCGGGTGGCAGATTATACGGTTACTTATGGCGACGCAGTCATGGATGCATACATTAGGGAAAACATGAAAGAGGGCATGACGGACAGAGAAATTATGGAGGCAGTGGCCCGGTTTCCGGCAAGCTATGAATACTCGGCTTCTTATTCCGGCGTGTATTCTATGATTATCTATGGCAGTGGGGATTGCTGGGCAAGCACCAGTGCAATCACTACGTTATGTGAGAAGATGGGGATTAAGGCATGGGTCAGAAATGGCAATAAGGACCCCGGTGCAGGCAGCGGGCACATGAATGCCATGGCGGAGCTAAATGGCGTGTATTACGAGCTGGAAGCGGGATATTCTATGGATAAAGTGAATGGCTACCGTCCTTATGACGTCAAAGAGCGGGATTCCCTGTTCAGTTATTATATTTCATCCGGCAACCTTGTGGTCTATCAGTATGATGGGCAGGACACTTCCGGCGCGCTTAATGTGCCGAAGGAGATAAACGGGAGAAAAGTAGCTAAAATTGCCGAAGGAGCCTTCAAGAGTAAGAAATTTTCAGAAATTGAGCTGCCGGATACGCTAGAAGAGATTGGCAATTTTGCGTTTTCCGGCTGCGGGGAATTGACGCGTATCTCAATTCCGGCTTCCGTCACGCATATTGGCAAGTCTGTTTTTGCGAGTTGTGGGAAACTGACGGACATTTCAGTAGCGAAGGAAAACGGAGCTTACAAAGAAGAAGGACAGGTCATTTACAGCAAAGATGGGAGTACGCTGATAACCTGCCCGGTAATGGGCAATGTAACGATTCCTTCCACGGTGACAAAGATAGCGGATTATGCGTTTTATTTCAATGAAAATCTCAAACAGATTGTGATTCCGCAGTCTGTTACAGAAATGGGAGAAGGCGCGTTTGGAAACTGTGAACAATTGTCGAAGGTGTCCATAAAAGGAGAGGGCCTTCAAAGGATCGGTATGCATTGTTTCCGTTCCAACAGTAAACTTTCTACAATCACAATCCCGGCTTCCGTGAAGTCAGTGGGGGCGTTTGCATTTACTTATTGTCATCAATTAAAACATATTTTTTTTATGGGAGACGCGCCGGAATTTGGCGATACCGCTGAGGGAACGTTTTACGATGATGTATTTAAGGGGTGCAGTTTACAGGCTTATTATATGGAACATAACGATACCTGGACGCAGCAGGCGTTGGAAAGCCATGGCGGGACCGTAATCTGGCAGCCGTGGGCAGGAACAAAAGGAACCTCCATGGAACATGGAGTCCTTACTTTGGCGGGGGACAGTTTTGTTTATACAGGAGGTTATATTACTCCGGGGGTTACCGTGAGAATAGATGGAACCAAGTTGACGGAAAATAAAGATTATACGGTTGTTTATGCGGATAATAAAGAGGTGGGCGCCGCCAAGATAACGGTGCTGGGGATTGGCTCTTATTTTGGGGAAATTTCGGCGGCATTTACGATTGATAAGGCGAAACAGAATGTCAGGGCATATGTGCTTGAACCTGAAATTAAAGTAAATAATGAGACGGAAATCTACCGTGTGACAGTGAATGGAGAATATATTCGTCTATCGGACTGTACGTTCACCTCAAGCAATTCGGCAGTGGCCAAGGTTGACAGCGAAGGGGTGATTAAGGGAATTGCCGCGGGGACAGCGAAAATTACCGTACGTGTAAAAGGGACGGAAAATTATCTTGATGGAAGCGCCGTGATTACCATTACTGTTAAAACGGGTTCCACGCAAGGGGGAACCGGAGACGGTAATCAGGGAAGTAATAAGCCGACGGATAGCAGGAAGAAAAAGTATTTTGATAAGAAAAGCGGACTGACAGTTGTGCTTAGCAAGAAGGAGGCTGCATTAACAGCAGTTGATAAAAAACATGCGAGGGGAACTTTAAAGATTCCTAATACGATAAAAGTGAATGGGAAATCATATAAGATAACATCTATCAATAAAAATGCCTTTAAGAATCAGAAACAGTTAAAGAAAGTCATATGCGGCAAGTTTATCCAAACGATTGGTGAAGGGGCGTTTAGCGGCTGCGGGCGGCTGCAAGCGGTGACAGTCGGCAGCAATGTCACTGTAATTGGAGATAAAGCATTTTATAAATGCAGCAGGCTTGCAAATGTAACGATTCCGGCGAAAGTAAAGAAAATAGGCAAGAGCGCATTCTATGGATGCAAACGTTTAAAAACCATTGCCATCAAGTCACAAAAGCTGACAAGTAAGAATGTGGGCAGTAACGCGTTTAAAGGCATTTACGCAAAGGCGACGGTGAAAGCGCCAAAGAGCAAGCTGTCTGCATATAAGAAGATGTTGCGGGCAAAAGGAATAGGTGCGAAAGTGAAGGTGAAGAGATAAACTTTCATTGACTTTTAGGGTGTCGGCAATTACAATAAAAAAGAGGCTATTGATGAAAGGACAATTATGAAGATTACTTATATTCATCACAGTACCTTCTGCGTGGAAGCAGATGGGAAAGCGCTGGTGTTTGATTATTTTAATGGCAAAGGGCTTCCGTCGTGTGAATATCATGGCGAGCTGCCGGGGTATCCGGCAGAGACGGAGATTTATGTGTTTGCCAGCCACAGCCATAGGGATCATTTTGATACAGAAGTCCTTACATGGAGCCGGCAATACCCACATATCCACTATATTTTTGCTAAGGAGGTGAAGAAAAAGCTCGGTAATTCCGTGCTGAAACGGCTGGGGTTTGGCGAGGACATCAAGGAGAAGATCACTTATGTTAAGCCCGGGGAGAAGCATGAGATTGGCGGCCTTTCTGTGGAGACGCTGCTCTCTACAGACAGTGGCGTTGCTTTTCTGGTGACAATTTCCGATAAGGTGATTTATCACGCAGGAGATTTAAACTGGTGGCGGTGGGAAGGAGAGACGGATGCGTTTAATCTTTATCAGGAAGCGACGTATAAGCGTCAGATTGACCTTCTGTCACACAGAAACCCGGATGTTTCCTTCGTGGTAGTGGATCCCAGGCAAGAAGGGGATAAATTTCTGGGAATTGATTATTTCATGCAGCAAATAAGCAGCGGGTATGTGGTTCCTATGCATTTGTGGAAACGATATGAGCTGGTGCAAGAATACCAAGACAGAATCGGGAATGAGCAGGTTCGCGGCCGCATTCTGTTGTTTGACAGGGAAAACCAGTCGCTTGCGTTGGAGGAAAATGAAGTTAGAGGGTTTCTTGGGATAGACAGCCCAAGAAGTAAAAGGACCGGGGCCTCATTCTGGAGGCAGAGAAATTAGTTAAATGATAGAAGTGGGAGGTGCATGAACGTGTTTTTTGCCAGTCTTTTACAGTATGCAGTGAAGTTTGTTTTGTTTGCGGCAGTGGCTTTGGCGGGAATTTTCCTTGGTAAAGCATTGCGCGGCAGGAAAGATGCCAAGGCAGGACAGATTCAGGAAGAGAAATAGACAGTTGGAGGAAATTGGTTGTGAAGAAGTATGGAGTGAATGAACTGCGCAGGATGTATCTGGAATTTTTTGAGAGCAAGGAGCATCTTGCCATGAAGAGCTTTTCTTTGGTGCCCCACAATGACAACAGTTTGTTGTTAATCAACGCGGGCATGGCGCCGTTAAAGCCTTATTTTACCGGACAAGAGATTCCGCCTAAGAAGCGCGTGACGACCTGCCAAAAATGTATCCGTACCGGAGACATTGAAAATGTGGGTAAAACAGCGCGGCATCTGACATTTTTTGAGATGTTGGGTAACTTTTCTTTTGGCGATTATTTTAAACATGAGGCGATTGCCTGGAGCTGGGAGTTTCTTACAGAGGTCATCGGCATGGAGCCGGAGCGTCTTTATCCCTCTATTTACGGCGAGGATGACGAGGCCTTTGAAATCTGGACGAAGGAAGTAGGCGTTCCGGCGGAGAAGATCACGCGTTTCTACCGAGATGAAAATGGTGAGTGTGATAATTTCTGGGAGCACGGCGCAGGTCCTTGTGGTCCCTGTTCCGAGATTTATTATGACCGCGGGGAAGCGTATGGCTGCGGTAAGCCGGATTGTAAAGTGGGTTGTGACTGCGACCGTTTTATGGAGGTCTGGAACAACGTATTTACACAGTTCGATGGCGACGGGCATGGCAATTACGAGGAGCTTGCCAACAAAAACATTGATACCGGAATGGGACTGGAGCGTTTGGCAGTAGTAGTGCAAGACGTCAATTCTGTATTTGATATTGACACGATGAAAGCGATTCGGGACAAGGTATGCGAGGTTTGTGGCAAGGCGTATCAGACAGAAGAATTGGACGATGTGTCTATCCGCCTGATTACAGACCACATGCGTTCGGCGACGTTCATGATTTCTGATGGCATTATGCCCTCCAACGAAGGGCGCGGATATGTGCTGCGCCGATTGATCCGCCGTGCGGCGCGCCATGGAAGGCTGCTTGGCATCAAGGACAGATTTCTTGCGACATTGAGCGCAACCGTGATAGCGGAGAGCAAAGACGGCTATCCTGAATTGGAAGAGAAGAAGGAATTTATCTTTAAGGTGTTGACGCAGGAAGAAGAGAAGTTTGACAAGACCATTGACCAGGGGTTGAGCATTCTTGCGCAGATGCAGGAGGAGATGGCGCAGACAGGACAGAACGTCCTTTCCGGGGAGAATGCTTTTAAGTTATACGATACTTATGGATTCCCTATGGATTTGACGCAGGAAATTTTAGAAGAGAAAGGTTTTACCATTGACGAGGAGGGCTTTGCTTCCTGTATGGAAGAGCAGCGCAATAAGGCGAGAAATGCCAGGAAAGAGACGAATTACATGGGAGCCGACGCTACCGTCTATGATGAGATTGACACGGCGATTACCTCAGAATTTGTTGGTTATGACCGCTTAGTGCATAGCTCTGAAATCACAGTGCTGACGACGGAGACGGAGTTGACGGAGGCGCTTTCTGACGGCGAGCAGGGAACCATTATTGTCAAAGAGACGCCGTTTTATGCTACCATGGGTGGACAGAATGCTGATACAGGGGTAATCTGTGCAGGCGAAAATAAGTTCCAAGTAGAGGACACGATCCATCTCAGAGGCGGGCGTATTGGACATGTGGGAAAAGTTATTTCCGGTATGTTCAAGGTAGGTGATACCGTTGAGCTTGCCGTGGCTGAGGAGAAACGCGCGCTCATTGGCAGGAACCATAGCGCTACCCATTTATTGCAGAAGGCTTTGCGCGAGGTGTTAGGAAGCCATGTGGAGCAGCACGGTTCTGATGTTAATGCGGACAGGCTTCGTTTTGACTTTTCTCATTTTGCAGCCATGACGCCGGAAGAAATCACCAGGACAGAGGCGATTGTCAATGAGAAGATTGCAGCGGCTCTCCCGGTAGTGACAGAGGTTATGAGCCTTGAGGAAGCGAAAAAGACCGGGGCTATGGCGCTGTTTGGTGAGAAATATGGAGATTCCGTGCGCGTTGTTAAGATGGGAGATTTCTCTGTTGAGCTTTGCGGTGGAACCCATGTGGACAATACCAGCAGCATCAGCGCGTTTAAGATTGTTTCAGAATCAGGCGTTGCCGCAGGCGTGCGCAGGATTGAAGCGCTTACCTCCAAAGCGGTATTTACTTATTATGACAAACTGGAAGAATCAATTTCGCAGGCGGCAAAGACCGTTAAGACTACCCCGGCGGGGCTGGTGGAGAAGTTAGAACATCTGATGGCAGAGATGAAAGCCTTGCAGGCAGAGAATGAGTCATTGAAGAGTAAGGCGGCGAAGGACGCGCTGGGAGACGTTATGGATCAGGTATGTGAAGTTTCCGGCGTCAAACTTTTGGCGGCAAGCGTGCCAGGCGTCGATATGAATGGGCTGCGTGATCTGGGCGACCAGCTTAAGGAAAAGCTGGGTGAAGGCGTGGTCGTGCTGGCTTCAGAGAATGACGGCAAGGTGAGCTTGATCGCCATGGCCACACAGGGAGCTATGGATAAGGGCGCCCATGCCGGGAACTTGATTAAGGCGATCGCCGGCAAAGTTGGCGGCGGCGGTGGCGGACGCCCCAATATGGCGCAGGCGGGAGGCAAGAATCCGGCGGGAATTAAAGACGCTATAGCGGAGGCGAAGACAGCGTTGGAAGGTCAGATAAATCGCTGATATTATGTACTCATTCATGCGAGCATGATTCGCCCATAATATTGCGATGGCTGGACAGTATAGTAACAGTTCAGCCCACGCCCCTAATACAAGCCACAGACCGCCCGCTGTGCGGGCTATCCATTGCTTTCGCAATTGCTGTCTGAGGCTTAAGGTGCGTTCCGCCCATCGCTGCTATTATGTGCTCATTCATGCTAGCATGATTCGCCCATAATATTGCGATGGCTGAACTGTTGTAAAATTTTCCAATAAAAGTAGTTGACTTACTGAGAAAATCTGCTATAATAAATGATAGTGCAATAAAATATGACCCAAACAGTTGAATATGCACAATACGCAACTGGAGGGAGGTTAGGTGTGAGAGTATGTCAAATGTAATCGTTAAAGAAAACGAAACTTTGGATAGCGCTTTACGCAGATTCAAAAGAAACTGTGCGAAAGCAGGGATTCAGCAGGAGATTCGTAAGAGAGAGCATTACGAAAAACCAAGCGTGAGACGTAAGAAGAAGTCCGAAGCAGCTAGAAAACGTAAATATAATTAATTGTGTAAAAGAACCCCACATGTTCTGCTTTTTCAGAATGTGTGGGGTTCTTTTTGGAAAAAGTATGACGGTCATATTAAGCAGGCATTGAAAGGTGTTATGGGATATTTGCAGATGAGACAGTAAAACATTGTCTAATTAAATTTTTTTGTCACACAGACAGTAAAACATTGTCTAATTATATATACGGAGAAAATTTTGCGTAGAAGTGCTGCAAAGTTTGCTGTTCGGAACGGATGGTTCCTGCTGCATACCCGTATAAAATAAGAGTTGCACTTCAGAAAAGAGGAACCATGAATCAGTTCACGAACGAAGAGTTATTGGAGTTGATCCAAAAAGCCACAGCAGGGGATAAGAAAGCGTTGGAAACCGTTCTTGTCAGTGTACAGGATTTGGTATTCAACCTTTCTCTGCGTATGTTGGGAACCTTTCCGGATGCGGAGGATGCGACGCAGGATATCCTGTTGAAAATCATTACCCATCTATCCTCATTCAAAGGGGAGAGTTCTTTTTCAACCTGGGTATTCCGTATTGCGTCCAATCATCTGAAGAACTATCAGAAGCACATGTTTGCCAAGTTCCCCCTCAGTTTTGAATTTTATGGGGACGATATCAAGAATGCAAACATCAGTGATATGCCGGATCTGACACAGGATGTGGAGCAGTCCATTTTGGCGGAGGAACTTAAGCTGTCCTGTACGAATGTAATGCTCCAGTGTCTGGACGCTGAAAGCCGCTGTATCTTTATTCTTGGTACGATGTTCAAAGTGGACAGCAGGATTGCCGGAGACATTTTGGGGATTACGCCGGAGGCCTACCGCCAGCGTCTGTCAAGGGTCCGTAAGAAAGTGGCGGATTTCTTGAAGGAATACTGTGGCGAATATGGAAACGGGACATGCCATTGTGCAGACAGAGTAAATTATGCTATAAACAATCGCAGAATCAATCCTGCGCAATTGGATTTTACTACAGCTATACCCAAGGAAATGATGGAGGTCAAGGAAGCAATGGAGGAAATTGATGGAATTTCCCATGAATTTTCTTTCTGCAAAACGTATCAGTCACCGGGAAGTTTAAAAAAATTTATTGAAGATTTTTTGAACGGACCATCTTTTTCAGTTGTAGGAAATGCGTAGGAGGTACACATTATGGATATGAAATTAATGATAAAGTATTTGAATGATTTGAGTGAGAATAATAACCGGGAATGGTATCATGCACATAAGGCGGAAAATAAAGCGGCAAATGCAGAGTTTGAAGACCTGATTCAGACGCTGATTCTGCGTATTGGAGAGTTTGACAGCAGCATCCTCCATAACCAGCCGAAGGAGCTTACCTTTAAGTTGGTACGGGACACCCGGTTCAGCCATGATAAATCTCCATATAACCCGGCGTTTCGCGCCCATATTTCTTCTAAGGGAAAACTGCCTGTTCCGGTAGGATATTATCTGATGGTCAAGCCAAACGACCAGTCTTTTCTTGGCGGCGGATTGTTTGCGGATATGTTTAAGGATGCGACAAAAATGATTCGCGACTATATTACTGGGCACGGCGAAGAGTTTGAAGAAATCATTCATGCACCGGAGTTTCAAAAGTATTTTAAGGTGCAGGGGACATCACTGAAAAATGTGCCTGCCGGGTATGACAAAGAGCATCCGCAGGCGGAATATTTAAAGTTTAAAAGCTGGTATCTGGAATATCCGATAGCAGATGAAGCTTTGGTGGATGGAGAGGCATTTGTAACAGAAGCGGTAAAGTTGTTTGAAATTATGAAGCCGTTTAATGATTATCTGAACAAAGCGCTTGACGGATTCCAGATGCCGGCAAGATAAAAAGCGTTTTGCTTAAAATATTACCAAATGAAAGCGGGGCTTTCGCATTAAGGAGAGACATACAATACATACAGAGGTTAGGCTGTTGTATGTTTCCCACTCATTGCGAAAGCCCTGTCTTTTTGTGTGCTCAAACGTATGGAAAAAGTATTTTTTGCCGCTCAGGTTTTTTGTCATATTCCCATCTATGTCCTCATATATTTGAAAACAGATACAAGCTATGAGGAGGGACAGCCTATGGAAGAGATTGTGAGCGTATTTCCCAGCGCGTTGCGTCCGTTGTGCCGGGCCGGATTTGCGAGGGGGCTGGAGCCGGAAGAAATCAGGCTGCGCATTGGCCGTCCGGTGATGGTGTTGGGAAAGGGCAGGGAGTATTTCTGGAACCAGAAGGAGATGGCCTGGCAAACAGGCAGGGAAGGCGGCTATGTTTGGCAGGAAGCCGACATGAAAGATACGCTCTCTAGGATGAGCCGCTATTCTATGTATGCGCTGGAAGAAGAGATGCGAAACGGTTTTTTTACGATTCAGGGTGGCCATCGCATAGGCATTGCCGGGCGTACGGTCTGTGAGCAGGGAAAGATTCTTTCTTTCCGTAACATTAGCTGTCTCAACATCCGTGTGGCAAGGCAGAAGAAGGGATGCGCCGCCAAGCTGCTTCCGTGGCTGTCAGATGGGGACAGCATTTATAATACGTTGCTTCTGTCGCCTCCGGGAGTGGGTAAGACAACGATGCTGCGCGACTGTATTCGTCTGTTATCAGAGGGAAATGGCACGCTGCCGGGCAGAAAGGTGGGCGTGGTGGACGAGCGGAGCGAGATTGCTGCCAGTTTCTTTGGCGTACCGCAAAATGATTTGGGGGATCGCACAGATGTGCTCGACAATTGCCCGAAAGCGGAGGGTATGCGCCTGCTTTTGCGAAGCATGTCCCCGCAGATTCTGGCGATAGACGAGCTTGGGGGCCGGGAAGACTGCCTGGCGGTGGAGGAGGCGCTTCACTGCGGATGCCGAATCATCGGCACGATGCATGCCAGAGATGTCTCGGAGCTTAGGGAAAAATTGTATCTGGCTGCTTGGTTGGAAAAAGGTTTTTTCGGAAGATATGTATTCCTGTCGTTAGCGGAGTGCGGGGAACGCAAATTTTCCGTGTATGATGGGGGGATGCAGAAATTATGCTAAAAGCGGCGGGAAGTATCTTGATTATTATATCTTCCGTCCTGTACGGCTGGAAGGTTCAGCAGGAATTAGTGGAGCATGTAAGACAGTTGGTGGGCATGAAGGAAATGTTTCTCATGCTGTGGGGAGAAATTTCTTATACCCGGACACCGCTGAAAGAGGCATTTTTGCAGATTGCTTCCCAAGATAAGGAGCCATTTTGTACATTCTTGAAAAAAGCAGCGGAAGGGCTGGAGGAGAATGAGGAAGGAATCGGCAGTTTTTGGGGCCGTCTGGTGGAGCGGGAGGCAGATTGTTTTCTGTTTAACGAGGAGGAGCGTGAAATATTAAAGCGCGCCGGGGAGAATTTTGGTTATCTGGATGGGCAGATGCAGCTAAAGAACCTGGAACTTTACATTGGACAGACAGAAGTATTGATCGAGAAGGCTCAGGGGGAATTGAAAGACAAAAAGAAACTGTCTGGAGTTTTGAGCGTAATGTGCGGCCTGTTTCTGATTATTCTTCTTATATAAGAATGCGGAGGAAGCTATGAGTATAAGTTTAATTTTTAAGATTGCAGCTGTAGGGATTCTAGTCACAGTATTGAGCCAGGTATTAAAACACAGCGGACGGGAAGAACATGCTTTTCTGACGAGTCTGGCCGGCCTTTTGATTGTGCTGTTTTGGATTGTGCCGTATGTCTATGAGCTGTTTGAGACAATGAGGAACCTGTTTGCATTGTGACGGAGGGATTCATGGATATTATCAAGATTGCAATTCTGGGGATCGTGGGCGCATTGCTGGCAATTATGCTCAAGAGCCACAAAAAAGAGTACGAGCTTTTCGTGACGCTGGGGGTATCTCTGTGCATTTTTTATTTTATTATGTCCAAGCTGCAGCTTGTCATCTCCGTCATAAACCGTATGCAGGAATATGTGAATTTGGACACAAGTTACATAGCAATTCTCATTAAAATGATTGGCATCACTTATGTGTCTGAATTCTCAGCAAATCTCTGTAAAGACGCAGGTTACCAGGCAGTTGCGGGGCAGATTGAAATGTTTGGCAAGCTCTCCATATTGGCAATCAGCATGCCGGTCATCCTGGTACTTTTGGAGACAATCGGGGAATTCCTGGTATAAAATGGCCGCAAATTATATGCGCCGGAATGCGCGAAAGTTACCATGTAATTACGAACTAATTCTAAAAAATTCCTGGGAAGGAAAAAGCCATGGATGTAAAAAGAAGCTGGAAATACGCGAAAATAGTGGCAGTTGAAATATTTGCGGCAGCAGCCATTTTCTTTCTGCTGGAGGCGGCGGGAACTGTCAAGGCTGCTGGGGAAACAGAAGCCTCGGCCGCCTGGAATGAGGACGTGGCAGAAACTGTCAAGGCTGCTGAGAGAACGCAAGACGCAGCCGTCTGGAAAGAAGATGCAACCGGCATGTCAGAGGATATAGCCGCTCAAAAAATAGAGGAAAGCATAGACAGCTATATGCAGGAGCTGGATTTTTCTGATATTGATAAGATGTTAAGCCAACAGGCCGGTACGGAGGGGCTGGATTTCAAAGAACTGGTACAACGATTGCTGGACGGAGAAGAAATTGATAAAGGATGGCTGGCCGAGGAGATTTTTTCTGCTGTATTTTCGGAGGTGCAGGAATTTAGAGGAACGCTGATCCGCATTGTAATTTTATGTATCGTATTTGCGATTCTCTATAATTTTGCCAATGTGTTTGAAAACCCCTCGGTGACAGAAATCAGCTTTTATATGGTGTATGTCGTGCTGTTAGTGTTGCTAATGAATTCCTTTTTCGTCCTCCGGGACGTGTCTGTCATGGCAATTTCCCGAGTGATAACCTTTTTGAAGGTGATGATTCCCACGTTTACGGCGAGTATGGTGTTTTCTGGGCAGATTACGACAGCAGCAGGGTTTTATGACCTGACATTTCTGCTGATTTACGGCATGGAGTGGGTGATGCAGTATCTGGTTATCCCGGGGGTGCAGATTTATGTGGTGTTGGAGCTTATGAATCATTTGACTGGGGAGGAGATGCTCTCTCGGATGACTTCGCTTATCAAATCAGGGATATTATGGATCATAAAGTTTCTCTTTACCATTGTCATCGGCATCAATGTGGTACAGAATCTGCTGGCGCCGGTAATCGACACTTTTAAATCCGGCATGATCGCCAAGACGGCGGGGATGATGCCGGGGCTTGGCACTTCTATCAATGCAGTGACAGAAATCATGGTGGGTTCTGGAATTATCATCAAAAACGGCATTGGCATGGCGGCTGTTGTCGTGCTGTTAATATTGTGCGCAGGCCCCTTGCTTAAAATATGGGTGATGGCCTTTTTATATAAGCTGCTGGCGGCGATGATGCAGCCGGTAGCGGACAAGCGGATGATTGGCTGCATTGCCGGTACCGGCGAGGGCGGAAATCTTTTGTGCAAGGTGGTGGTGACAACGACCGTGATGTTTCTGGTGACAATCGCTTTAGTAACGGCGGCGACAACGTTTAACCACTGAAAAATAGTTTAGTAGCAGCGGGAATTTGGGAAAGGAGCAAATATGGGCTATATCTTTACCTGGGTAAAAAATTTGGTGTGTTTCTATCTTTTGCTGACAGTCGTACTGCATCTTCTGCCCAGGCAGAGCTACCGGAAATATGTGCGTTTTTTTTCCGGTATGCTTCTGACGATTCTGGTGGTGTCCCCGGTACTTTCCCTGTTGGGGGATGAGGAAGCCTTGCGGAAGAAAATCAGCCAGGCGGAATTCTTTCAGGATTTGGATAACCATAAGCTGGACACAGAGCATCTTGAGACGACGCAGAAAGAAATCTATCTCAGGGAATATGAGCGGGCACTGGAGATGGATGTGAGCCGCATGGCGCAGGAAAAGCAGCTTGCAGCGCAGGAAGTAAAGGTACGGCTGACCGAAGAGTACGAGGTGGAATCGATTGAAATTGCAGTGGCAATGGAAAAGGATGATGACAATATATTTGTTCGGGAGACGCTTTTTGCGTCCGACAGTTCACAAGATCCGAAGATAAGTGAGCTACGGCAGGATTTGCTGGATTATTACAGATTAAACGAGGAACAAGTCAGTATTGTGGTATTGTGAGGAGATTGACTGGCCCGTTTGGCGGCAGTGTGAGGAGAGAAGAAG
>CAJUTD010000035.1 GCA_910589635.1 uncultured Lachnospiraceae bacterium | reverse complement strand
CCCTGTCATTATATGCTCTTTTTCCACAAGGATAAAGATATGCTCATGAGTCAGGCGGAAAATATGGTACGAACCATGAACAGTGATGATATGGAGTGCCATATTCTGTCAGAGAAGGAACTGGTAGTATTCCTCAAATACAACTACACCCTGAATTTTGACGAGAGACTAACTATTAAAAGTCAAGCCCTAAAATGAAAATTTTTGAATGAATTGCAAAAATGCATTTCAGATATATTTGTACCTTGAAAACTGCATGACAAACAGAGTGTCATTTCTGGCACTCTAAAAGGAGATATTTACGGAAAGAATTATGTTGCTTTACTGTATGGCTGTCCTGATTTTTCCATCGCGTAGATCAGCCGCACAAGTTTCTTGGCGGCATGGGATAAAGCAACGTTGTAATGCTTTCCTTCCGAGCGTTTCTTTTCAAGATATGCAGCAAATGTTTCATCCCAATGGCAAACATATTTTGTGGCATTGTAAAGGGCGTATCGGAGGTATTTGGAACCACGTTTCTCCATGTGGGAATAACAGTTATTAAGCTGCCCCGATTGATAAGTTGAAGGTGACATTCCGGCATAGGCGAGTATCTTATCGGCTGAATTAAAGCGGCTAAAATCTCCGATTTCAGCAAGTATCATGGCACCCATGCGGTAACTGATACCAGGTATGGTGAGGAGTGGTGAATGAAGGCTATCCATAATGGATGTGATGGCACGTTCTATTTCATCGATCTCAGCGGTCAGTTCCTGAATGAGCCTGATGGTATGCTTTAGTTCCAAAGACTTTGCAGGCATATGTGATCCTATGGAATTTCTTGCCGCCTCTCTGAAGATGACAGCGGTATCTTTTCCGTAATGCCCTTTAGAACTTTCGGAAAGAAGGTTTGAGAGCCTTGTCAGATGTGTGGAAGCAACTGCCGAAGCAGAAGGGAACTCCGACAGGAGAGCATAGACGGAAGCCATATGGAGCGTAGGCACGAGTTTCTCCAGTTCAGGAAAAAGAATGCACACAAGTCTTGAAACAGAAGATTTCAGTTTTGCCCGTTCCTTTACCTTATCAAAACGGTAACGGGTCAGTGACTTTAGTTCTTCGTTGTGATATGATGTGTCTGAGTAGGACTTTAAGTTTACATCAGACATGATCATGGAAGCGATCGTATGGGCATCTACTTTATCCGTTTTGGTCTTTCTAAGGCTCAGACTTTTTCTGTAAAGATTGGTATGCAACGGATTGATAACGTAGGTTGGCAGACCTTTATCAAGAAGAAATCCCAGAAGATTGTAACTGTAGTGTCCGGTGGGTTCGAGTCCTACTTTTACATTAGCTACATCGTCTGATACAGATTCGATTCTGTGAAATAAGGATTCAAAACCTTCGCGGTTGTTTGAGATGGTAAATGATTTGGACAATATTTTACCATCTGAATTAGTGATAAAGCAGTCATGCTTATCCTTGGCGACATCAATTCCGACGTAGATCATAAGAAATCTCCTTTGCAATGTATTTAATACTGTTTAGAGCCACAGGTACTCCTTGCGATTGTAACCTCGTTCTAAATAAACCGTCATGCGGTATCTAACTGATTAACAAATATACAAAGAGACTGTGGTTGGAGCCTTTCAAGAACCATCAAGTGGTAGGAGAATGAAACCAATCCACAGTATCTCCAACAGTATAGCATACAGTCCTTGGAGAGGGACTATAAACACTACTACTTTATAATACGAGGAGAAAAATATGATTAGTGATTTTATGGGAGCAGCATTACCGTGGATTCTATTGGGACTGTTTGTAGCAGTCAGTTGTTCATTTATGAGTAAAAAGAAAAAGTGAAAAACTAAACATTAAAACATCAAAGAGCCAGACGCACAGAGGTAGAGTCGATGAACTTGCGAGAAATCAGCAATTTAACGTTGAGAAAGTAAACTATTATTCAATCACAAAATTTTTATTGGAGAGGCAGCATATAGCTTGTAGAAAGGATACATAAGAAATGTCAAAGAAAAATAAATGGGAAAAATGTATATGGATCTCATTGGCGTTAGTAACTTATATATTTGCAAATGGCGTATTGAGTATTCCGCTGCTTGCGTGGATTTATCCGGTTCTGTTTCTGAAGATATTCGACAATGATGATCTACATAGATCATGGCTTGTATTAGGTGGAATATACGCAGTTGGATTTGTAATCAGATTTTCTCAGGTAATCGGAATGGATATATGGATATGCGTTCTGGTATCAATACTACTGGCATTGTTGCGGCTGCTTCCTTTCTGGGCATGGAAAAAGAGAGGAAATGCATTTGATGCTACACTGGTATATGCTTCTGCATCGGTTATGATAGAATTTTTGATTTATGCGGTTTACCCTATTTTGGGTGGTTTGTCAGATGCATATACACAGTATCAAAACCACTATCTCATTCAACTGGTATCGCTTGTCGGGATTTATGGAATAACATTTTTTATGAATTGGACAGCGGCGGTGGCTGTATGGATTTGGGATAATAAAACAAGGAAAAAAGAGCTAAAAAAGTATGGTGCTGCCTATGCAGGGGTGGCATTACTGATATTTATATACGGGGTAGTTATGTATGATTTCTCAGCAGTAGACAGCGGCAGTATACGGGTAGCGGGCGTAACAGTTCCCGTGTCGGAATTATTGAATGAAGATGAAGATGTTTACAGCGTTTTCTATACAGATTCATTTACAGACACAAATTTGATTAACACAAAAAGGAAATTGGAAGATGTTGCGGATGAACTTTTGACAAAAACGGTTCAAGAAGCACAGGCTGGAGCGAAAATCGTGGTTTGGTCGGAACTGAACGGGGCAGTCTTGAAAGAGGACGAAGATGTTCTTCTGAAAAAGGCTTCGGAAGTTGCGGAAGAACAAAATATTTATCTGTTGGTTTCGCTCTTGGTAAAAACACCGAGCGAGGATTATAAAGAGAATAAAGTAATTGTACTGAATCCTTTTGGTGAGAGCGTTTTTGAGTATTACAAGTTTGGTCGTTCCATTGGCGAATTATGTCAAAAGGGTGACGGAGAATTGAAATATGCCGACACGGAATATGGACGGATAGCAACGTTTATCTGTTCAGACTTGGCGTTTACTTCTAAGGTAAGACGGGCGGGCAAAGAAAGCGTTGATATTTTAATGATACCTGCATCGGATTGGCAGGAGATGACCGCAATAGCACTAAAAACCGCTATTGTCAGAGGAATTGAGAATGGCTGTAGCTTAGTCAGACAGACAAATCACGGAATATCCATTGCTGCTGATTGGAAAGGAAATATATCTGCAATGGAAAATTATTTTCAATCAGACACAAAGACCATGACGGCACAGGTTTTGACAAAAGGTCGATTTACGGTCTACGCTTATATAGGAGATTTATTCGTCTGGTTCTGTGGGCTATATCTTTTTCTTGTATTCATCAATACATGGTTATTAAACAGGAGGAAAAGATTGACACTGACTTCATAATATCATGAAGTTATAAACAAACGCGGTAGAGAGGATAATTTTTTAATATTGTATCTTCTCTGATGTTATTTCTTGTTTTATTATTGCAAATACGATAATATATCCATTTAGCAGTTTGGCTCATATTCATGCCTGCCAATTATATCGTTGATGACTTTCTGCCGATTATCATAGTCCACTTATGGTTAAAGTATATTCCTTCGTCCGTTTGATATGGCTGAAAACCAGTTTTGTTCATGCCCTCTAAGCTAAAACTGTTATCCAGAAAAGGGAGTTCCCCCGCATCGCCTATCACAAACGTCATGTTTCCAAGCTCTTGCTTTTCTGCCTGCTCTTTCCCGACGGAAATTATAGGCGGTGTTAAATCAAGACAGGTTACCTGCCCGACATAGGGTGCAAAAGAATGCCCACAAACACAAGTGCCTGCTGCGACATCCAAAACGCTGTCTGTTTCCTGCGGATGCACCTTTGATATAACGTAATCAAGGTATTCTTTTTTGTAAAATTGGCTTTATGCGTTTCAAAATGTTCTGACTGAATTGTAAAAGCATTTTGTATTTTTCTGTATTCTCTGGTTTCATTCTATAATGCCGTTCCTTTTGTCGGAACGAAAAACTTAGACATATTCACTTTTTCCAGTGTAAGCAGTTTTACTTTTTTATCAATTCCGCCTGAATATCCCGTCAAGCTTCCATTCGTGCCGACGACACGGTGGCAAGGGACAATCAATGAGATTGAATTGTGTCCAACTGCACCGCCGACAGCCTGGGCAGACATGTTAGGAAGCCCTTTCTGCTTTGCTATTCTATTTGCAATTTCTCCATAAGTCATTGTTCTTCCATAAGGAATTGTGAGCATAATCTTCCAGACTGCTTTACGGAATGGGGTTGTTTCCATTGAAAGTGCTGGTGTAAAATCGGGAGATTTGCCACTAAAATAAATATCAAGCCAACGGGCAGTTTCCTCAAATATTGGCAGATTCTTTTCCTCATATTCTTCTCCCAGTGTGTCTCCAAAATATTTTTGTCCGTCAAACCACAAGCCTGTAAGTTCTGTCCCGTTGCTTGAAAGCGTAATACCGCCTAAAGGCGAATGGTAATGATAAATATAGGTCATGGCATTATACCTCGAAATATGTGTTAGAGTCTGCGGGACATTCTTCCGTTTTTCACGGTCACCTCAAATAATACTATTACGTTTGCCATTTTCATTTCCTCCTGCTTTTGTCTTGAAATATTTTTCTGGCTTGCACCGTTTGCAAGGGCGGTATTCATTTTGCATTGCCTGTAGCATTTCTTTTTTGTGCATTTTTTCCCGCCTTTCCTTTTGGTACATAGTCTTTCGTTTTGGGTATTGCGCCGCCTGCCACCGCCCAGAAATAAAGGCTTGCTAGACTACAATAGGGGCTGAAATGCTTTCGGTATTTCTCAAATAGCGTGCGGTCTACTTTTCGATGATGGTACACCATTCTGATACCACGAAGAAATATGGTGTATTACAGATGAAAATAAATCTGTATCGGCAGGTCGTTTTATTTTTCCAATTTTATCTATGACATCGGCAAGCCGATTATCCTTTTGTATTAGATAAACAATTTCTTCGCTGCCATGATTGAAATACATTATCGCTTCACGCCTTGACTTGTAATATGGCCTGCACTATAATATTATCACGGTTTTTATATAAATAATATCGGTTTTTCACCAGATACTATCATAATATCTCCCAAAGCAGGTGGTTTTAGTGGCAGACGCAAAAACAGAATTTATAAACTCTGTCAATCTGAATGCAGGTTCGGATTTTCCTTATCTTGTGCTTGACGTGGTAAATGAGCAGAGCTATCCACGCAATCCAGGGTTTCAAGTCATGCACTGGCATGAGGATATACAGTTCATCTATGTGCTTGCCGGGGAGATAGAGATTAAAACCTTAACCACATCTGTATCTGTCGGCGCTGGCAGCGGCATATTCATCAATAAAAATGTTGTCCACCTTGTAAGTAAAAACAACACCTGCCATTACAACAGTTTTATTTTTCCTGACTATTTTCTTAAATTTTATTTTGGCAGTCCTGCAAAAGATTTTGTTGAAAGCATAGTCGGAAAGGAACAGATTCCAATCTACCATTTTTCAAAGGATATTGAAAATCATGGTACTGTCTTGGCAACACTCCTGCGGCTGTCGGAACTGGAAAAAGACAAAACGGATTTTTACGTTTATGAAGTGCTTGTTTCACTAACAGCACTCTGGCTTGAAGTTCAGAAAAACGTACACTTACCATCCGAAAAGCAAGATACCGTTATTCATACCCGTATGCAGATTTTTTTGCAGTACATTGAACAGTATTACGGAGAAGATGTTTCCTTAGATGTTTTAGCGGCAAGTGCCAATGTTAGCAAATCAGAATGTTTACGTTGTTTTAAATCAACTCTGCAAACCACGCCATATAAATATCTGACTGAATATCGCCTGTCAAAAGCTGCTGAATTGTTAAAAAATACGGATGAACCTATCAGCAATATTGCTGAACATGTCGGCTTTCATCAAATTAGCCATTTTGGAAAATGCTTCAAAGATAAAACAGGGTTTTCACCAAGAGATTACAGAAGCAGAAAATGACGGCAAGATAAGTGTTCAGCTTGCCGCTTGTGAGAAGATTGGTGTATGTAACCTTGCGATACTGCTTCAGATAATCCAGATGCTGCTTTCTCGCCTGCCGGCTCGGTCGGTTCGCAACTTGAGTGCCACCGGCACTCGCTCACCCCCATATGCCTATTGAATTTTTTTTCTTCGGCAGGTACAGTTAAGCACGATATTAAAAAATCACTTTCTTTTCGATATGTACCGCCTGGCTGTTCAAATAAAGATTTTGCCATTTTGTAATTCCTCCAAATAAGATATTCACTCCACATTGTTGTGTCTGCTGTCTTAAACAACAGCTTGTGGAAAAATTTTTATTAGGGGGTCTAAATACTGATATGGAGGAGAAAAGTTACGATGGATACAACTTTATATTATCAAGAAAAAGGAAAAGGCGAACCACTTTTTCTATTACATGGCAATGGAGAAGATGGGACTTATTTCAAAAATCAGATAGAATTTTTCTCTGCCAAATATAGAACGCTTGCAGTAGATACAAGAGGCCATGGGAAATCCCCGAGAGGAACAGCGCCTTTTACGATGGAACAATTTGCCGAAGATTTGAATGAATTAATGAATGAACTGCAAATCTCCAGGGCTATTATTTTGGGTTTTTCGGATGGCGCGAACATCGCGATGAAATTTGCCTTAAAATACCCACAAAAGGTAACGGCCCTTATATTAAATGGAGGCAATTTAGATAAAAAAGGAATAAAAGCCAGGGTTCAGATTCCTATAGAAATAGGATATAAAATTGCTAAAAAGTTTGCTTTGAAATCACAGGATGCGAAGCGCAATATGGAGTTATTAGGATTAATGATCTATGAACCTGATATTGATTTTTATGAACTTCGTTCCATTCAAATACCGACGCTCGTAATTGCAGGGACGCGGGATATGATTAAAAGAACACATACCGAATCTATTGCAGAAAATATACCGAATGCCCGATTAGCAATTGTGAAAGGCAATCATTTTATAGCGAATAAAAAAGCGAAAATATTTAATAAAGAAGTGGAGGATTTTTTGCAGGCAATAAATGAAGAACAGTTACTCATGTGATAATACATAAATAATCAGAAGAATAGCCGCATAGATAGAGTGGTAGTAACATGAACTTATTTGGATAAGATTTTAGGAGGAAATCATATTAGCGGTGTTTTGATTGTGTTGCTCTTTATGTCGAGGTATGATAAAATCTCTACAACTGATAAACTGTTTATAAAATGGAGGGAATCTATGAAAACAAAATTTTTACAAAAGCTAGGTGCGGCTCTGATGGCGGCGGCTGTATGCATCACGTCTGTGCCGGCTGGCTTCGCGCAAGCCGCAGACGCGCCCCCTCAGGTGTCGCGTGTGATGGTTCATGATCCGTCAATCTTAAAAGCGGATGGTACATATTACTTATTTGGCACACACCTTGCGGACGCCAAGTCTACGAACCTGATGGATTGGACACAGATGAATCTCGACTGGAATTGGCGGGAGAAGGATAGCTGGAAGAATGATTCGGTCTATGGAGAAGTTTTAACGAATCTTGCGGAGTCCTTCGCGTGGGCTGGTTACGATGACGCGGATTGTAAGAACGGTGGTTTGGGTTTCTGGGCGCCGGACGCCATTTATAATCCCCACTATGTGTGGGAGGATAATAGTAAGGGCGCCTATATGCTCTATTACAGTACTTCTTCTACCTGGCGCCGTTCCTGTATTGGTTATGCCGTGTCTAAGACGCCGGACGGACCTTATCAACACATAGATACGATTATTTATTCCGGTTTCACGAAAACGGGAGCAGTAGATAATGGCAACAATGGCGGTAAGAGTGACAGAAATACGAAATGGGATAACGATTACCTGAATCTCAAGGAGCTGATAGCAGACGGTACGCTCAGTGAGATCAGCGATAAATGGTTTACTTCCAGCGGCGGCTGGAATGAGAAGTATGCGCCCAATGCCATCGATCCCACAATATTTTTTGGCAAGGACGGTAACATGTATATGAGTTATGGCTCATGGTCGGGCGGTATTTTTATTCATGAGCTGGATAAGACTACTGGCGCCGTCAAATATCCCGGGGAAGACGGTACGGAAAGTATATCCGGTAATTTTATAGACCGTTATTTCGGCACTCATATTGCGGGGGGTAACCATCAGTCAGGGGAAGGGTCTTATATCCTCTATGATGAGGAAAGTGATTACTATTATATGTACGAGACTTATGGAGGACTTCTTTCCGGTGGCGGTTATAATATGCGCCTGTTCCGTTCTAAGAATGTATACGGCCCATATACGGATGCAGTTGGGAACGACGCAAAGGACAGCGGTAAGGACAATGATCGTTATGGTATTAAACTTATCGGTAATTACCAGTTTACGAACCAGCCAGGCTACCGCGCTGCCGGACATAACTCAGCATTGATTGATGATGATGGGCAGCGTTACCTATTTTACCATCAGCGTTTTGACTCGCCGGGAAGCCAACATGAAGGGCATCAAGTGCGCGTGCGTCAGCAATATCTGAATGAGGACCAGTGGCCGGTTTCGGCTGTTTATGAATACCGCGGCGAGAAAATTGGGCATTATAACGACAGTGAGGTTGTGGGAAGTTATGACATCATTAACCACGGCACAGCGACAAACGGCGATATGATTTATTCGCAGAGAGTGGTCCTGTATGCGAATGGCACAGTTGGCGGGGCTGTAGATGGGACGTGGCACAAAACTACTGGTGAAGGCAAGGATTATGATTATATTACGTTGAACCTGAATGATACGGTATACAAGGGCATTCTCTTTAAACAGTATAATGAAGAGACTCCCTCGCAGAAAGTAATGACATTTTCTGCAATTGGCAGTGACAACACCTGTCTCTGGGGAAGCCGTGTCACTGCGCGCAAATCTTTAAAGGATGCGTTGGTATATGGGTTTAACTTTGAAAAAGGCGCTTCCGCCGGCAGTGTCGCCCCGGTAAAGCACTCCGCACAGAGTGATAAAGCGAGGCTGGAGGGCACGGCAAGTATTGTCTCGGATGCCCAGCGCGGCAAAGTTCTGTATGTGCAGAACCGAGCAGATTCTTATAGCGCCAATTTCCTGCGTCTGCCCGCCAATGTATTTTCCTCAGTTACATCAGATGGCTTCACGGTCAGCATGTGGGTAAATGTTGGCACGGGTACTTCGGAGAAGAGTGCACTATTTGAGGCCAACAGCGGCGATAGCGCAATCACTTCTCCGATGACCCGCATTAGCGCCGGCTTGAGCGCAGCGGTCAACGCTAACGCAGAGACGAAGACCAAGGGTTCCACGTTAAACCGCAATGAATGGCGCCATATTGCATATACGGTGGATGCGAAAGGGATCAGGCAGTATGTGGACGGCAAAATCGTGGACGCCGTATCCCAGGATTTGAGTGCGTGCTTTGATACTTCTCTCGCGGAAAGTATTCAGAAAACAGCCAATGCGTATATCGGTTCCGGCCTGTTCTCAGGGACGGAAGACGTGCAGGATGCGAAATTCGATGATGTGGCAGTTTACAGTGCAGCTCTTTCGGATGAACAGATTGCGGAAATCTATTCCACGGATACGCTGAAAGAAGCGCCAGACCCGGTAGTTGTCAAAGGGACCCAGCAGATTTCGGCAAAGACTACATACAGCAAGACTTATGGCGATAAAACGTTTTCTTTGAATGCTAAACTGAAAAAGGGAAATGGTAAATTGAGCTACACGTCGAGCGCGCCAAAGGTGGCTTCTGTCAACGCCAAAACCGGAAAAGTGACAATCAAGAACACTGGGATTGCCAAGATTAAGATTACCGCTTCCGAGACAGCGACCTATAAGAAGCAGACAAAGACTGTTACGATAAAGATTGCCCCCAAGAAAATTTCTTTGTCCACAGTCAAGAGTAAATCTGCAAAAAAGGCGGCACTCACTTGGAAAACTGCTTCCAAAGCCAGCGGATACCGCATTCAATATGCCACGAATGCAAAATTTAAGTCAGCGCGCACTGTTTGGGTTAAGAATGCAAAGACGAAGAAGAAAACGATTTCTAAATTAAAACGCAAAAAAGTTTACTACTTCCGCATTCAGCCTTATAAGCAGTCTGGGAAAACAAAAATTTATGGAACTTACAGCAAGGCAAAACGTGTGAAAATTAAGTAGCTTAAAGTGAAGGGAAGATTCAGATGACAAAAGAAAAACTGGCGTTGGAGATGATTGAACGGCTGAAAAAAGAATATCCACAGGCAGGTTGTACATTAGACTACAATGAGGCCTGGAAGCTTCTCGTCAGCGTACGGCTTGCAGCGCAATGCACGGATGCCAGGGTGAATGTGATTGTGGAAGAGCTATATGCAGTGTACCCGGATGTGAAATCTCTTGCCAAGGCGCCTGTGGAGGAGATAGAGAAAATTGTCAAGCCCTGCGGTCTTGGCAAGAGCAAAGCGCGGGACATCAGCGCATGTATGAAGATTTTGTATGAGCAGTATGGCGGCAAGGTTCCCGAGGACTTTGACGCACTGCTCAAGCTTCCTGGTGTGGGCAGGAAGAGCGCGAATCTGATTATGGGAGATGTTTTTCACAAGCCGGCGATCGTCACCGACACGCATTGCATCCGCTTGGTGAACAGAATGGGGCTGGTGGACAATATAAAGGAGCCTAAGAAGGTGGAAATGGCTTTGTGGAAGTTGATTCCGCCTGAGGAGGGCAGTGATTTCTGCCATCGTCTGGTGTATCATGGCAGAGAGGTGTGTACGGCACGTACCAAGCCTTATTGTGAAAAGTGTTGTGTAAAAGATATCTGTGCGCGCAATGGAGTGGAGGAATAGCGGCAGTGTTAGCGTGGATATTTTACTTTAAAAGATATATTACATAGAAAAGAGGAGAAAATATGGCAATAATTAGACCGTTTTCTGCAATCAGGCCCAGCCGGGAGAAAGTAGATAAGATAGCAGCGCTTCCTTATGATGTGTATAACCGCAGGGAAGCGAAAGTAGTAGTAGAACAGAATCCGCTGAGCTTTTTGCGAATTGACAGGGCAGAGACCCAATTTGACGATAGCGTGGACATCTATGCGCCCGAGGTGTACCAAAAAGCACATGATCTCCTTTGGGGGATGGTAGAGGACAGTTCTTTTGTGAAAGAGGAAAAATCCTGTTATTACATATATGAGCTTACCATGGATGGGCGGACACAGACAGGGATTGTCGCCTGTGCCTCTATTGATGATTATGAGCAGGGCGTAATTAAAAAGCATGAAAACACCAGGGCAGAGAAGGAACAGGATAGAATTAACCATGTCAATATCTGCAATGCCCAGACGGGACCGATTTTCCTCGCTTACCGTGCCAATGCTGTAATCAATGCAGTTGTAGATGCAGTGAAGAGGGAGGAGGCGCTTTATGACTTCGTATCGGAGGATTGCATCCGCCATAGAGTGTGGGTGATTTCAGATGACGCGCAAATTTGCGATGTAGAAAAAGCATTTGCCTCCATCGGTGAAATTTATATTGCAGACGGGCATCACCGGGCGGCTTCGGCGGTGAAGGTAGGGCAGATGCGCAGAAAAGAGCATCCTGATTACAATGGGGAAGAGGAATTTAATTATTTCCTTTCCGTGCTGTTTCCTGATGAGCAGCTGATGATTATGGATTATAACCGCGTTGTCAAGGATCTGCATGGTATGTCCGAAGAAGAATTTCTGGAGAAAGTATCACAGCTCTTTGAAGTGGAGCTTGTGGGAAGCCAGCCTGTGAAGCCTGAGAAAAAAGGGGACTTTTCTATGTATTTGGCAGAAAAGTGGTATCGCTGCACAATTCCGGAGAAAGAGCTGCCGGACCATCCGGTAGAGGGGCTTGACGTGTCAGTCTTGCAGCAGAGGCTTCTTACTCCGGTTCTCGCCATTGGGGATCCCAAAACGGACAGCCGCATTGATTTTGTGGGCGGTATACGAGGGTTAAAGGAGCTGGAAAGGCGCTGCCGGGAGGATTGTGCCGTGGCGTTTGCCATGTATCCAACGTCCATACAGGAATTATTTGCCGTGGCAGATGCCGGGCTTTTGATGCCTCCGAAATCGACGTGGTTTGAACCGAAATTGAGGAGCGGAATTTTTATTCACGCTCTGGAAAGCTGATTTTTTTCTCCTAAATCGTATTTTTTTCTAGTATAATGGTTATGTTTTTGTTATAATTAAGGAAAATGTTATCTTTGAGGGGGGCGTGAAGTGGAATTTTTAACATTCTCATGGGAGGGAAGGTAAGATGGAGAACACGAAGAAGAAACAGATGACAAAATCAGGAATTATGACGAAAACATTGGCTATAGCATTGGGGCCGTTGATTGTGCTTGCCGTGTTAAGTGCATTTTTTTCTGCCCGTACAATTAGGATTGGTATGCAGGACGAGGCCATCAAACGTTTGGAAGACATTGTCAGCGGTGTCAACAATTCTTTGGAGGCATTAGGAGAAGGAGACTTCCGTCTTGACGGTGAAACTGTTTACAAAGGGGACATCAATGTTTCGGAAAAGCTGCCTTATTTTGAAAGTTTTGCAAGTGCTTCCGGTATAGATATCACGCTGTTTTACGGCGATACCCGCAGGGTGACGACTTTGGTAGACAGTGAGACCGGAGAGCGCATAGTTGGCACACAGGCGGCGGACAAGGTAATTGCTAAAGTTCTTGAAGGCGGGGAAGCATATGTGGATAAGAATCTGCAACTGAATGGACAGCCGTATTTTTGCTGTTATATGCCGCTGGCGAATAAGGACGGCAGCATTGTGGGCATGATTTTTGCAGGGGAGCCCAGCAGCGGAATTGAGACATATATCAGGGGTAAGGTAATACAGACTACAATTTTGAATGTGATTGTGATTCTGCTGGGTGGAATTTTGATTATCGGTTTTTCCAGAAGGCTTTCCGCCGCAATTAGGAAGGAAGAGAATATCATCAGGCAGCTTGCAGAGGGAAACTTGAATATTCAGGTAGAGGATAAACTGAAAGGGCGCAGTGATGAATTAGGGAGTATTGCCAATGCTCTGGATAACCTGGTATCGCAGTTGTCGAGGATTCTCAACCATTTACAAGATTCTTCCAACGAGCTTCTCAAGTCTGGACAGTCTCTGGATGAGATGGCAGAGCGTGTCAATGTCAATGCGACGGAAATTGGGAAGGCCGTGGAGGATATTTCCCAGGGTGCCGTTTCCCAGGCCGAAGAGATTGAGAACGCATCGGGCAAGATCGTGGATATGGGTTCGATGATTGAGCATATTGTTGGTGGCGTAGACAAGCTGAATTCTACTTCAGTCAGTATGAAACGGGCTGGGGACAACTCGGCGGAGATTATGCAGGATTTGGTGGAATCCACGAACAGGACAACGGAGGCGATTCGCAAGATTGGCGAACAGATTTATGCAACTAATGAGTCGGCGCAAAAGATTCGCGAGGCGGTGGATCTTATTTCCTCGATTGCCAGCCAGACGTCGTTGTTGTCTCTGAATGCAAGCATTGAGGCGGCAAGGGCAGGGGAATTTGGCAAAGGATTTGCTGTGGTAGCTTCTGAGATTCAAAAGCTTGCAGATGAGTCGAGCCGTTCTGCACAGACAATTACAGATATTATCAGTTCTCTGCTGGAAGAGTCAGAGATGACCGTTGAGATTATGAAAGAAGTAGGTGCGATCATTGCAGAGCAGAGAAAAAAGATTGAAGATACGCAGAGCCATTTTGTGGATGTAACAGAAGGAATTAACAGTTCGAGAGAAGATACAACAATGATTGAGGAGCGTACCCATGTATGCGATGAATCCAGGAAGACGGTTGTGGATGTAATAGCGAATTTGTCGGCTATTTCCCAAGAGAATGCGGCTTCTGCCCAGGAAACCACAGCCTCCATGGAAGAACTGAGCGCTACCATCAACCTTCTGGCGGAAGCGGCAAACAGCCTGAAAGGCTTGTCCGACCAGATGAATGAAGATATTCAGTTTTTTAAGTTATAAAGGAGTCTTTGGGAAGGTGTCAAGTTAAATGTTGAAAGTATTTCTGGTAGAAGATGAGACGAGTGTCAGAGAGAATTTGCGTGATAACATAATGTGGCAGCAGTACGGTTATCAATTTGCCGGAGAGGCAAGTGATGGAGAGATGGCGCTGCCTCTGATACGAAAGGTGAAGCCAGATTTGCTGATTACGGATATCAATATGCCGTTTATGGACGGTCTGGCGCTTGCCGGTATTGTGAGGCAGGAGTTTCCCCAGATGAAAGTGGTTATTATCAGTGTCCACAATGACTTTGAATATGCGCAGCGGGCAATTAGGGCCGGTGTAGAAAGGTATTTGCTCAAGCCAATTTCCCGTTCTGCTTTGCAGAAAGTATTGCAGGAGATTCGGGAGAAGATAGAGGAAGACCGGGTGCAGAATAATTACCGTGAGAAATATAAAGAAGATATGCTGGAATATGAGCAGTTTTCCAGAAGGGTATTTTTTGAGAAGGTATTTGAGGGCCATCTTTCGGTACAGGAAATTTATGAGGAAGCACAGAAGTTTTCCCTGGAAATGGACGCGTCCAGCTATAATCTGGCTATGGTAAGCATCAGGGAGAAGCGGAACATGGAGGAGCATTCCAAGGAGTCCCGGTTAGTTGCAGGCAAGAGGGAGGAATTGACGCGTTTTTTTCAGCGCTACCCTGAATTTCTGATGTTTCGGTGGAATATCAGCACTTATGGGATTTTGCTCAAAGGCGAAGAAGAGCAGATGGAGGAATTGAAGGGGAAGTGCCGGGAAGCAATTGTCCGCATCTGTTCCGGACATGATTCCGAAATAGAATGGTGCTGTGCAATTGGGGAGCCGGTAAAACGGTTGAGTATGCTGCCCCAGGTTTACAGCAAGGTCAACCATATGATGTCCTATCGGTTCTTGAAGCCGGGGCAGCATATCCTTACAATGGAGACGACGAGCTTTACATCCAGAGGGGATGGTGAGGAATCTCTGGGCGACGTGGATATTGCCAAAGCCGATCCAGATATCATTAAGAATTTTCTGACGCATGGGCAAGAGGAAGAAGTTGATGATTTTGTGGACAGCTACTTAGAGAGCCAGAAGGAAGCCTTGAAGTCAAAAATGTTTCGCGATTATTTGATGTTGAGTATCCGTTTTACAGCAATTTCATTTGTTGAAAGACTGGGGTATACTCAGGCTGATCTGCTGGAGAATACTTACACAGATAAAGTGCAGATTCTCAGTCTTAATATGGAAGATATGAGGTTTTATATGCAGGAGCTTCTCCATCGTGCCATTGAATTAAGTAATCAGGTGATGGAGAGCCAGAGCAAGAAACTGATTAAGCGAGCGATTGTTTATATAGAAGAGAATTATACGAAAGATTCTATTTCGTTAAACGAGGTCGCTGGCGCCGTGGAGGTCAGCGCTAACTATTTCAGCACGGTGTTCCGGCAGGAGACGGGACTGACTTTTACAGAATATGTAACGAAGAAGCGTATGGACAGAGCAAAACAACTGCTGCGTCAGACGGAGAGATCATCCGGTGATATTGCGGCCGAAGTTGGATTTAAAGATCCTCACTATTTTAGCTTTGTATTCAAGAAGACGCAGGGATGTACGCCCAGGGAATACCGCGGTGGTGTCCGTATTTGACCTAAGGAGGGACCCACGCAGTGGGAGGACGTCTCAGGTCTCCTATCGGTATCAAAAAAGAAAAGCAAATAGTGATGGCGTTGTACCTTAGACAGTGTAGGGTGCAACGCTGTTTTTTTCAATTAACTGCCAGGAGAGTTCTTCTGGAAACACGGATTCTCCCTGTATCATTTTCAGGAGTGTTGCGGCGGCGGTTGTTCCTAAATCTCTGTCGTGGGACAGGGTGGTGATATGGGTGGAGTTCAAATCACTCATATAACTGTTATCAAAAGAAACTACAGAAATGTCTTCCGGTACCCGGATATCTGTATAGCTCAGTTCACGTATGAGCCAGTAAGCGATCTCGTCATTCTGGCAGACGACGGATGAATACAGCCCTTTGTTGCGGCGCAGCAAATCTGAGAGAAAGCCAGTGTCTGATTTTAATTGCAAAGCCTCTAAGTTTGCTGCTGTATACCAGGTAATTAGATCTTCCTGAAGTGGTAGGCCATAGTCCCTGATTGCGGCGGCAAATCCGTAGTAACGTTCAAGTCCTTGCAGGTCATCAATCTTAAATACACCCGCAATCTGCGTGTGCCCAAGCAGGATCAAGTGTTTTGCCAGCAGATAGCCTCCGTAATAATTATCTTCTTTGATGCATATGCAGCCGGCAAGCGATGGGTAAATTCCACCGGCAAACAAAACACTAATGCCTTTTGCCATCAGGTACTCATATAAATCGAGGTTAGGGTTTGGCAGCGCTGTTTTACTGCCCTCAACGATCATGCCACGGATGGATGCCTGTTTTATATCTTCAAGAATTTTTCGTTCCTCAGCAATCTTGGAATGTGTGGAGTAGACCGTGATCGAGTATCCTTTGGCGCTGAGGGTGGATTTAATGTTTGCCAAAAAAGCGGGAGTTGTATATTCTTCTGCTTGATTAACTATGACAGCGATGGTATTCTGCATTGCGCCGAGCCCGGTTGAAAAGGAGCCGCTGCCCTGGCGTTTTTCGATGAGCCCTTCTTCCATAAGAAGGTGCAGCGCAGTTCGCACTGTCTGGCGGCTCATGTGGTATTGTTCGCAGAGTTCGCTTTCTGAGGGCAGCTTGTAAATACCACTGCCTGTATTTTGAAAGATCGTTTCGCGCAATATATTCGCAAGGCGGATGTATTTTGCCGGCATGGTGAGCCTCCTTTGCTGTACTTAACTTTTAGGGAATGCATTAAAAATATCCATTATCACCACTACTGTACCATATTTTGGCAAATATGTCATGAAAAGCGTTTATTTATAATATAATTATATCAGTTCAGACGATATGGAACAGGCTGCGTACTTGTATCTTCGGCAGTTTGCCTCCATAATTCGGGAATATGGGCATATGCTGGAAATCTATATCGTAAAAAAATATCGGAAGAAAGGTATATTTATAATTATTATTATATTCTTAAAAATTATACTCGTAAAAAAATAAATAAAAAATGAACGAATTATGTACAAAGATAATAACATGACAAAAAGTTACAAAAAGGATTGCATGGAAATATAGGAGTGCCAAGCAGAATTTGCCGTAGATTTTTTGAATTATATGGAAAAGTTAAAAAAAATACAGTATGAAAATTAACTTTTTTAGAAATTAGAAGTTAAAATGCAAGAACTTGTTCCTAAATAATAAAAAAATATAAGAACTTGTATTGGATATTGCGACAAATAATAAAAATACACGGCTAGGCTTATTGACGAGAACAAGCAAAAAACTTAAAATAAAATCACCAACGGCGAAATGCCGAAAACAAAAAAGGGAGGACATGTAAAATGTTAAAGAAGAAAGTAGCAATGTTACTCGCTGTAGCTATGGTTGCAGCAACAGTAGTAGGATGTGGCGGCGGAGACGATAAGAAGACAGACGCTCCGGCAGATGACGCTACAACAGATGCTCCGGCAGATGATGCAGCAGATGATGCAGCAGACACTGATGCAACAGATGATGCAGCAGACACAGATGCTCCGGCAGATGACGCAGCAGATGATGCAGCAGACGCTGATGCACCGGCATCAGGCGAGACAATTAAAGTTGGCGTTATCAACAATGACCCGAATGAGTCTGGATATCGTACCGCTAATGACAAAGACTTAAAGGAAATGTTCAATGAAGCTAACGGATATGAGGCTACCTTCCAGTACAGTATGAAGAATGATGAGCAGATTGCTTATGCTCAGAACATGATTACTGAGGGTATTGATTATCTTCTTCTTTCCGCAGCTGATACAGCAGGATGGGATACCGTTCTTCAGGATGCTCAGGCAGCAGGAACAAAAGTTATCTTATTTGACCGTGTAATTGATGCAGACGAGAGCCTTTATGAGGCTTCTATTGTATCTGACATGGATGAGGAAGGTAACAAGGCTGTTAAATGGTTAGCAGATCAGGGATTAGATGAGTACAACATTATCCACATTCAGGGTGTTATGGGTTCCGCAGCTCAGCAGGGACGTACAAAAGCACTTGATGAGAAGGTAGCAGCAGAGGATAGCTGGAAACTTGTTACACAGCAGACAGCTGAGTGGAATGCTGAGAAAGCACAGCAGATTGTACAGTCCGTAATCGACTCTGGCGAGAAGTTCAATGTAATCTATGCTGAGAACGACGACATGGCTAAGGGTGCTGTGGCAGCTCTTGACGCAGCTAACATCGCTCATGGTGTTGACAAAGAAGTAATCGTTATGGGATTTGACTGCAACAAGTGGGCATTGGAAGAGCTTCTTAAAGGTAACTGGAACTATGATGGACAGTGTAACCCATTCCAGTCTAAGTACATTAATGATGTAATCAAGTCTCTTGAGGCTGGCGAGGAAATCGCTGAGAAGACCATCTACATGGAGGAGCAGGGCTTCGATGCTAAGACTATCACTCAGGAAGATGTTGACAATTTCGGAATCTAATTTGTAGACAGTATTCAGAATTGAGTTAAAGTTATAATATAAAGCGCGGCGCAGCAAGGTCGAAGTTAAGTCTGCGCCGCGCTTTGTGTGAAAATAGGCACTTGACAGCGGAGTGGGTGAAGAAAATATAACACTTGACAGCGGAGTGAATGAAGATGTGAATGTAAGCATTTGCCGATAAAACGCGCAGGTGATTATATTAAAAAACATAGGAGGTGAACTCATAGGTGAAAGATAATATTGTATTACAGATGAAGAACATTCACAAAAGCTTTCCCGGAGTACGCGCCCTGCAAGGGGTGGATTTTACGTTACGCAAAGGCGAGATTCATGCACTGATGGGTGAGAATGGTGCCGGAAAATCTACTTTGATTAAGGTCTTGACCGGGGTTTACAGCAAGGACGAGGGAGATATTTTCCTGGACGGACATGAAGGTCCGGTTGCCATCCATTCTCCGCAGGATGCACAGAAGGTTGGTATCAGTACTGTGTATCAGGAGATTACGCTCTGCCCGAATCTTTCTGTTGCTGAGAATATGTTTATTGGTCGGACCAGCGGCATGGGTCAGAATTGGAAGAAGGTAAATTCTGACACCAATAAGATTCTCAAATCTTTGGATATACCAGCGACGGCAACACAGCAGCTTGAAACCTGTTCTCTCGCGGTTCAGCAGATGATTGCGATAGCACGTGCAGTTGACATGGACTGTAAAGTGCTGATTCTGGATGAGCCCACGTCTTCCCTGGACGAGCAGGAGGTCGAGAAGCTGTTTAAGCTTATGCGGGATTTGAAATCCAGAGGCGTAGGTATTGTCTTTGTTACGCATTTCCTGGATCAGGTATATGAGGTCTGTGATAGAATTACCGTTATGCGTGACGGACAGTTGGTAGGTGAATTTGAGATTAAAGATTTGCCGCGTGTAAAACTCGTATCCAAGATGCTTGGCAAAGAGTTGGATGACATGTCCGATATCAAGGGCGAGCAGAAAGCATATGAGCGTAAAGCAGGCGCTGTTCCAGTTCTGGAGGCTCAGAACCGTGTCAGCGATGCAGGAATCAAGCCGTTTGACTTCCATATTGATAAAGGTGAAGTCAATGGATTTACCGGACTTCTTGGTTCAGGCCGAAGTGAGTGTGTGCGAGCAATCTTCGGCGCAGACAGAGTAACAGGCGGAACGATTAAGATGAACGGTAAGCCTGTAAAGATTAACAAAGCGTTAGATGCTATGAAGAACGGTATTGCATATCTTCCGGAAGATCGTAAGGGCGATGGTATCGTAGGAGATCTTTCTGTCCGCGAGAATATCATACTTGCACAGCAGGTATTGAGAGGATTCTTTAAGCCATTCTCAAAAGCAAAGCAGTATGAAATTGCAGATGAATACATAAAGCTTCTGAGTATTAAGACGGCTTCTGCCGATACACCGATTAAGTCTCTTTCCGGTGGTAATCAGCAGAAAGTTATCCTTGCACGTTGGCTGTTTACACATCCGGAATATTTGATTTTGGATGAGCCGACGCGTGGTATTGATGTAGGAACCAAAGTTGATATACAGAAATTAGTGCTTAAACTTGCATCAGAGGGAATGAGCGTTACGTTTATCTCTTCTGAGCTGGATGAGATGCTCCGTACTTGTTCCAGGCTGGTCGTTATGAGAGACCGCAAGGTGGTTGGAGAGCTTTCAGGAGAGGATCTGAACCAGAGCAAGGTTATGAGTACCATTGCCGGAGGTGACAAGTAATAATGCAGAAAAATGAAGTTAAAAAATCAAATGAGAATATTCTTATGAAAATGGTTAGGCATCAGATGTTTATCCCATTGCTTGCATTGGCTCTCCTTGCAGTCTTTAACTTGATTGCGGATCCAGGTTTCTTCAGGATTTCACTTGGTGAGAACAGCGCTGGCAATCCTGTTTTGTCCGGTTATCTGATTACAATCTTAGACAGTGGTTCCGAGCTGGCTATTCTTGCAATCGGCATGACGCTGGTTACTGCTGCTTCCGGCGGACAGGATATCAGTGTGGGTGCGGCTGTGGCAATTGCCGGCAGTGTGCTCTTGCGTATACTCTGCGGCGGTAATTCACGTCCTGAGGAACTTGCAGCCCCGATTATCGTGGCATTTTTGGCAAGCTGTGTTGTTGCTATGTTGTTTGGTGCATTCAACGGTGTGCTGGTTGCTTATTTCAAGATACAGCCAATGATTGCAACCTTGATTCTGTACACGGCCGGACGTTCTATCGCAGCATGGATTAACAACAATGAACTTCCTGTTATCACTGATCCGACCCTCAGCTATTTTGGTGGATTCATACCGGGAGTTCCAATTCCGACACCGTTCTTTATTGCGGTCATTTGCGTTATTGTTATTTTCCTGGTGTTAAAGTTCACAAACCTCGGATTATATACGCAGGCTGTTGGTATCAATGAGAGTTCTTCTAAGCTGAACGGTTTGAATCCGCAGCTGATTAAGATTATTTCTTTCGTAGTTCTTGGGTTGTGCGTTGCTGTTGTTGGACTGATTAAAGTTAGCCGTATCTCAACGATTAACTATTCCGTTATTGCGAAGGATATTGAAATGGATGCCATCCTTGCAGTTGCTCTTGGCGGTAACGCATTGAGCGGCGGTAAATTTAATATGGCTGCCTCTATTTTTGGAGCTTATGTTATCCAGTTCCTTACAACCACTCTTTACAAGTTTAAGGTATCAGCGGATGCGCTTCCAGCATATAAGGCTGTTGTTGTAATTATTCTGGTTGTCATCAGCGCGCCTACCGTAAAGGAATGGTTTGGCAATATGACGAAGAAATTCAAGGTTAAGGAGGTTGCTTAGTATGTCAAATAATAAAACAAAAGCGTCCGGTGGTTTTCTTGCAAAAATGAATAATCTTACCGACACGAATCTACTCCTTACGATTACTATTGTGATTTTCTTCCTGATGTATATCGGCGCTATGATCTTCCAGGGTGGAGGATTTTTAAAGCCTCAGCAGTTCTTTAATCTTTTGAACACGAATGCGGCTTTGATTATTCTTGCTTGTGGACTGAGTTTAGTTATGATTACCGGTGGAATTGATATCTCTGTTGGTGGTGTTACAGCGTTGGTAAGTATGTGCTGTGCAGTATATTTGGATCATATGGGCGGCAATGTATTCGTGTCTATACTGGTTGCGTTGGCAATTGGTCTTGCATTTGGAGCTTTCCAGGGATTCTTGGTTGCCTATCTTGATATCCAGCCGTTTATTGTCACTCTGGCAGGTATGTTCTTTGCCCGTGGTATGACAACAATTGTTAATACTAAACCTTTCAATGTGGCAAATGAAGCGTTTACAAACCTGAAAATGGCTCGTGTTATCATACCGGGTCTCGGTTCTGCCAACAGAAAGGGTGAGTATATTAACGCCTATGTTGAGATTGGTGTAGTGGTTGCTCTTATTGTAGTAGTAATTATGTTCTGCCTGCTCAGATGGACAAAGCTTGGGCGTTCCTTCTATGCAGTCGGCGGAAACCGTCAGAGTGCGTTAATGCTTGGGATTAACGTAAAGAGAACCAGATTCCTTTCCCACTTGATTTGCGGACTGTTGGCTGGAATCGGCGGATATGTATATTTCCTCCATGTTGGTTCGGGTTCCCCATCTCATGCGATGGGCGCCGAGATGGACGCAATTGCATCTTCAATCATCGGTGGTACGATGCTGACCGGTGGTGTTGGTAACATTGCAGGTACACTTTTCGGTGTAATGACTCTGGGTACAATTTTGCAGATCGTATCTGCGGCAGGTCTCGGAGAAGCATGGTGGGTTGGTATTACCCGAGCAGCTATGCTTTGTCTGTTCCTGGTTGTACAGAGTGTGGTTATGGCACGTAAGAAGAAAGCATAATCGTTTGGAAATTATTTTTATCATGAAATTACATAAAAGGTCCACGCCAATATTGGTGTGGGCCTTTTAAAACTGTATGGGAATGCGTTACATGGCCATAGCAAAATTTTATGATATGTAGAAATTTCGTCTGAATATTTGTTGCTTTTTGCAGAGAAATTATGTACAATAATAATATCTTTTGTGCAAATTTTGCAGAGAAGAATTTATAAAGAAGGAGGAGGATATTGTGAAGCATTTGAGACGATGTTTGGCGCTAATGTTGAGCTTTGTCATGATTGCCACCATGGTGCCGTTATCTTCGGTAGAAGTGGCGAGGGCAGCGGAAGTGGGAAGTCTGCTTGCGGAGTACCGCTTTGAGGATAGTGATGTCACAGACAAGGCAATCGCGGATACTACCGGAAATGGATATGATGCTGCCCTGGTGGGAGAAGGGGCGGCTGTTTCAGATGGTGTGCTGACGCTTCCAGGCGGTGCGGCAGGCTCCAATGCAGCCTATGTATCAATACCGGGCAGATTGTTTGAGAATAGGGATACTCTGACAATCTCGATTTGGCTGAAGAATGCTACCGGCAAGGGCGATTATTCAGCAATGTATTTCGGTAAAACGACTAAGCATTTGGGCGGGGGGAGCTCGGATATGCCTCTGCATTACTGGATTTTAAACCCGATGAACCCCAGTGAATATTTTAAAAGTGTGTGGACCAACGGTGATAATGCCAGCACGCCGTACAGTACAGAGACACCGGTTTCCAGCACTAAGACCAGTGCAGATTGGGGTCTATATACAACTGTAATTACGCCAGATAAGATAATCGGGTACTACAATGGCGTGGAAGTCTGCAATAACACTAAGAGCAAGACGACAACTGATTTTGGCACCGGTCTTGTTGGTTGTATCGGGCGTTCTGCATATAATGATAAGTTCTACAAAGGCGGCGTCTACGGTGTGCGGGTATATGATCAGGCACTCTCGCAGGCGGAAGTCTGGGAAGAGTATTACAGTGATATGCCACCGGCATTGAATAAAGAAACCGTGGCTGCCACAGCCATTGCGGAAGTGAAGAGCGCTCTTGTATTGGACAGTACTGTTACAAGGGATTTGTCGCTTCCCACAGAAGGGGCGAAAGGCACTCGTATCACATGGGAGAGTAGCAAACCTGAAGTGATTTCTACAGATGGGAAAGTAAATGTCCCCACAGACACAGATGCCGATGTGACCTTGACAGCAACAATTGCTGTCGGTGGCAAATCAGACACGAAAGAATTTGTTTTAAAGGTTCCGGCGGTATCTATGCAGGAGCAATTTAACAATCGTGTGAAAGAATTCAGCCTTGGAACATTCTTTGTTTCAAGTGATTTTGAACTGCCGAATGCGCTTGGCGCTAATACGAATATTGCATGGAGCAGCAGTAATACAAATGCAATGGAAATCGTAACAACGTCAGGCAAGATCACGGCAAAAGTGAAGCGTTCTGCTACGGACAATGCGGACGTGAGATTGACTCTGAAAGCGGTTATTACATATAAGAATGGCAGCGATAATTTCAGCGCAGAGAAGAGTTTTGATATTATGGTGCGTGGGGAAGAAGATTACGCTTACCTCATGGCATATACGAATACCAAGGAAAGAGCAGATCTTGGCAACAGTCTGCACCTGGCTTACAGTGTGGATGGCAAGGCGTATACGGCATTGAATTCCAACACGGGTATCTGCTTCGCCAATAACCAGGGAGGAAACAAGAATTCTAACCCCAATGGATTACAGTCTATCTATATATTCCGCAAGGCAGATGGAACATATGGGATGGTTGCCAGGAACACTTCCACGCAGAAGTATATTTATGTATTTGATTCTGTTGATTTGATTCATTTTACGAATGAGAGAAAGTTGGAGCTTGGCCATGACGTATCGGGCGATTTGCAAGTGAATGCGGTCTCCGAACAGGGGGCGGTCTCCTATGAGATTTTCTGGAAGAGCGGAAGTAAAACTTATAGAGCAGTTACTACAGATTTTGCAACCGCAGCAAACGTGCAGGAAGCCAATTATGTGAAGGAAACATTAGGCGATGGCTGTACGCCGCCGGAAGGAGCCTCAGTAGGCAATGTAATGCGCATTAGCAAAAGTGAATACCAGCGTGTGGTTGGTAAGCTGGATATAGTAAGGAATACTGGAATCCGAGCGCCGCAGATAGAGGTGAAGCCGGGACAAACGTCAAGTGCAGCTTCCCTGCTTCCACAGACAGTAAAAGCAGATTACAATGACGGTTCAGTTACCGATATGAAGGTTGTTTGGAACCAGCAAGATATTGCCCAGATGGATTTGTCAAAAGCAGGAACTTACCAGGTGAAAGGAACCATACAGCAGACCCAATATGCCAATCCATTTATTCAGCAGCGCGCAGACCCCTGTATCTTAAAAGGCAATGACGGCTATTATTATTTTACTGCGTCTTACCCAATGTGTGGCGGCAGTGACAGGGATGGTTATGATAAGGTAGTGTTGCGGCGTGCAGAGACAATCAATGGTCTTGCAGATGCTGAAGAAATTACTATTTGGGATTGCGATGATTCAAACGATGAGTACCGTTATATCTGGGCGCCTGAGATTCGTCTGGTGGATGAGCAATATTACGTGTTCTATACTTCCAGCGTCAATAGCGGCAGTCCCTGGGGAATCCGTCCTCATGTGTTAAAATGCACGAATTCGGAGGATATCATGAATCCGGCAAGCTGGCAGGCAATGGGCATTATGCAGGCAAACAGCACAGACAAGAAAGCATTTACAGACTTCTCCCTGGATATGACCGTATTTGAACATCAGGGACGTTGGTATGTGATCTGGCCACAGACAGATCAGTATTCATCCCTGTTTATCGCTGAGATTGACAAGGATGAGCCTTGGCGTTGTATTTCTGACAGTGTGAAGATTTCTATCCCTGAATTTAGCTGGGAACGCCAGGTAGAGAATGTGAACGAAGGACCTTCTGTGATTAAGAATAATGGTAAAATTTTTGTGGCATTTTCAGCGGCAGGAACCGGGCCGGAGTATTGCGTAGGCTTGCTGTCCATTGATGAAGACGACGATTTACTGGATGCCCAGGCCTGGGAGAAGCAGGGTTATCCTGTATTGACCTCCTCGGATGTGCCGGGTGAATACGGACCAGGCCATAATTCTTTCACCGTTGATGAAGACGGCAACGCGATTTTTGTATACCATGCAAGAGGACAGCAGTGTTACGATAAGCAATGTGCGTGGGCAAAAGATGGTTCCCTCTATGACCCATGCCGCGACGCAAGACTTAAGCGTGTACATTGGGCATCTGACGGTACGCCAATCCTAAAAATGAGTTATGCAGAGGAATTGGCTGAGGAGAATAAAACGGTAACAGCGACGATTAAAGTGCGTGTTCCGGTCAGCAGACTTACATTGAATAAAACTAGCCTCAGTCTGACAGTGGGGGGAAGCGAGACACTAAAAGCAACCATATCCCCCGCGAATGCATCAGATAAGGCAGTTACATGGAAATCAGACAATACGAAAGTGGCAACAGTCATGGGCGGAAAGGTGACAGCTAGAGCAGCCGGCACAGCAACTATAACGGCAGCTGCTGCGGACGGTAAGACAGCTAAGTGTAAGGTTACTGTAAAATCTGTCACCAGGGTAAGTAAGGTAACGCTCAATAAAAAGAGTTTAACATTGGGTTCCGGTGAGAAATTCACCTTGAAGGCGACGGTGACGCCGAGCAAGGCTACCAACAAAAAAGTCAAATGGTCATCGAACAGTAAGAAAGCATCCGTATCTCAAAAAGGTGTAGTTACGGCCAAGAAGGTGAATAAGGCGACCAAAGTAACCATTACAGCTACGGCCGACGGCAAATCAGCAAAATGCACGGTAACGGTGAAGCCGGCTCCTAAGAAGATTACATTAAATGCGAAGAAAAAGACTTTGAAGAAGGGGAAGTCATTCCAGATTAAGGTGAAACTTCCTAAGAACACAGCAAGCAACACTATTAAATATAAGAGCAGCAATAAGAAAGTGGCATCCGTAAGCGCTAAAGGCAAAGTAAAGGCAGTGAAGAAGGGTAAGGCAACGATCACGGTTACCACGTTCAACAAGAAAAACGCTAAAATTACATTCACAGTTAAATAAATTAATGAATGGAAAGGTAAAAAAGGAGGAAGAAAATGAAGAAAAAACAACTATTGAAGACAGGCATTTCGGTGCTGTTGGCATCAGCGATGATGATAACAGCCGTACCGGTAACCAGCCAGGCTGCTCCGGTGGAAGCAGTGGACACAGTCTATGGCGCAGATGTCGAGAGTTTGGAACCGGGATATTACCTGACGGTATATTCCACCACCAAGGCTTTTTATGCCAATACTGACAATTTGGCGCAGGAGACGCGAAGCGTCTATATGGCAGTCAGCAAAGATGGCAAGACATTTGACGTGCTGAATAATAACGGCGGTGTAATTTATGCTAAGAAAGGCACGAAGCAGGTAACTTCTCCACAGGTTTATAAGAGAGGCGACGGTTTTGCTGTGATTGCGCCCGACGCTACATCGTCAAATGGTTATCATGTGTTTACTTCTGCGGACGGCGTTCATTATTACGATGAGAACCTTGGAGCTTCCGCCGAAGAATATGGAACAGAATCGTCATTAGATAAAACGAAGTTTTCACTGATGTACAGAGGTAAAAATATTCTGGAGGATGATACGACAATTACTCTGGGTAATGCACTCAAGCTGACCGAAGAAGAGTATACAAAAATTGTCAACAAGCTGGGAACTGTAGTACAGACCGGTTGGGAAGATATTTCTGTTACAGCGAAATCCAAGCAGGAAGCAGTGAATCTTATCACCAGCCAGTATTCAAGTGCGAATGCTACTTACAGCGATGGTTCCATACAGAAATTCAACCTTGATTTATCAAATATTGAGGGAGAGGTGGACGGTTCTAAACCGGGAACATACACATTGTATGCGAATGCAATCCAAACAAAATACCTCAACAACTTAAAAGAGCTCAATGGCAGCACGCTGCCTGAAGATAATCCGGAAAATGACAGCGATACAGAGCTGGATAATTATGATGAAGCGACAGGTACCGTATATTTTGACAACACCAAATTTGTGGAAGGTATGGCTGACCCCAATATCTATTGGGATGAGCTGACGGGATACTATTATATGACAGGTTCCTATTTCCCGGAAAATGGAGATGCTATTGACGGTACAGATAAGCCGCAGTCTTATGACCGTGTTGTGTTGCGCAGAGGCAGAACTTTGGAAGAGCTTCAGAAGAGAAGTGAACAGAAGACGATTTGGAAAGTCGGCAATCAGGGATATGAGAACAATCAGGGGGCAAACGTAGCGAAAGGCAATCGTTATATCTGGGCGCCGGAAATTCACCGTGTCGGCAATTACTGGGTTGTATACTTTACCGAGAGCCATGGCAGCTTATATAATATCTATTGCCATGCATTGGTATTACCTGGCGACCAGGATCCTTACGAGACAGGGCTTGAGTTTGGCGCCCAGGAATCAAAGTGGAAGGATTATCAGATGCGCGGAGGCCTTGGCGATACTTCTGCGATTACCAAGGATTTCTGTCTGGATATGACGTATTTTGAGGATGCTTCCACAGGAACGCCTTATGTAATTTGGGCTTCAAAAGCAGCTGGAAATTCAGATTTGTATATTGCCAAGGTTAATATGGACGAACCTTGGGTTCTTGATTCTAATATCCTGCGTTTGACAACGCCGGAGTATGGCTGGGAAAATGTGCGCTATATGGTAAATGAAGGACCTACCGTATTGCAGAGAGACGGCAAGATTTATATGTGCTTCTCCGCTTCCGGTACCGGTTCTGAATATGCAATCGGCATGATGACAGCAGACCAGGGTGCAGATTTACTTGATATCAGCAGCTGGACAAAGAATCCCTATCCGCTTTTGACTTCCCGTGACGTGGAAGGAGAGGAAGGACCGGGACATAACTCCTTTACGGTTGATAAGGATGGAAATGCGATTTTCGTATATCATGCAAGGCCGACTTCCCACAATTACCAGCATTGCGGATGGGATGGAGAGAAATCATTACATTACAATGGACAGCCGTTGGAGGATCCCTGCCGTCACGCACGTCTGAAACGTGTACACTGGGCATCGGATGGTACGCCGATTCTTAAAATGACATATGAAGAAGAAATTACAGCAGAGCATAAGAAAGTACCGATCAAGGTAACTGTTCCGCAGACGGTAGTTCCCAGCATCAAACTGAGCAAAACAGCGCTTGGCATTGAAGTGGGCAAGAATGCTACCTTGAAAGCAACAGTTGTCCCGGCAAATGCAACAGTCACATGGAAGTCTGACAACACTAAGGTTGCAACAGTCAATAGCAGCGGCAAGGTAACTGCTAAGAAGACAGGAACTGCAACGATTACAGCTACCGGTTCAAATGGCAAGAAAGCAACTTGTAAAGTAACAGTTGTCAGCCTGAGCAAGACGAAGTATACGTTGGGTGAAAAAGAGAAGTATACGCTGAAAGTAAACGGTACGAAGAAGAAAGTTACCTGGAAGAGCAGCAGTAAGAATGTGACTGTCAGCGGCGGTAAGGTGACTGCGAAGAAGAAAGGTTCTGCAACGATCTCCGCTACGGTGGAAGGTGTAACTCTGAAATGTAAGGTTACGGTTAAGGCAGCTCCGAGTAAACTGATATTAAAGAGCAAGAAGAAAGTAACGATAAAGAAGAACAAGACAACCCAGATTAAGGTAAATCTGCCCAAGAATACAGCCGGCGAACTTAAATACAAGAGCAGTAAGACCAAGATTGCTACGGTTGACGCCAAGGGTAAAGTAAAAGGTAAGAAGAAAGGTACGGCGAAGATTACTGTTTACGCAGTAAATA
>CAJUTD010000034.1:27684-30147 GCA_910589635.1 uncultured Lachnospiraceae bacterium | reverse complement strand
CTGTCTTTGCCGCATGAGCGGCAAGACCTTTTGAACAACATATTGTCTTCGTGCGGCAGCCCTATTTTCCTCGTTGCTCGCGGGAATAAAAGAAAACGGAAACGCCCATGCCGATTGTCCAGCCGACCGGCCAGGAACACCATATGCCGAGCGCTGAATCTGTCCAGCCGGCAAGTACAAACGACAGGACGACGCGCAGGATAAGGTCGGTAAAAGTGGCTATCATGAATTGGCGCATGGCCCCCTCACCACGTAAAACGCCGTCTGCCATCAGCTTTGCCGAAACTATGAAATAGAAGGGTGAAAGAATCCACAGAAATTGCCTGCCCGTCATAAGCGCAGTGGCAGAGCTTTGTTCCATAAATAACAGTAACAGATATTTGCCAAGGCAGATATAAACAATGCAGAATGGAATGCAAATACACCATACCAGTTTTAGACCGGCATGGAACCCTTCTCGTATTCTTTCCAATTTATTTGCACCCAGGTTTTGTGCGGTGAAGTTTGAGATACCGTTGCCAATTGTGGTAAATGAAGTGATTACCAGATTATTTAATTTTACAGCGGCGGAATATCCGGCGGCGACGCTGACGCCAAAACTGTTAATACATCCCTGGATCATCATGTTTCCCACGGAGATAAACGATTGCTGCAAGATGCTGGGAATGGCGATTGCGGCAATTTTTCTTAGCATCAGCCAGGAAAAGAGCGGGACACTGCCGGGGACAGTTATCTTTGCCAGGCGTTTTAAGACCAGAGTGACAGAAAAAATACAGCTGATTCCTTGACAGAGAAAAGTTGCCCATGCTACGCCTGCGATGCCCATGGAAAATGTTTGCACGAAAAGAATGTCAACCAAAATATTGGCGGTGGAGGAGATTGCAAGGAAGAGAAAGGGCGTCTTGGAATCTCCTAACGCGGAAAAAATGCCTGTTGCGATATTATAGAAGAATAAAAAGGGCAGGCCCCAAATATAAATATTCAGGTACAGGGAGGAATCAGCCATAATTTCTTCCTGCGTTTTCATCATACGCAACAGTGTGTCACAGGACAGCAGCCCGGCAAGCATCAGTACAAGACATAAGACGCCGCTGGCAATTAAAGTTGTATAGACACAGGATTTCATGGTCTTGTAATCCTTTGCCCCAAAGAGCTGCGCAGCGATTACGGAGCAGCCGATATTGCAGCCGAATGCAAAAGCAATAAAAATAAGCGTAATATTATAACTGTTACCCACTGCCGCCAGAGCGTTCTCCCCGATAAATTTGCCGGCGACCAGCGAGTCAGCGATGTTATAAAGCTGTTGAAACACAATGCTGCCAAACATGGGCAGGCAGAAAGAACGTAATACTTTTCCGGGATTCCCGACGGTCAAATCTTTATTCATATGTAATCAATCCTTTCCTGATATTTCACTTTTCGTTTACATCTCACCGAAGATGTATTATACTACCTGCAAAGAAATATTTAAAATATATATATAATATAGCAGGAATATAAAAAATATATGGATATAAATTTTGAGTACTATAAAATCTTTTATTATGTGGCAAAATATCAGAATATAACGAAAGCAGCTATGGCATTGGGCAGCAACCAGCCCAATGTGACGCGTATCTTGAAACTGCTGGAAGCGCAGCTGGGGTGCAGGCTGTTCATACGCGAAGCCCGGGGCGTCAGTTTGACAAAAGAGGGCGAGCAGCTTTTTTCCCATGTGGAGATTGCATACCGTCAGCTTTTGAACGCGCAGGAAGAACTATGCAGGCAGGATGCGCAGTGCTGCGGCACAGTTGAGATTGGGGCGACAGAGACGGCGATATATCTTTTTCTACTGGATGCGCTGCATGATTTTCAGGCAAAATATCCGGCAGTCAAAATTAAAATCCATAACCACACGACGCCGGAAACTGTCAAATATCTAATTAGCGGAAAACTTGATTTTGCTGTGCTGACAATGCCTTTTGAGACGCCGAAGACGATCTCCTGTGAGAAGGTGTTGGAATTTGAAGAAATACTGGTAGGCGGTTTGCAATATAATAATCTCTGTGTTTCTCCTTTGGCGGTCAAAGATATCGAGGATTATCCCTGGGTTGGCTTGGGAAGCGCAAGCGCAACCTATAAACTATATAAGGATTTTTTTATCCAACATAAGATTGATTTGGAACCCGATATGCAGGTGGAAACCTCCGGCCTCATGCTGCCGATGATTGAAAATAATCTTGGCATCGGCTTCGTGCCGCAAAAGCTGGCGGAGCCGTTACTGGCGCAAAAGAAACTGGTGCAGATCCATCTGGACTGCGTGATTCCCAAACGTTCCGTGCAGATTGCGACGGACAAAGGGCGAGGGAAAAGCTTTGCCGCAGATACCTTGTATAAATATTTGCGTCGAAAATCTGTGGTGAACATGCAAGAGGTGTGATACAATGATTTTGGAAAGGAAGTGCGGCAGATGGGTATTTATTT